>NZ_JBXAGJ010000010.1:0-210800 GCF_058794035.1 Roseateles sp. GW835-FHT13E02
AGGGAGTTTGGCGCCGCTGAGCCGCGAAGCGAGCAGCGAGGGAAGTCGGCTCGCAGAGCCGACCCGCGAACCATGAGTCCGGCGGCGGGACGAGACACCGCAGCGTGCGTGAGCAGATCGGCACGACGATGGTCCGCAATGTGCCGCTTACCGCCGCTCACGGCTGACGCTCCGTAGCGCTGGCGGGTTTCGATGCCTCCTCGGCCTTGTGCTCCACCTTCTCCACCTTGGGGTCCACCCAGCTGCCGGTGATGTGGAACTCGCGCGTGCTGGCCGCCGCCAGCGGGCGGCTGAGCAGCAGCTGGGCCAGGAAGGTGCCCAGGCCGATGGCCGGGTTGACGGCGGCATAGGCCAGCGAGGCACCGCCCGCGTTCAGCTCGGGTACCACCAACACGCGCAGGTTCTGCGTCTCGGCGGCCAGGTCGGCGCGCCCCTCCACCAGCACGGCCGCTTGCACACCGCGTGTGCGCAAATTCTGGCTGCTGGCCACGCCGCGCTCGATCTTCACATCACCCTGAATGCCGTCGAAGGTGAAGCCTTCCGAGAAGACATCGCGGAAATCGAACAGAAAGCGCCGCGGCAGCGACTGCAGGCTCAGCACCCCGAGCAGGCGGCCCACACCGGGCTCCACGGTCAGGAACTGGCCCGACTCCAGCGCCACATGCAGCTGGCCGCTCATGCTCGCGTAATCGGGCGAAAGCGGCGAACCGGCCCAGCCGATCTGGCCGGTCAGCTCACCGCGGCCGCCCCGCAAGACCCGACCCTGGCCCATGCGCTCGAGCAGGCTGCCCGCGTCCAGCAGCTCCAGCTTCCAGTCCAGCTCGCTGCGGCGCTGCGCCTGGCCGGGCTCGTTGATCCAGCGGCCTGTGCCGTTGAGCACGGCGTCGGCCGACTTGAGCTGCAGCTTGTTGAGATGCCAGTCGCGCTGCGGGCCGGTGGCGCGGGCCTGCACTTCCAGGCGGCCCAGATGCTTGTCGCGCAGCTCGAAGTCATCGACCACGATGTCCAGATCGGGCACGCTGCGGGTGTCGCTGCTGCTCGTGTCCGCCAGCGGCTTGCCGGCCAGCAGCTGGCTGACCGACTCCACCTCCTGCTTGGGCAGGGAGAGCCGCCCCAGGCGCGCAAACACCAGGCCGTTGCCGGCATTGCGATGCTCCACATAGCCGCTCAGCTGATCGGCATCGAGGCTGAAGCGCCAGCTGCGCAGATCGCCGCCGGGCAGGCGGCTGGCGCCCAGCACCAGGCGATTCAGGGTGCGGCCGGCCAGATGCAGGCTGCTGGCGCGCAGGGCGATCTGCTGGGGCAGATAGCTGAGCTCGGCACCCTCGGCCTCTGCCGAAGGGGTCACAACAGCAGCAGCGGCAGCAGCAGCCGTACCCGCCGCGCTGCTACTGCTCTGCCAACGGCCCAGGGTCTGGCGCCAGGCATCGAGATTGAGGCTGTCGAGATTGGCGTGCAGCTGCACGCCGCTGGCCGGCAGCGGCGGCAGATTGTCCTGCACGCTCAGGGCGCCGCGCAGCACCCGCGCCGGTTCCACCGTCAGGTCGCGCTGGTAGTGGGCCAGCACCGTGTTGCCCAGTTCCAGGCGCAGCTCATCGCGCGCCGACTGGCTGGCACCGGCGGCCAGCGGTGCAAGCACGGTCTGCACGCGCAGGGGCAGGATGCTGTCGGCCTCCTTGCGCAGCGGCGCCGGCAGGTCCAGGGCCAGGCCTTGCAAGTTGCTGCTGAGCAGGAACTCGGGCTGGCCGTGGCTGAGGCCCAGTTGAAGGCGATAGGCCGCCTGGCCGTTGGCGGCCTGGGCCAAGGGCGCCAGGGCGCTGAACTCGGGCGTGCGGCGCAAGGCCTCGGCCGTGGCCACGCCCTGGGCCACGAAACGCAGGCTGCCATCGGCCAGGCTGCCGCCCTCGATGGCGGCATCGCCGCCGGCCACGCGGGCCTGGGCGCCGACGATCCGGACGCTGGCCTGATCGAACTCGATGCGGCCGCGGGCATTGCCCAGCAGGGGCACGCCGGGGCGGATGCGCAGCTCGTTGCCGCCCAGCTGCACGGCGCCGCGCACCTTGCTATGGGCGATGTCATGCAGGGGCAGGCTGAGGTGCAGCTTGAGGGCGGCCGGGCCGCTGGCCGAGGTCTGGGCCAGCATGCCACTGGTCCAGCCATGGACCGGTGAGCTGCGCACATAACGCAGCAGCTCCTGGGCCGGGCCGCTGCCGCTGCCATCGATGTCCAGCACCTGGTCGTGCAAGAGGCTCTTGATCCCGCCGCTGATGCCATTCAGCTCGTAGCCGAACACCCGCGCCTGGCCGCGGCGGATCGCCATGCTGCCGCGCTCGAACACCAGCTCGGCATTGACGCGCTCGAGCGCCGGCCAGTTCAGGGCCTGGCCCGGCTCGGCCGGCACGTAGGCCAGATCGATGTCACGCGCCTGCGTGCTGATGCGGAACTGCCCCACGCGTTCGCTGCTCTCGAAGGGGAACTCGTGCAGCGGGCCGCGCACTTTGAAATTGATGGCGCGCGCCTCGCCGCCACGGATGGCTTCGCGCACATAGTGCAGCGCATGCTCGCCCACGGCCAGGGGCAGGTAGGCCACCACCCGGCGCGCGTCGATGCGCTCGATCTTGCCGTTCAGATCCATCCAGCCGAAAGGCTGGGTGTCTGAGCCGGCGCGCCAGACGGCGTCGAACTCGCCGCGCAGATCGGCATTGGCCAGTTGAAGGTCCTTGACGCGCAGCTCCAGGCGGTGGCCGGGCTTGGCGGCCGGGTCCAGGCGCCAATCGAGCCGGGCACTCAGGTGCTTGAAGGGCGGCAAGGGGTTCTGGAACACCCCGGGGACATCCAGCCGCCCGCCCTCGGCCAGGCTGAGCTTGGCCTGGCCGCCACGCTCGCTGGCCTCCAGCTGCAGGCGCAGGCCGTCGAAGCCGGGTCGGCCCACGGCTGCATGCGAGGCCGGATCGGCCGGTGGCAGCGCAGGCCGCGCCGCCATGCGCAAGCCGTCGAGCTGGGCCTTGATCTGGTAGCTGCGCGGCGCCTCCAGCGGGCCGTCCCAGCGCGCGTTCAGATCGCTCAGCACCCCTTGGGGCGCCAGATCGGCCAGGCGCACGCGCGCGGCCTCACCGACCGGCAGGCGTTGCAGCAGCTGGGCCAGCAAGGCCATGTCCAGGCGCTGCACCTGCAGATCACCCCCCAGCAGCGGCGGCAGCGCTACGGCCGAGGCGGAAGAGGAAGAGCCAGCTGCCCCCGCCGCCTTGGCCAGGCGCAGGCGCAAGCCCCAGTCCGAGCGCGGCCACACCGTGCCATCGCCGCTGACAAAGCCCAGCTGCTTGGCCTGCAGCGAGAGCTGCTGCGGCTCGTTGAGCAGTTGCAGCCGGCCTTCGATGCGGGCCAGGTCCAGGGGTTCAGCCTGCGGGTCCAGGCGCAGCTTGACCGAGCGCAGGCCCAGGTCCACGGTCACGCCCTGGGACTCGCCTTTTTTGTAATCCAGCCAGGCACGCAGGGCACCATCGCCCTCGCTGAGCTCGAAGGGCAGGTCCACATGGCGGCGCAGCTGGTGCAGGTCGGCGCGCGGCAGGTCGGCATAGAGCTGGCCGCTCCAGCTGCGCAGCTCGGAGGGACGCTTGAGCAGCTGCTGGCGGAACTGGCCCTGCAGGCTGAAGCGCTGGCCCCACTCGGGCGGCGGGCTGGCATCGAGGCGGAAGCCATGCTCGCGCAAGCCATTGCGCATGACCAGGTTCAGATCGGACAGCTCCAGCGGCGGCGCGGCGCGGCGCTCGTCCACCCAACGGATGCGGCCCTGGAGGATGACGAACTCATGCTGGCTCAGCAGCCAGTCGGCCCAGGCCTCGGCCATATCGGCCGTCTGCACCTGGGGCGCGGCATCGACGTTGAGGCCGGCGACAAAGATATGGCCCTGGCGGTCGCGGCGGATCTCCAGCTGCGGCGCATCGATCAGCAGCTGCTCGAAGCGCAGCTGCCAGGCCAGCACCGAGCGGGCCGACAAGGCGGCGGCCACCCGCGGCAGGCGCAGGGCTTCGCGGCCTTGCGGGTCGAGCAGGCGCACATCGCGCAGCTCCAGGGCCGGCACCCAGCCACCCGAGGTGACAGTGATGCTGCCGATGCGCAGCGGCACGCCCAGGGCGGACGAGGCGCGCTGCTCCAGCTGCGGGCGCCAGTCGTCGATGCGCGGTAGCACCAACCAGTGCAGGGCCAGCCAGGCCAGCAAGACCAGGCCCCAGGCCAGCAGCAGCAAGCCCAGCAGCCAGCGCCCGCCCACACGCAGCCAGCGCAAAGGGCGACGCCAGCCGATCAAGCCGGAGGGGCCTGAGGCGGGGCTGAGGGCGGCAGCGGGGTCTCGGCTGAGCTCGGGCATGAAGAAGGTGAATGGCGGCTCAGCGGTACGGCAAAGCGTTGAACGTGGCGGTCAGCAAAAAACACAGCAGAAAGCGAGGCTCAAACAGCCCGCACGCAGCAAGCCCCAGCAGGGTGCCCGCTCGCGCTGGCATGACTTTAAGCGCTTGCTTTCCGCGGGCTTTGAAGTTTCTGCATACTTCAGCCCTTCTCGCCTGCGGAACGCCTGCCCTGGCTCCGCCGAATCTAGCACAGCACTCTTTCGCTCCTTTCTGCCGTCTCCGCCCATGACCGAGCCTCAAACCGACCTGGTGGCAGCGCCTTCCGCCCGCGCCGAACACAGCCGCTTTGTGCAACGCGTGCGGCGCCGTTACGAGAAAGAGCTGCCCCTGCTGCCCGCCGGCCTGCCCTCGCGCGCAGCCATGCAGACCCTGGTCGAGGCGCTGCAGGCCCAGGGCCGCAGCCTGGCCAGCGCCCTGCGGGTGGCGCGCCATCTGGTGCTGGAGCGCCTGGCGGTGTTCGATATCGAGCAAGGCGCGGCCATGCACGAGATCACCGAGGCCATGACCCACCTGGCCGAGGTCAGCCTCTGCCTGGCCCTGGCCGCCGCCCGCGCCGAGCAGGACCTGGTGGCCGGCGCGCCGCGCAACGAAGCCGGCGAGGTGATCGATTTCTGGGTGCTGGGCATGGGCAAGCTGGGCGCCCGCGAGCTCAATGTCTCCTCCGACATCGACCTGATCTACGTCTACGAAGACGAAGGTCAGACCGACGGCCCACGCCCGGTCTCGGCCCACGAATACTTTGCCGGCGTGGCCAAGAAGCTCTACGCCCTGATCGGCGAGGTGACGGACGACGGCCAGGTCTTCCGCGTCGACCTGGCCCTGCGGCCCAATGGCAACTCAGGCCCGGCGGCCGTCAGCATGGCCATGCTGGAAGAGTATTTCCTGGTGCAAGGGCGCGAATGGGAGCGCTTCGCCTGGCTGAAGAGCCGCGTCGTGGCGCCGCTGGAATCGGTGCAGAACGGCCGCGCCCTGGCCCTGCGCTCGCTGGTGACGCCGTTTGTCTACCGCCGTTATCTCGATTACGGCGTGTTCGAAGGCCTGCGGCAACTGCACCGCAAGATCCGCGACGAGGCGCAGCGCCGCGCCGTCGGCCGGCCCGAGCGGGCCAACGATGTGAAGCTCTCGCGCGGCGGCATTCGCGAGATCGAGTTCATCGTCCAGCTGCTGCAGGTGGTGCGCGGCGGGCATTTCCCCGAGATCCGCACCCGCTCCACCGTCAAGGCCTTGAGCCGGCTGGCCAGCCTGGGCCTGATGAAGCCGGACACGGCCGAAAAGCTCAGCGAGTGCTACGAGTTCCTGCGCCGCGTCGAGCACCGCATCCAGTTCCTGGACGACCAGCAAACCCATTGCCTGCCCTCGGCCGACGAAGACCTGCTCTGGATCGCCCACAGCCTGGGCATGGTGTGCAGGCCCGAAGGATGCGAACTCTTGGAACAGCTGTGCGAGGTGCGCGAGACCGTCGCCAACGAATTCGACGCCCTGCTGCACGACAGCCAGGCCCCCGGCCCCTCCAGCGGCCCCAAGGGCTGCCGCAGCTGCAACGGCCCGGCCCTGCCGGTCGACGCCGAGGAATTCCTGGCCAAGCTGCAGCCCGAGCTGGCCACGGCCGTGCGCCGCTGGGCCAGCCAGCCGCGGGTGCAGAACCTGCGCGAAGACTCACGCCTGCGCCTGGCCAAGCTGGTCGGCCGCGCCGCCATGGCGGTGCGTGACGAGGGCTGCAGCCTGGACGCCGCCCTGCGCTTTGTCGATTGGATGGAGCCGCTGCTGCGGCGCGAGAGCTATCTGGCCCTGCTGGTCGAGCGCCCCTCCGTGCAGACCCGGCTGCTGCGCCTGCTGGGCCTGGCGCGCTGGCCCATGCGCTATCTGATGCAGCACCCGGGCGTGATCGACGAGCTGGCCGACAACCGCCTGCTCAGCGAACGCTTCGATGGCCCCGGCTTCCTCAGCGATCTGCAGGCCCGCCACGAGGCCTGGGAGCGCAGCGGCGAGGCCCATGAAGAAGCCCTGCTCGACACCTTGCGCCGCGCCCACCATGCCGAGGTCTTCCGCACCCTGGTGCGTGACATCGAAGGCCAGATCACGGTCGAGCAGGCCGCCGACGAACTCTCGGCCCTGGCGGACGCGGTGCTGCAGTGCACGATAGCCTGGACCTGGGCCCGCCTCAAGCAGGCCCACCGGCCCCAGCCCCGCTTCGCCGTCATCGCCTACGGCAAGCTCGGCGGCAAGGAGCTGGGCTATGGCGGCGACCTGGATGTGGTCTTCCTCTTCGACGACGAAGACGAGGCCGACAAGGACCTGGTGCCCGAGGTCTACGGCGCCTTTGTGCGCAAGCTCATCACCTGGCTGACGGTGCGCACCGCCGCCGGCGAGCTCTTCGACATCGACACCGCCCTGCGGCCCAATGGCAACTCGGGCATGTTGGTCACCTCGCTGGCCTCGTTCGAGAAATACCAGACCGGCCGCGGCAGCAACACCGCCTGGACCTGGGAACACCAGGCCATCACCCGCGCCCGCTTCTGCGCTGGTGACGCCAGCCTGGCGGCCCGTTTCGAGGCCGTGCGCAGCCATGTGCTGACGGCGCCGCGTGACCACGCCGCCCTGCGCGAGGAAGTGAAGGCCATGCGCGAAAAGGTGCGCGCGGCCAAGCCGGTGCGCGCCGGTTGGTACGACCTCAAGCACAGCGCCGACGGCATGATGGATGCCGAATTCGCGCTGCAATACCTGGTGCTGGCCCATTCCGGCGCTCACCCCGAGCTGATCCCCAACCTCGGCGTCATCGCCCTGCTGCAGCGGGCCGAAGCGGCCGGATTGCTGCCGGCCGGCGTGGGCCGCGCCGCGGCCGATGCCTACCGTGAACTGCGCCGCGCCCAGCACCGCGCCCGCTTGGACGAGCAAGCCACCACCTTTGACGAGGCGCGCCTGGACGAGCTGGGGCTGCGCGCCCAGCGCGATGCCATCCAGGCGCTCTGGCGCGCCGTCTTCGAGGCCGCTTGAACTCGGCGTTCGCACAGGCCCGCGCCTGGCTGGGCCTGTGCGCCCTGCTGGCGGCCGGCGGCCTGCTGGCCGGCGCCCTGCCCAGCGCCGTGCTCGACTGGCAGCCCGGCCTGGCCGCGAGCGAGCCCTGGCGCGCCTGGAGCGCGGCTTGGGTGCACTGGAGTCTGCTGCACCTGGGCGCCAATCTGGCCGGCTGCGCCGTGCTCGGCGCCCTGGGCCTGAGTGCCCGCCTCGGGCCGATCTGGACCCTGGCATGGTTCGCCGCCTGGCCGCTGACCCAGTGGGGGCTGCTGCTACTGCCCACCTCGGCCGGCCCCTTGCATCATTTCGGCGGCCTCTCGGGCGTGCTGCACGCCGGCGTGGCCGTGGCCACCGTCGCCTTGCTGCAGCGCCCAGGCCGTGATCGCCACATCGGCCTGGCCATCGCCGCCGGCCTGATTGCCAAGCTCTGGCTCGAACAGGCCTGGACCGGCCCGGCCATGCGCGAGGTGGCCGGCTGGGACATCGCCGTGGTGCCGTTTTCGCATTTCAGCGGGTCGGTGGCGGGGGGCTTGTGTGGGCTGGTGGCTGGGTGGCGGAGTCGGGGTGAACAGGTGAACAAGTGAACGGGTGAAGCAATACCTCGCCCTCCACCGCTCACCACGCCGCATTCACCCATTCACCCATTCACCCATTCACCCACTCCCCCCCACATGCCCCGCCACACCCACCTCGACCCGCGCGCCATCGTCCTGCTGCTGATCTGCTGCGTCATGTGGGGCCTGAACCAGGTGGCGGTCAAGGCGGCGATGAGCGAGATGGGGCCGCTCTGGCAGGCGGGACTGCGCTCGCTGGTGGCGGCGGGGCTGGTAGCGCTGTGGGCGAAGTGGCGCGGCATCGCCCTGTTCCAGCGCGATGGCACGCTGCGCGGCGGCCTGCTGGCCGGCGCCTTGTTCGGGCTGGAGTTCGCCTGCATCTTCATCGGCCTGCAGTACACCAGCGCCTCGCGCATGGTCGTCTTCATCTACCTGAGCCCTTTTGTCGTGGCCCTGGGCATGCCCTTCATCTCGGCCAGCGAGCGCCTGGCGCCGCGCCAGATCGCCGGCCTGGTGATGGCCTTCGCGGCGGTGGCCTGGGCCTTCTCGGAAGGTTTCCATCAAGCAGAGGCCAGCCGCCCCTTGCAATGGCTGGGTGACAGCCTGGGCGTGCTGGCGGCCCTGCTCTGGGGCGGCACCACCCTGGCCATCCGCGGCAGTCGCCTGTCCAGCGCCAGCGCCGAGAAAACCCTGCTCTACCAGCTGGGCATCTCCGGACTGGGCCTGAGCCTGGCGGCGCTCTGGGTCGGCGAGCCGCTGCCGGCCGAATGGACGTTGCGCCTGAGCGGCCTGTTTTTCTTCCAGGCGGTGATCGTCAGCTTTGCCAGCTACCTGCTCTGGTTCTGGATGATCCGCCACTACCCGGCCACGCGCCTGGCCAGCTTCACCCTGGCCACGCCGCTGTTCGGCCTGCTGGCCGGCGCCGCCCTGCTGGATGAGGCGATCAGCCCACGCCTGGGCCTGGCCTTGCTGGCCCTGGCGGTGGGCGTGGCCGTGGTGAACCGCAAGCCCGAACCGGCACCGAACGAGGAAGAAGCCGGTGATTCCCGTGGCGTGGCGCCCACAGGTGCTGCCACGGGCAAGCCCGGAGATCGGTAGTTTTTCCGCCCCGTCTTGCGTTCAAGGCCTGCGGGCTCCCTGCCGATACTGCTTATTGCAATCCATTGCAATACCATGCAGGGACGCACCCGATTCCGCCCGTCAGACGCCTGGAGGCGCAGACGGCGCTCGGTCGAGGCACCACGGCAGACGCGCTGCGCCCGCTGTGGCCTGACCGGTTCTGGTCCGCGCTGCGCCGAACGATCGGCAGACGGACAGATACCCCGACCTTCACCTACTGCCCCCCCCCCAACTGACGAGTCGCCGCCATGCGCCTATCACCGCATTCCGCACCGGTATCCAGCACCCCAGCCTGGGCCCGCCCCGGCGTGAACTGGTTCCGCCAGATGATGTTTCCGGCCAAAGCAGCTGTCATTTTGGTGCTGCTGGTGCTGCCCATGCTGGTGACCCTGGGCGTGCTGATCTCTGACCGCCATGCCGCCTGGCAAGCCACCGAATCGGAACGTGTCGGCGTGGCCACCATCCAGGCCATCCTGCCGGCCATGGATGCCACCCAGCAGTTGCGCCGCGGTCTGGTGGACCGGGCCCAGGGGGTGGAGCGCGGCGACCTGCCGGCCTTGCAGGACAAGTTCAAGAAGGCTTTTGAGCTGCTGCACAAGGAGGCCAAACCGCGCCTAGACAGCTTTGCCGACACCGGCGACGAGCACTGGAAGCCCTTGATGACCGCTTACGAAGCTGCCAGCCGTCAGGCCGGCACTGGCTTGAGCGCCGCCGAGGTGCGCAAGCCCTACGTCGAGATGAGCGCCCAGCTTGCCGAATTGGTCAAGCATGTTGGTGATGCCAGCGGTCTGGCCCTGGATCCGGACGGTGACACCTACTACCTGATGCTGGCGTCAACCGTGGCCTTGCCCCAACTGCTGGAAAACTTGGGCCTGAGTCGCGGCGCCTTGGTCAGCCATATCAAGGATCCCAGAAACAGCAGCCTGGCCGAGGCGGCCGCACGTGTGGCAGTGGACAAGGAGCTGCTGCGCAATGTGGAGGAAGACCTGAACCACGCGAATGAGTTCAACTCAGAGCTGAAGAGGCTCCGTTTCGAAGAACGCATGGCCAGCGCCAAGGCTTTGATTGAACGCCACGAGGCCTTGCTGCGACAAGACGACCTCAGCGGTGTAAAAACCGCGGACATCGTCGAACAGATCCGCAACACCCTCCAGGACCTGGTCGCCCTGCAGCGCAGCATGGCCGAACAGCTGGATCGCCTGCTGGCCGCACGCCAGGACCGCCTGCTGCAGCGCACCGTGTTCGGCAGCAGCCTGGCCCTGGCCCTGCTGGCCGCCGGCTTGTACTTCTTCTACTGCTTCTACCGGGTGATGAACTCGGGCATCCGCACCCTGATGCAGCGCATGCACGCCATGGCCGGCGGCGACCTGACCGACACCCTCACCCCCAAGGGCAAGGACGAAACCGCCCTGCTGATGGGCGCCCTGGCCGAGATGCAGCTGGCCCTGCGCAGCACCGTGCGCGAGGTGCGCGAGGCGGCCGATGTGATCAAGCTCTCGGCCGAGGAAGTGGCCACCGGCAGCATGGACCTGTCGCAGCGCACCGAGCAGGCGGCCGCCAATCTGGAGGAAACCGCCTCGGCCATGGAGCAGATCAGCTCCACCGTGACGCAGACGACGGAGGGCTCCTCGCAAGCCGCCGGCGTGGCCAGCCAGAACGTCAAACTGGCCGATCAGGGCGGGCAGGTGATCGAGCAGGTGGTCAACACCATGTCCGAGATCCAGGACTCCAGCCGCCGCATCGGCGAGATCATCGGCGTGATCGACAGCATCGCCTTCCAGACCAATATCCTGGCCCTGAACGCTGCCGTGGAAGCCGCCCGGGCCGGCGAACAAGGCCGCGGCTTTGCCGTGGTGGCCAGCGAGGTGCGGGCCCTGGCCCAGCGCAGCGCTGAAGCCGCGCGCGAGATCAAGCAGCTGATCGTGGCCAGCGGCGAACGGGTGGAGCTGGGCAACCGCATCGTCAGCGAGGCCGGCACCACCATGCGCGCCATCGTCGAAAGCACCAGCAAGGTGGGCAGCCTGCTGCAAGGCATCTCCAGCGGTGCCCGTGAACAGGCCCTGGGCATCGAGCAGGTCGGCAAAGCCATCCACGAGCTGGACCAGATGACGCAGCAGAACGCCGCCCTGGTCGAGGAAACCGCCGCGGCCTCCAGCGGCATGCGCCAGCAGGCGGAGCAACTGGCCCGCGCGGTGGACGCCTTCAAGCTGCCCTGAGCCCGCCCCCCACACTAAGGCGAGGTCGCCGGTGCTGGCGATGGCGGCGGCGCCCGCCGCGCCGCATGCATCAGCCGGATCACCTGCACCAGATCGCGCGGCTTGAAGCGGCTGCCGGCCTCGGTGTCCACCCGGTGCACCATGACCAGGCGCTGCAGCGGATAGACCCCCAGCATGTGCACATCGACGCCGGTGTGGAAGAAGGCCGGCGGGTCCTCGGGCCGGGCCGGCAACAGCACATCCCAGAGCCGGCCGTAGGCCAGGCCCCATTGCGGCTGCACCACCGACACGGGCTGGGTGCTTTGCTCGATCCAGTCGCGTGGCAACAGTTGCTGGCCACGCCAAGCGCCGCCTTGCAGATAGAGCTGGCCGTAGAGGGCCAGGTCATGCGCACTGAGCCGGAAGTGCTGGGCGGGGTAGCGCGAGCGCGAGGGCTCCTGCTGCACAAAGCCATCCAGCCTGGCCAGCCATGCCGCATCGGGCTCCGGGTCGCCCTCGCTCCAGCGGCCGATGCGGGCCTGCCAGTCCAGCATGCCCAGGGGCTTGGCAATGTCGCGATCAAACGCCTCGAACACCGGCCCGCAAGCACGCTCCAGCACGGCGGCCGCGGCGTTGAAATCCCAGTTGTTGTAGTGCCAGTACGCGCCCGGCGCATGGCTGCCACGCGGCGGCTTGGCGGCCTGCATGGCGGCGCTCTCGGCTGCGGCCGGGTGGTAGATGCCCGAGCGCGACTGCAGCAGCTGCAGCACGGTGGCGCGGCGCTCCTCGGCCGTGAGCGCAGGCGCGTTGTCGTCGATGCCCAGCTCGGCCAGCGTGGCCTCCAGCCGCAGCCGGCCCCGCGCCACGCATTGCCCGACCAGGGCGTTCAACACCGCCTTGCGCATGGAGTGCAGCAGCAAGGGCTTGCGCACATCGCCCCACTCGAAGAACACCCGGCCCTCGTGCAGCAAGAGCATCGATTGCGAGCCGGCCTGGGCCAGAAAGTCAGCCAGCGCCTGCAGGCGCGCGGCGTCGTAGCCGGCTTCGGCCGCGCTGATGCGCTCGAAGCGATCGGGGGCGGCAGCCGCCTGCGCCGCCGGTGAGTTCAACACGAGCAGCAGCCAGCCAAACGCCAGGATTCCACGGCGCAGGGAGGAAGCAAGCGAGGGCAGGTCCAGGCGGCAGCACATGGCCGCAGTCTCGCACGGGCCGATCGCTCAGAACAGGCTTTGCTGCGCCTGCTCGGCGGCCGACGGCGCTTCTCGCCGGGCCGAGGCCTTGCGGGGCCGCGCTGTCGACGGCAGGCCGCTCTTGCGCGAACCATGCTTGTCCTGGATGCGCTCGGCCTCGGCCTGCGCCTCGGGGCTGCGGCGCTGGCCGTAGAGCGCCTCCTTGGCGCGGGCCAGGGCGGCGCGCTCGTCGACGATGGGCGCCGGGTAGGCCGCCGTGCCCAGCTCGGGCAGCCAGCGGCGCTGGTACTCGCCCAGCGGGTCGTGCTCGCGCGCCTGCTTGGCGGGCGAGTAGATGCGCAAGGTGTTGATGCCGGTGGTGCCCGATTGCATCTGCATCTGGCTCCAGTGGATGCCGGGCTCGAAATCCAGGAACTGCCGCGCCAGGAACAGGCCGGGCTCGCGCCAGTGCAACCACAGGTGATAGGCCGCAAAGCTGACCAGCATGGCCCGCATGCGGAAGTTCAGCCAGCCGGTGGCACGCAGCTGGCGCATGCAGGCGTCCACCATGGGATAACCCGTCCGCCCCTCACACCAGGCCTCGAAGCGCTCGCGGTCTGCGCCCTCCAACGGCGCACTCTCCCCGGGGCGCAGGCCATCGACGGCACGTGCCAGATTGCGCCACTCCAGGGCCGGCTCGTCCTCCAGCTTCTGCATGAAATGGCAATGCCAGCGCAGCCGGCTGGAGAAGCCGCGCAAGCCGTAGGCCAGGCTGCGATTCTCCGTGCTGGCGATGCGGCGCTCGGTGGCCTGGTGCACCAGGCGCATGGAAATGGTGCCGAAGGCCAGGTGGGCGCTGAGCCGGCTGCAGCCCTCGGGCGCGGTGAGCGGGCTGGACAGGGCGCTGCGGTAGTCGCGCCCCCGGCCATCGAGAAAGCTGCCCAGGGTCTGCCAGGCGGCACGCTCGCCGGGCGGCGTGGCCGGCACGGCGCTCGGTGTGAAGCCCAGGTCCTGCAGCCGGGGCAGTGGCGCATGCGGCTGATGGAGCCAGGGCTTGAAGCCCAGGGGCCGCGGCAGCGGCGCCGCATCCATGCGCTGGGCCCAGAGCGCGGCCCAGCCGCTGCGCGACTTCAGGCGCCGCACCACCCCGGTCTGCGGCCACTCCTGCCAGGCCACGCCGCGGGTGCGGCACCAGCGGGCGACCTCGATGTCACGAACATAAGTCCAGCCCGTGCCGGTTTCCTCGTGGCTGAGCAGATGGCTGAAACCCAGCTCCTGGCGCAGCTGCTCCAGCACCGCCACGGCCGAGCCCACGCGCACGATCAGAGGCAGGCCGACGCGGGCCAGGTCTTGCTGCAGCGCCTCGGCACAGGCCAGCAGGAACTCCACATGCCGGGCCTCGCACTCGGGGCTCTGCAGCCACTCGGGCTCGATCAGTAGCAGGGCCGCCGCGCGCTCGAACTGCGTGGCTTCCACCAGCGGCGCATGGTCGCGCAAGCGCAGGTCGCGCTTGAACCAGACCAGGGCGGTGGGGGTGGAGGGGTGGGTGGATGCGGTCGGGGGCCTCATGCGGGGCTGCGGGAGCGGCCTTCATGCCACCCCCACAGCGCCCCGCAGACTAGCGCGAAAGCCAAGGCCTCGCGGGCCGGCGGGGCTTGCGCGGCGCCTGACTTCAAGGCACAGGGTAGGCGTAGCTGGCGCCCACACCCAGGGGGAAGCCCAGGGCCCAGAAGCCCAGCAGGAAAGCCGTCCAGCCGACCAGCAGGGCCAGCGAATAGGGCAGCATCAGCGCGATCAGCGTGCCGATGCCGGCGCCCTTCACATACTTCTGGCAGAACACCACGATCAAGGGGAAGTAAGGCATCAGGGGCGTGATGATGTTGGTGGAGCTGTCACCGACACGGTAGGCCGCTTGGGTCAGGTCGGGCGAGATGCCCAGCTGCATCAGCATCGGCACCATGATGGCGCCGATCAGCGCCCATTTGGCCGAGGCCGAACCGATCAGCAGATTGACCACGCTGGTCAGCAAGACCATGCCAATCAGGGTCACGCCCGTGGGGAAGGCCATGTCCTTGAGCCAGCTGGCACCCTTGATGGCCAGCAAGGCCCCCAGGTTCGACTGACCAAAGGCGTAGATGAACTGCGCGCAGAAGAAGGCCATGACGATGTAGTAGCCCATGCCGCTCATGGCCTTGCTCATGCCTTTGACGATGTCGGCATGGCTCTGAATACTGCCCGAGGCATAGCCGTAGACCACGCCCGGGATCAGGAAGAACACAAAGATCAGCGCGACGATGGACTTCATCAGCGGGGCCGCGGCCGCCGCCAGCTCGCCCGCCGGGCTGCGCCAGGCGGAATCCGCCGGCAGCACCGCCGCCACGAACAGGCCCGCGGCCACCAAGGTGGCCAAGCCAGCCATCAGCAGACCGAGCTTTTCCTTGGCGCTCAGGGGCTCGATCTTGGGCAGCTCGGCCGGGTCACCGTCCACCGCCGTGCTCTTGCGCAGGCGCGGCTCGATCAGCAGATCGGTCACCGCCCAGCCCAGCAGCACGATCATCAGGGCCGAGGCGGAGGTGAAGTAGAAGTTGTTGAGCGGGTTGATGACGATGGCCGCCGCGCCCGGGTCGGCCGACAGACGGGCCGCCACCTGGGTCAGGCCGGCGAGCAAGGGGTCCAGGCTGGACGGGATGAAAAAGGTGGCCGAGAAGCCACCCGACACCCCGGCAAAGGCCGCCGAAATACCGGCCAGGGGGTGGCGCCCGGCGGCATAGAACATCACCGCGCCGAGCGGGATGACCAGCACATAACCCGCATCCACCGCGACATGGCTGAGGATGCCCACCGCGATCAGCACCGGCGTCAGCAAGGCGCGTGCAGTGACGGCCAGGATGGCCCGCAAGCCGGCGTTGATGAAGCCGGTGTGCTCCGCCACACCCAGGCCCAGCATGGCCACCAGCACCACACCCAGCGGCGCGAAGCCGGTGAAGTTGGTGACCAGGCCCGAGGCAAAGGCGGCCAGGGCGGCACCCGAGAGCAGGTTCTTGATGGCGATGGGCTGCTGGCTGCGCGGGTCGATGTCGGTGAACTGCATGCTCGACATCCACCAGGACAGCAGCCAGACCAGCACCATCAGCAAGGCAAACAGAATGGCCGGATCGGGCAGCTTGTTGCCCAGACGCTCGACGGCATTGAGCGCGCGCGCCAGCGGCGACAAGGGAGGGTTGGCCGCAGTCGTGGGCGCTGCGGGCGGCGTGGGTGAGGTCATGATGTGGGGGGGGTCAAAGCCCTTGAGGTTCAAGACAAAAGGTCTGCCGGCCCGGCCAATCCGCCGGGCTGCAGTCGGCGGCGATCATGCCAGCAGATCGGCCCAGACGACCGCCTGTTTTTTCCAGCCGCGCGCATTGGGGTGGATCTCGTTCTTCCAATCGCCGCTGCTGCCGGTGCTGCCCGGCGCCGCAGGCTGCAGCAAACCCGTGGTGGGCACGGCCGTCACGCCCGCATGCGTCTGTGCCCAGCCCTGCACCACCGACTGAATGTCCTGGAACAAGCCACGGGTGAGCGTGGGCCAGAGCGTGGGGTCGATCTGGTTTTTTACATAGGCCTGGTAGAGCCAAGGCCCGATCACGCCCTCCAGCGCGGGCGCATTGCGTGCGGTGGGGGTGTCGTAGCCGTTCAGGAACATCGGCGTGTCGGCATTAAGCGGGCTTTCGCGCAGGGCCTGCACCATGGCGCTGAAATTGACGTCCAGGTAATGCCGCAGCAGGCTCAAGGCCTCAGGGCGCACGCAGGCATAGCCATCGCTGGGCAAGGGCTGGCCGGCCATATTGCGCAGCAAGCCCTTGCCCGGATTGGGGTCGCGTGCGGCGTCGATGAAGTCATTGCCCCCGGCGCTGAAGAGCACGCCGTCAAAACGCTGCTGGCGCAGCCACCAGACGTAATCGCTCTGCATGGTCTGCTCGATGCGCTGCAGGGTCTGGCCCGAGGTGGAGATGTTGATGATCAGACAGCTCTGATCGCGCCGATTGAACTCTTGCACCAGGTAGTAGGGCAGCGAGCCCTGGGCCAAGGCGCTGGCGTCCATCCAGGAATCACCCTCGGCCAGGTACGTGCGTTGAAAAGGGCCTTTGCGATCGACGCGCTCGGGGTGGGCCAGGTACTGCGCGCCGCTGATGAGAACGGAACTCATGGATACGCCTCCTCGTCGGGCCGCAGGGGCCCTGTTTGTTCGGAGCGCACAGCCTCCAGCAAGCGCCATGGCGGCGCCAGACGGGCTTTCCCGAGGTCGGCTCAGCAGCGCCCTCAGCCGCCGCTGAGCGCCAGCACCACGGCCACGAGATCCTCGGCCGCGAGAGCGTGCTGCAGATCGCGCACGCCCAGGCCGTTGACGAAGATGCGCATATTGGCGCGCAGCAGCCCCTGCTCATCCACCACCCGAAAGCGCAGGCCCGGGTGGCGCCGATCGAGCGCATCGAAAAGCGAGTCCAGCGTGCACACGCCCTGAGCGTTCAGCGCCTCGGCCTGCGGCAGCTCGAACTGCAGCTGCGGCGCATAACTGCGCAGGGCACCGGGCAGCATGAGCCTCATGCCGGATCGTCCAGCTCGGCCACCTCGACGGCGTAGATCTCGGGCAGATGGCGGGCGATGTTCTGCCACTTCGCGCCCTCATCGCGGCCGATCCAGAGCTCGCCCCCGGTGGTGCCGAGGTAAAGCGCCGGTTTGGCCTGCGCATCCACCGTCATGGCCTGGCGCTTGATGGTCCACCAGGCCTGGCTCTCGGGCAGGCCTTCATCCAGGCGCTGCCAGGTCTTGCCGGCGTTGCGGGTGATGTAGGCGGCGGGCTGGCCGCCCGGGGCGGTGCGCGGCCAGACGTCTTGCCCGTCCATGGGAAAGACCCAGGCCGTGTCCGGGTCGCGCGGGTGCACCACCATGGGAAAGCCGATATCGCCCACGCGCTTGGGCATCTTGCGGCCGATGCGCTGCCAGACATCGTCCTCGGCCCGGCCTGTGCGGTCCAGGCGGTAGATGCCGCAGTGGTTCTGCTGGTAGAGCCGATCCGGCTGCGTGGGGCAGATGCGCAGGCAATGCGGGTCGTGGAAGGTGATGGTGTTGGGGTCGAAGCCGCCGACCACCTCCATGCCCTGGATCAGAGGGCTCCAGCTGGCGCCGCCGTCGCGCGACTCATGCACGCCGCCGCCCGACATGCCGAAATAGAGATGCTGCGGATCGCGCGGATCGACGATCACCGAATGCAGCTTGGGGCCGTCCGGCGTGCCGTCCTGGGCCGAGCCCATCCATTCGCGGAACTGCGCGCTGTCGTTGACCGCGGGCAGGGGCTGCCAGCGCTCTCCACCATCGTCCGAGCGGAACAGGCCTTGCGGCGAGGTGCCCACGTACCAAGTTCCCGGCTCGCTGGCATGGCCCGGCGTCAGCCAGAAGCTGTGGTCCACCGAGCGGGCGGGCAGCGTGCTGCCGGCCGACGGCGCGGCAAAAGCCGGCGGCTGGGTCGCCTCCTTCCAGCTGCGCCCCAGATTGCTGGAGCGAAAAATCGTCGGGCCCAGATGCCCGGTCTTGGCCGCGGCCAGCAAGGTGCGGCCATCGCGCGGGTCCAGCACCAGATGGCTGATGGTGTGGCCCAGGAAATGCGGGCCGTCCACCGTCCAGCTGCGGCGCTTGGCATCGCTGTGGAACAGCCAGGCGCCCTTGCGCGTGGCCACCAGCACGACGATGCGACGCGCGGGGCGGCTGGATGCCGACCGACTGGGGGCCGACCGAGTGGAGGCCGGGCGGGATGCGGGGGCGCGGACGGTGCGGCTGGGGCTCATGATGGGGTCTCCTTGGCTCTGGGTGGCTTTGCGATGAATGGGGCGCGGCAGGCCGAGCAACTGAGCGGCCGACACCGCGGCGTACTGAATGGAATGAACAACAAACACGACGAACGAGGGCGGCTTTCTTCGACAGGCCTCACACAAAAAGATCAAGGCCAAGGTCGCGCCAACGGCCTCCCCTCGCGTCCACTGCCCGATTCTGTGCGCCGCCCGCCTTCGCCGTCATGCGCGTTTGTGCCAGGGCAGCACCAGGCCGAAGCGCGGAGACTCGGGCCCGCCTACGCAGAGTTGATGAGCAGCAATCCAATGACGCGGCAGCGTCTTGTCGATTTCCCCCACCCCGCTTCGTCGTCTGAGTTCACCAGCCCCTCACCTGTTCACCTGTTCACCTGTTCACCTGTTCACTTGTTCACTTTTTCACCTGCTCACCCCTTCACCCACGGAGCCCCTCCCCATGAGCCCGCACCTCAAACAGATCTTCATCAGCCTGCCGGTCCAGAACCTGCCCGCCTCGATCGCCTTCTACCAAGCCCTGGGCTTCGAGCTGAACCCGCAGTTCAGCGATGCCGAAGGCGCTTGCATGGTCTGGAGCGAGACCATCCACACCATGCTGCTCAGCCACAGCAAATGGCGCAGCTTCACCGAGCTGCCCCTGCCACCCGCCGGCACTGCCGGCCACATGCTCAACCTCTCGCTGGCCAGCCGCGAGGCGGTGGACACCATGAACGAAGTGGCCCGCACCCAGGGCGGCCGCGCCGATGTGAACCCGGTACAGGATCTGGGCTTCATGTACGCCCGCGACCTGGCGGATCCGGACGGGCATTTGTGGGGGGTATTTTGGATGAGCCCGGAGGCCGCGGCAGCGGCGGCAGCGGAGAACAGCGCCTGAAACCGCGCGCAGCTGGGCCAGCAGCCAAGCGGCGAATTGAGCACAAGCGAAGCACCTCCGCATCGCGGAGCCATCCGCATGATGGGCCCTGCTTGCCACAGCACCGACATCAAGTGATGTGAGCATCGCCAGTGCCACGGGCCTGGATGCATGCCCACCCATGGCAACAGAGCCTGCAAAGAGGAAAGCCATGGCCCAGCAGCAAACACAGCCGATCGAGCCCTTCGAGTACTGGGTTGAACGCCCCAACTTACCCTCGGGCCGCAAGCTCTATCGCCCTTTGCACTACGGCTCGGCCCATCGTTTCCTCCCGGCGGCCCACCTCGGCAATCAAAGGCTGGCAGACACCTTGTTCAACAGCGGCTGGAGCGAAACAGCGCTCATGGACCAGCTGTGGCGGTGGGCAGCCGACCGATGCATGGAACTCAAAGTCTGGTCCAGGCTCGAAGTCCTGAGCGCCCCCCACTTCAACAGCTACCTCAAGTCCATGGCGGCGAATTCCAGCCGCCATCTGCTTTCACTGGATCGACACGAGGTGTGCCCCCTCGTCATGCCGCCCGTCATCGCCGTGGCCGAAGCCAGGTATCTCGCTCTGTGCCGGCGCAGGAACTCAACGCAGGAAAGGCGCTACTTCACGCTGGAACGTGCGCAAGAGCCGAACAGCGCCTACTTCGCGGAATGGACCGCCGACGAGGGGCACGAGAACTACGGCGCACACGGCCCCATCTCCAGAGACGAATTTGCCCGAATCGTCGCGGCGCGCCTCGGATAGGACAGCAAGCGCCGGCAGCGAGGCAAACTGCGCCAGAAGGGACGTAACTCGCGACCTGGCGGACCCGGATGGGCATTTGTGGGGGAGGCGTTTTGGATGAATGGCGATGCGGAAGGCGCGCAGCAAGACGCAAACAACACGCCGTGATCCGGGCAGGAACGGCGCAGCGCGCGCTCCATGCCACGCTGCGCCGAGCGGTGCAGAAACGGAACAGGAAAACAGAGGCATGCGGGCCTGTCGCCAGGCCCGCCGGGGCTGGGTGCTCCGCTCCCAGCCCCAACCCCCTGCCCCTTGCCAGCTCAGGCTAAGTTCCGAGCCCTCCGAGCCACACCTGGACCTTTGGGGGCTCCGCCCCATTGTGGCTGGAAGACCTCAGGGCAAAGCGGAAGCCCACGTAGGGTAAGCGCTTGTCACGGGGCCTCCCGCTGCGGTAGGCCGAGCTGGCGAAGCCAGGGTGGAAAAACCACGAGCCGCCCCGCAACACTCGAGCCGCCGCTGAATCTGACTGCGCCTCCGGCGCATCCAGACGCTGCCGCCATGGGTCCGCACACCATTCCCATACATTGCCATGCATATCGAACAAGCCCCAAGGGTTGGCCGGGTAGCGCTTGACCGGCGTGGTGCCGCGCTGCTCCCCATTCCAATTGCCCATGTTGCTTTTGGCCTCTTCGCCCCACCAAAAGGCCGTGCAGCTGCCTGCCCTGGCAGCATACTCCCACTGGCTTTCGGTCGGCAGGCAAAGACGGTCTTCGCAAGCCCATTCGGGGGTGGCGGCAAAACGAATCACGAACTGTTCAACATCGTCCCAGCTCACGTGTTCCACGGGCCGCAGCGCTGCATCGGATCGGCCCTTGAAATGGCTGGGGTTGCCGCCCACAACGGCTGTCCAAAGTGCCTGAGTACAGGGGGTGTCAGCCAACCAAAATCCTGCTTGCACCACGACTCGCCGCGCGTTCTTTCCCTCGCGCTCCATCAAGACGTTTCGATAGGCCACGTCAGACAAGCGGTCCTGCTCTTCCTGAGGCGCGCCCATCCAGAAGCCCTCCGACCCGCTGGGCTCAATCCAGCGCATCCGCTGCGTGACGCCGTTCACCGTCAAGTCGGCCCAGAGTCCGAAGTGGTCATCGCCCCAGGCGCTGGCCCAGGGTGGCGGAAAGTCGCCCACCGGGGCGCGCGAGGCTTCGGATGTGGGCCACATCAGCTCGCACTCCATTTCGCAGAAGCCAGGCTGGCCAAGGCCCTAGAACTGTGGGCACCGTCGGACAGCCAGTCACACTGGACGGCCAGCACCCGTTCGGCTGCCATGAAAACATTCAGTTCAGACTGCGCAGGTACTGGCTCACGCGCCGGAAGCAAACAAAAATAGCAATGCAGACTCATGGATCAAGCATCAGTTTCTTGGCATTCGATTTCCGTGCGGGCTTGCGCTTTGCGGCATCACTTCGGCCTCCGGCCGCTCGCGCCTTAGCTTCCAAGCGCGCGTTTCTATGCCCTCTGGGCTGGGGCTTCGCCCCCCTGGTGGCTGGAAGACCTCAGGGCAAAGCGAAAGCCCACGTCGTGAATGCGCCCGCCGCGGGGTCCCCGGTCGCGGTAGGCCGAGCGGGCGTCACCGGGGGGGTCGAACCACGAGCCGCCCCGCAACACGCGGGCCTCACCTCTGGTGCCGCCCATCGGGTCGCGAACCGCGCTGTGTTCATAGCTTCGCCGATCATTGGCACACCACTCCCAGACATTGCCATGCAGATCGCGCAGGCCCCAAGGGTTGGGCGGGTAGCGGTCCACCGGGGTCGTGCCTTCTTCAAAGCCCCAGCCCTTGTCTCCCCGATTGTTGAAATTAGCCCTGCTGTCCTCCGGCTCGTCGCCCCAGCTGTAGGCCGTCTGGGTACCAGCGCGGCAGGCGTACTCCCATTGCGCCTCGGTCGGCAGCACGGCTTCGCAACCATCGGGCAGCAGCTTATTAAGTCGAGTCAGGAACTGCTGCACATCGTCCCAGGAGACGCACTCTACTGGCCGCTGCGGCGCCTCCGGGCCTTTGTTGAAATGGCTGGGGTTGCTGCCCATGACGGCCAGCCAGAGCGCTTGGGTGCAGGGGGTCTCAGCCAACCAGAAGCCTCGGCTGAGGATGACGGGGTGTTGGGGGTGCTCGCCTCTATGACCCTCGCCTTCGGGGGAGCCCATGAGGAAGGTGGCGGGGGGGAGATAACGGAAGGCCAAGTGATCCCAGGCTTCTGGCGAGGAGCCCTCAGCAAGCGCTCGCTCCACCATCTCTTCCCATTGCAAGCGAGGCCCGAAGGCGTCCATGTGCAAAACCCATCGAGGATCACGTTCTTCCAGGCGCCCCTGATCTTTCGAGACTTGTATCCAGCATTCCTCACCGTTTGGCCAGTGGATGAGCCCCATCGCACCATCTCGCCTTCCACCCTTGAATGCCGCAGCCCAATGCGGCCGCTGCACATACTGGAAGAAAGTTGCCGACCTTGCCATAGCGGCCTGCATGCGCATGACTTGCTCGATCTGCTGCCCTGTCGCCGCAGGCTCGGGCAATCGACCGAGCATCAGGCCGCGTTGCTGATCGCAAGACCCAAGATCCAGGAATTGCCATTCGGCTTTGCTCGCCCACTTCAGCCCCAACAGCGCGCCCTCCAACTCAATGCCCTCTTTCAACAATGCCCCGGCATTGCCTGTGGCTGGTGACTGGTACAAGTAGAGCTCAGCGCCCCTCTGACGCAATTCAAAGCTACGGACCTCGCCGCCAGAATTGCGCTCCAGCAGGCGGCGCAACACGCTGTCGTCCACATCAACTGGCTTGGGTGCCGCCCTTTTTGCATGCACTTCAAATGCCGCGTCCAGTGCCCACCACTGGCTGGCCAAAGCTCGGTTGTGCTGGCGTGCTTGGGAAGTCAAACTTGCGCCGCGCGCATGCGCAAAGCCCGCCACATTCCCGGCCACAGTAGCCCCACCATCACGCCGAGCTGAAGCATTGCTCAGCAGATGACCGGCAAGCCTGGCTTGGCGCTCGCGGGCCAAACTGGCACGTTCTTCTAGCGCCGAATGCCTCAAGCCACGCAGGGCCAGGCACGCGGACAAGTTCAATGCCACCACATCCGCGTGCACCGGCGGCGCCAAGGCGCAGAACCGGAGGTGCAAGTCCACCAAGCTCATCAGTTGGGAATCTGGCCACTGCAGGGGATCGTTGAGCGCCGTCGAAAACTGATCCCGACGGGAGGATTTCCAATCACGCTCCCAAGCCGTTGGTGTCAGATGATCACTGCCCCATACATGGGCTTCAGCCGCGGGACCCGATTCTGGCCACAGCTCCGCACGGCAAGCCCTCAGCAAGCCAGCATCAAACCATGGGCAGACGCTGAGCGCTTGGAGCAAACGGTCCACCAGCGGCTCCACCGCCTGCGTGGGGCGATGGGCTCCCCAAGTCAGCAGATGGGTGAGGCGCAGCCTGAGTTTGGGGCTTGTTGGTGCACCCGCAGGCACCAAGCCCACCAGAGGCACGGCATCGTCGCGATACGCTTGCAGCCATTGGTACCAATCCTCCTGCAAGCTTGCTCGATGACCTTCTGCAACAGGTGCGCAGGCCCCAAAGTCACTGAGGATCAAGACGGCTGTGTCGGCTGACCAAGGCGCCCTGCTGACCTCAGACCCGACCGCCACCCATGGGCCAGCTGGGCCTTGCGGCAAACGCCAGACCTCCAGGCCGGTCTCACCTCGAAACCGCAACCAATGCAGCACCAGGGCCCTCCAATCCGCCCACCAGAGGCGCAGGTGCGCGGATTGGTCAATCAGCACTACACAATGACTGGCCGGCAACGCATGAGCGAGGTGCGGCAAAGGAAGGAGTGCCTCCAGCCGGGCAAAGCGCTCGCACAAAGCCGCCCAGTCCACCCTCCTGCTGCCTTGGCCCCGAGCTAGAGCAACTGACAGTTGGTGCATCAGATTCAAGCTGGCATCTATCTGCCGCAACTGCGGCCTTGCGGCCTGTGCAGGCTGCTGGAACCAGATGGCCACCTCGGCAGGATCGCACTGCCGCCAATCCCCCTCGATCGTCGGGCCTTGTCGCAATGGCTCCAATCCGACGTGGACCTCAACCGTCAAAAGTGGCGGCGCCCGCAAAGGCAGTTTGTGAGAGGCGCCTGCAAGGGGTGGGGGTGGGGGTGGGGGCGGTGGTTGGAGAGGCGGTGGGTCAGCACCGTCATCAAGGTCTGAGCCGCCCAGCCCTGGGGGCAAAGTATGTTCATGCTGCGGCGCAAATGGCCAATCCATTGCCCGGGCAGCCACTGCCAGACAAGCGGCATCATCCAGCTCTGAGGCTTGAGCCAGCCACAGCAGGTCTGCCAAGCCGACATCGGACGAGCAATTGACGCGCACGCTCTGCCCCTGCCTCAGCGCAATGCCCGAGGTTTGCGCACAAAGGGTGCGAGCTTTTCGACCAAGGCCACCTGCTTGGCGGCATCCGTCTCCAAGCTCTTCACGCTGTAGAGCAAGTCCAAGAATTCGGAAACACCCGCTTGGTAGTCTCCAGCCGCAGCCTCGCTCCGCAAGCTGAGGATCTGCTTGGCTGCAGCTTTGGCGAGATCAGAGTCCTTCTCCACCTCGCCGAAGTGCACAGCCGCGCGCGCACACAACCATTGGACCGGGTCAGGGTCGCGCCCGCCGAACTCCAAACGAGCTTGGAAGCAACGACGCCTGAAGGCGGCGGGCAAGTCTCTGTCACCGTTGGAAGTGAAGATGATGAGAGGCGGGCGTACCCCTCGAGCCAAGCTTACGCGCTGACCATTCCAGGGCAAGAGGAAGCTGCCGGTCTCCAGGCAGTCCAAAAGATTGTTCGGCAAATCGGGCGGCGCTTTGTCGATCTCATCGATCAGCAGAACACAGCCATTGGCAGGGCGCCATTCCTTGGGATGGCTGGGCTCCTCCGTGTGCCAGCATGCGGCCTCATCGCCGGCATTGTTGCGCCGGTCACGCAGCTGCTGCCAAGCCCAGGCCCACCACAGCACGCCAGGCGTCACGTACTTCAAGGGATCGAGCGCATGCCGAACTTCACTTTCACTCAGACCACCGTCTCTGTGCACAGCCCCCAAAACTTGTGCCTCGGCCAGGCGCTGCACGGCGTCGTACTGCCAAAACAAATCCTGTGCGGTGGTCGTGGACTGCACCGTATGGCTGAGCAAAGGCACGCCCCACTCGTGGGCTATGGCCGAGGCCAATTGGCTCTTGCCCATCCCTGCCTCACCTAAGACCAATAGGGGGCGGGAACGAACCCAGGCCAAGCGAAGCGCCATGCGAACCTCGTCTTCCAAGAGGTACCTCGGCACGTAACTATGAGGCTTGTCTGAGTTGCGCGGTGAATGAAGGTTCTCGGGAAGCTCCAGGCTGGAGCTCAGATGCAGAGGGTCTGTCAATGCGAATGGTTTGGTCATGGCCGCAGATCAAAAGTGAGTTCAGAGGGAGATTCAGGGCTGTTTGCTCGGCTGCACTCTCTGCCGGTCTTTCAAGTACTGGCGCAGGGCGCCTCTGAACTGCGCCAGTTCCGAATCACCCGGTTTCTTGTCAGCCGCACCAATGATGAACAAAACCTGCTGGAGCGGTGAGTTCCGCAACGCATCATAAAAATCCTGGTTCTTCATGAAGCTTTCTCGAACGCGATCATCGAGACCAATGCCCCGACCATCGAGACCCATACCGAAAACGCGACTCTGCAAATCTCCTCGATCCCACGGGTTCAGCGCAGACGCCTGCGAGACCTTTTCAGGATCGAGTGCGTCACGGAGTGCTTGACTAGGCCCCAGTTCCACCTCGTCCAAGACGCGCCGCTCCAAGTAGTGAAGCAAACGCCCAGGATCGATGTCCCGGGCCATCACCTCTCCCGCCGCGATGAGATGGGGGGAGAAGTCTGTGCCGCTTGGGGCATTCGGGGCCGGCAGCTTTGGTATTCGGCGCAAGGCCTGGGCCAGAGCGGTTTCCAGTATGGCGGCGTCTACATCTGTACCGGGCGTAAACCGATCGCCGGGCACTGCGAAGGCGACAATCTTGTTGGGAGCAAAGGAGCAGGCATCAGGGACCAGCCCGGCGACCATCGCCCAGCTGACGATCTTGTCTAAGGTATTCAAGTGCAGCTTGTGTCCCTCTTGTCGAAGACAAGCCGCAAGCACGTCGACGGCTTTGGCGCCGGCCAGCATATCCGCCTGCCCCATCAACTTGTCGCGAACCTCGCGGTGCGAGCAAGCAGGCCGCAACTGCAGTTTGTCGATCAAGGCTTCCTGGATTTCTCGCTTGGAGGCGATCAAGCGCCCGACGGCTGAAACAGCTTGATAACGATGGGGCGGCAATTGCAGGTCGACGCCTTCCGGCTCATCCATGCACTCCTGAATCAAGCCGCGCAGGTAGCCGCTGACTTCACTGTCCAGGTCCACCACTTTGCAAATTTGCATGTGGTCGTACGGAAGCTTGAAAATAGGAAGTGATACGCCAGTTGAGGTGACACGCAGATTGGGATCAGCGCTGTCGAGATCAACGACCAGTTGATCGATCAGATGGAGTTTGTGGGTTTCGGCGCAGATGCGAACACGCAAAGTGGCGCCATCCCGATGTCGCTCTTGCCAGTAGGTAATGAACCGCTCGTTCAACCTAGCCAGGTCAGCATTGCCGGCAGTGAGTTCCTCGATGAGGGTCGATGTGGCGAGCACAGCGTTGCCCACGTTCTCTACCAGAGCGCGGGCAAGCTCAGCGCTGCCGGCAAGCGCCGCAATGAACTCCGTTGCTTTGGCCGCCGCTGACGCTATGAGCTGCTTTCCAGTCTCGGCCGTCTTGAGCCAATCCGCCATGGCAGAGCCGCGATGGGGAGTTCCAAGAAAAAGGACTCCAACAACCTTGGCGGGGTCAAGACTCTCCTTGCTGTTTTGCTCACGAGCCTGCTCTTCGGCGTCAAGCAACAAGCGTTTGGCCACAATGCCGCCCAAGCTGTGGCACACAAAAACACATGGCCGGCCGCCCGAGTTGGCTATCCCTGCATCTTTCATGCATTGCGCGATGCGCGGCACCATGTCTGCCGTGCTCAGTTGGTCTTGCGCCTTGCTCGCACGCCAGTGCCAAGGAATGGCTGGATACTCCAGAGACCACACATCGAGCTCGGGTTGATCAGTCGCCAAGAGTTCCGGCCAAGACAGCGCTCCCTGCTTCGCTTGCCAGCTTGCTTGCCAATGCCCGCCAAGGCCGTGGATGAACACGACATCCAGCTTGGCTTGGTCGGCCTTGTCTCTGGGCGATATTCGATGCAGTTTGACCCCTAAGGTCATGGGCTCCTCACTTGCATTTTGTTTGCAGCGAGTCTAGCCATTTGAAGCATTAGGACGCGTTGGCGTCGAATCCAGTCGGCCAAACACCAGACATCGACCTCCGGCCAATCTGGGTCATTCGCCGCATAGCTGATAAAGAATCGCCTCGCCATCGACTCTCCGCTCGTAGTCCGCAGCGGGAGTCTAGCTATTTATGTCGCGCAAACTTGTGGCGCCACTAACGGCGCCCATCCAATGACACCGAGCCAAGGCTTTCTATTGGTGCGCCCGGCACGACTGCTTGCTCGACGCACCGAAGCGCTTCTGAGACCCACCGGCGCCTGGCCCATAAAAACCGAACCTCAGAAAAATGGAACTCTGGAGGTCTCGGCGAAAAACAGTGAGCGCAATGGCAATGCGTGCCGGCAGACCCACTCCGATGAACAGGCAACCGGTCAAGCCGCAAGACCTGACCCTGTGTCACTCGGCCCTTGGCTTTGTTGCGACGGGCCAGATCAACACTTCAGACCGCGTTGCGATGGCGGCCCGGCGCGCGACGGCGGGCCACCACGCCGAGCAGGCCGGCCAGCATCAGCGCCCAGCTTTGGGGCTCGGGCACGGCGCTGACTTCAAAAGCCATGAACTGGGTGCTTTGGTTGGCAGCAAAGTTGTTGTCCACGGCCAGCACCAGGGTGCGATTGCCGTTGTCCAGGGTCTTGCCCCAGCTGATGGCCTCGACGTTGTCGAGGGTGATGCCCTGGTACTGAATCGCCATTTCCAAAAGCACTTCGCGGCTCATGGGCGTGACGCCATTGGCGCCATTCAAGCTGGCGATGCCGCTCACATCGGTGGCGCCGGTGGTGTCGGTCAGCACCAGGCGGATGGTGTTGCCCACGCCCGAGGCGAAAGCGCGCTCCACAGCCAGGAAACGGGTGTCGGACAGGGCCAGCAGCTCCGGCAGGCCATTGTCGGGGCCGAAGGGCGCGCCGGGGGCGGCATCCACGGGGATGGGCGGCAGCTGGTAGGCGTACTGCGCGCCGGACTGGCCGGTGAGCGGGTTCAGCGCGGTGACGCGCACCGTGCTGCCCTTGCTCAGCGAGGTGATGTTGCCATCCTGGATCAGTGCGTCTTCATTGGCCGTCCACACCGTGCCATCGGGCGCCACGGTCAGGGCCTCGAACAGCTTGTTGCTGCGGCCGCCCGTGGTGGCGTTGTCCACGTAATTGAACATGGCGGGCGTGTTGAACTCGCGCACAAAACTGCCGTCGGTCTTCATCTCGCGCACAAAGGGCTGGTAGCGCAGTTGGGGGTTGGCGTTCCAGTTGCCCTCGCTGGACCAGTAGAGGTTGCCATTGGGGGCCACGCGGATGCTTTCGGGGTCCACCGTGCGGGCGTTGGACGGGAAGGCGCTGCCATCGGGGCGCTTCATCGTGGTCTGGCTGTCAATGGTCACGGCCTTGAAGCCCGAGGCGTCGTAGTCCAGATGCAGCTTGTAGAAGCGAGGCGTGCCGCGCTCACCGCCTCGGTCGTCCGAGATGGCGAAGTAGCTGCCATCGGCTGCGCGATCCAGCCCTGAAATGCCGCCGAACTCCACGCCTTGAAACTTTGTGCCCGTGGGCAGGGCGGTGCTGCCGATCAGGCGCAGCTGGAAGTCAGCCGCCTGGCAGCTGAACACGCTGCATGCCAAGACCAAGGGGAAGAGTGCGCGGTACTTCATGACGAGGAGTCTTTCTGTGGAGATGGAGGAATGCCACCCAGGCTATCGACCGCCGATGAAGGTTTGGCCACGCCCCATGGGTCGAACAGATTGTCGGTTTGCGCTGAAGGTTGAACTGCGGCTTCCATCAAATCCAGTACTTAGCGATTTTTGTCCCATCGAGGGCTGAATCCGTGTTTCATTGAAGTTTGAACTCGCGGCTTTTTGTCTCGTTGAAGTTTGAATTTTCGCTTGAGCTTGGCCGACAGGCAGGCGCTCATCATGGCCGTTGCGCGCTTGACCGAGCGCATGCTGCGAGCGATGCCTTCGGCCAGCCACGGGTTTTCTAGGTCGAGCCCCTCGGTCATATCAACATTGGGCCGGATGGCACATCGCAATGCGCCGGAGACACTGGTCAGTCCCGCGCCATAGAAGCTCACGTAGAAACCGAGGATACAGCTTTCGAACAAGCGCAAGGCGTAAGCAAATGCGGTGCGCTGTAGCGCCGCCTCGTTTATTCCGAATACGCTTGTATTCACTCCCTTGAAGCAGGCAAAGGGCAATGGGTATCGCATCGAGTTGCCGCAGGCATCGGCCGTTCTTGCAGCGGCACGCAAGTTCTGCGCGGCCCGTAGCAGGAAGGGCGTTTTGGGGGTGCCCTATGGCCGGCGGGAAGTCCTTGATATCCCCACCGGCTGCGCCACGCTCTACGCGGACACCACCAACATGCGCATGAGTTCCAGGAAGTTCATGCTTGCAGAGGAAATTGCTCGCCTCGTTGACGACGGCAAGACCGTCTACATAGGTTGCAGCAACGCCGACGACGTGACGTTTTTCAAGAACGAATTGCAGGCGTAGGTTCGAAGTCGCGTAATCGTGTTTATGAATGCATCCCTACCTTGGAATCTGTAAGCCATGCCGTGCGGCCGGCGCCACTGGCTCAGTTGGCAGCGCGTCCGCGCCAGGATGTTGGGCCTCGCTTCGCGTAATAGCGTGAGCGGCCAGTCCAACCATCTTGAAGAGCCGTTAGGCGCATGGGGGTTTCGTGTCCATCTCAACTTTAGTGAACACATGAACGCTACGCTCACTCAACAGGCCGGCCCTCTGCGCAACTCCCGGCTCGAAGAGCTGCTACCGCATCGCTGGACGCCTGCGCAGGGCTGAGCTGCCAAGCGCCGTCAAGGTCGGACGGCCAGACGCTCATCGAAGATCGACAAGGGCTCCTGCTGATCCAACATCCCAAGGCATCCTCATTTCAATGGATGCATCCGCGGGTATGGGCTCCTAGCATCCGACAGCGCTGCACCTGAAGCGGCGACAGGGAGCGTCATGAGGCTATACCTAACTAGGAGCCGCGGCGCCACCTGGGCGCTAGCGATCTTGCTCGGAGCGCCGGCGCTCACCGGTTGCGGCCAAAAGCCCGAACCAACTTTCGAGGCTGCTCCAGTTGCGTTCGATCCACCGTCGGCTGGCGGGTCGCGTGAAGGAGATGTCGGTACCGCTGCAGGACGTGCAGCACCTATCCGTCCAGACATAACCGAACGCCCGCCAGAAGACATCCAGCCCCCTGGAGAGAGCGATGCCGAGCCCCAGCCCGAAGCCTCGTCAGCGGCGGAAGCGGCGGAAGCGGCGAGCGCGCCAGGCTGACGACAGTAATGCCAAGGGCTCAAGGAGAACGCCATGCGACGCATCGCCTGGAGATCGCTGACTGGGGTAGCGCTGGCCGGACTCGTACTTTTCGGCATATGGAGTGACGCCAGCGCAGCACCCTCGGCAGCAAGGCCGCGCCCGCCCACACGAGTCGAGCCCTACAAACCCATCCCTCACGTCCCACCCGAAAACGTCCACCCCACCCGTGACGATCTAGTAAGGGCAGCCCAATCGGAGAGATCAGCTGCACAGGCAGAAACGCCATCCGCCGAAGCCCGCAAGCATTGGGAGGCCGTCACTCAGGCACTGGGGCCGGAAACCGACACTACAAAAGGTGCATACGTCGTCATACACATAGGACGCGATGGCATCGCCTGGATGACGACCAACCTAGTGCGCGGCTCGGAGAATGACCGCAAATTTTTCGCCCTAACCCCCGCCGAGCTTCGTGACTCGGTTCGCCTAGAGGTCAGCTTACAGGGATTGCTTGGAGATAGGAGCGCCAACGCCAACATCATGCTTAAGGTGCTACTGGATGGCTCTCTTGCAGAAGAAGTCACGCAAAAAAATGCCATCAGCGCACTCACCATGGCGACCAACCGTTTCAGGTTCGCCGAACTCGTGGAGATATCAGGTGGCCGCGCCTATTCGTTGGAGCGCGTCGAGCGCGAGATCGGCCCGCCGCGCTGGCTAAGCCGCCTAAACACCTGTTGTGTGTACGCGGGCATCCCGCCAGACATTGCAAGCTGGCGTCGCTTGGCCAGCGTGCCGTTCGACCGATCGCACATGCAGGTGGTATCACTCTTTCCTGACTACACAGCTCAGCAGGGCTTGAAAGGCAGCGGCCTCAATGTCGTCTTCACCCACCCCGATCAAATCAGCGGTGATGTCGTCGAGGCGCTAAGGCTGGTATTCGCTAGCGGACCGCCCGGCTCGCCAGTTGTCGTGATCGGGCACGTCAGCAATGGAAGTTTCATCATTGAGACAGGCAACGGCACCGCGATCCCACTTTCTACCGTTTCGGAGATGGCTGCGAAGGCCGGCCGACCCGTCTACCTGATGGGCTGCTACACCGCGGAACACTATCAAGTGCAGTCCGAACAATCTCAACCGACGTTGGGATTTCCAGTCACAACGCTCAGCGTGCTGCAACCGCGCGCCTTGGTCGACCGATTGGTTGCCGCGAGCCTCAACTCCAAGTCACTTCAGGACTTCACGCAGCTCCTCTCCACTGAGAGTCTCTATGTGCACATGCCCAGCGGATTTCTCACTACCTTGCCGGACCAACGCCGAAGCCTTCTTGCACGTATAGCTTCCGTCACGCAGGACGGTGCTCGCGCCGTCACGGCCTTCTTTCGCGTCGACCTGCCCTGCTTGTTTGGAGGATGCCCGTGACCCTCATCGATCCTGCCCGCTCGCCGTTCAACGAGCTGGCTGCGCTACTTGAAAAGCTTGATCCCAAAGCCCTACAGACGGCAGTCGGCACCTTCCCTCAGTTTGAGCAAGAAGTCGTCCAAGGTCCGAGTGCGGGTAGCCGCAAGGCACCCGCATCGTGGGACGTCGTGGAGCCCCGCGCCCGCTTCTCGCTGCTCCTTGCCACGGAGGTGAATGTTGAGCTCGATGCACGCTGGCTGACGATGCTCAACCGACGGCAGATACTGAGGCGAGTGCGGCTAGCCATAGTGATCGCTGGAGCTGCCACTGGCGCTGCCACCTTGGGGGCACTTGGACTCGACAGGCCGCAAGCGGCTCATCTGGCCTCCGTCTCGACGGCCGTGATAGCCATCATCACCGCTGGGGCAAACTTCGTTGGCAATGAAGAATCGACTAAGCGATTCCAGGCGCTGGTCGACCTTCGTAAATCGGCCTACGCGCTGAGGATCCTGTGCAATGAACTGGAGGTGGCGCTCACGACGCGGGTCAATGTGGATGGGGTTGTCCAACTGATGGACAAGGCCAACAGGATGGCCGCCGAACTGCACAAGGGCATCGACCAAGGACAGGCGTGAGCGCGATTCGATATCCTGAGCTGCAACGGGCGTAGACGCGAGGAGTTGGGTATGAGCGATCAGATGCCTCCCGAGGGCCCGCAACAGGAGTTCACTGTCGTCGGGGGCCTACTCACCATCGTCTTCCTCATCACGGTCGTCCCGCTCGCGGTATGGTTGATCTCTCTGCTGTGGGGAGCTCTGACCTCGTAGAAGGCGCCCCCAGGACTTCTCCAACTGCACAGATAACCGCACGCCCAGCGAAGTTCCATGAACGAACGGACGCCGGCCGCTACAGAACTGAGTGTCGTAACCGATCGACTGGCAGTGCAATCCAAGTTCCGTCCTGCGAGTTGATGAGGCTGCATCGCTACGAGCACTGAGCCGACATACATGCCTGTCATCCTTGAACGAAGGGAATAGGTAGAGCGCCGAGTCGCCAAGAGTTCCCTATCAGGCCCTTTCATCGCCGAATCGGGCATTTCGAAACTGATTCCAGGGAGCTACACCGATGAACTCTCTCCTCACCCCGACTTGTCGCCTGCTCAGACTGCTGCCTTTGACGATGCTTGCACTGTCATGCGGGCTTTGTTCATTAGCGCGAGCAGATGTCTACATCATCAACGCAAATCTATGGCTTGGAACCAAGGATTCAAACTGGTTCGATCCAGACAACTGGTACCTAGGAGACAAGTACCCTGCCCCTCTGCCGCAATTGAATGTCTGGGTCTCGCCGATCCGAGACGTCAGCGAGGGCGTTCCGCCGAACACTTTCATTGGGGTGCCAGTCCGCGAGGCCGTGCTGAATCAAGCGTTTTCAGCCAAAGGTTTCGGCCTCATTGGATGGGATGGCTTGTCCCAGGTCCGCATCGTTGCTGGCGGCCTGCTACACGCAACGAGCGACATCCCGGCCCAGGTCGGGAACGACAATTTGGTCAGTGTTTACGGAGGCGCCCAGCAGAAGGCGAATCTCATCCTTGACGGGGGCAACATCTCCGGCGACTGGAATTTTTACTCCAATTCCCGCGTAGAAGTCCGGGGCAGCTACACGCAGAAGCAGGGCGATTGGAGCGGAGTCGTAGGGGAACTCGCTATAACTGCGGGAAGCCGTTTCAATGGCTCATCACTGAGTCATACAACCGTCAACCGCATTGTCAATGAAGGAACGCTCGACGTTGCCGCCAGTCAGGCATTACGGCTTTCAGGGGAGGTTTTGAACAAGGGAATCATCGCTGCGCCAGTCACCGGCTCGGCGTTCGTATGGATTACTGGTGACACCACATTGGCTGGAACCGGCACAACCTTTCTCTCGACGCCCATGATTGTTGATGGCGGCACGACCTATCTGATGGGTGGTCCAGGGACATTAACGATCGGAGCTGGCCAGACTGTCCACGCCAAGTCGTCAATAGGTGGTGGCGATGGTATCAACCTCGTCAATATGGGCACGTTGACTGTGGACGCTAGCGGCCTGCGGTTCTATGCCAAGGAGGGAGGCGTACTCGAAAACTCATCAGGTTTGATCAAGGTTTCGGACAACGCTTTTGTTGATGTTCTTCAGCTGCACAGCGTGTGGGGGCAGATGCGTGGAGGGATCCGCGGCGGCACGATTAGCGGTGCAGGCAGCAGCTTGCTCAGGAGCGACACGGAGAATGTTCGATTCACTGGCAACCTGATGTTCAATGGATCGATAAAGGGCCAATCTTCTATCGCCCAAGATGCGGTACTGACCATTGGCCGCGGCAATGGCATCACAACAGCGGGTGTTATAGATAACCACGGGCAGCTGATTGTCGGCAGCCTCGCGGATCGCAGCTCCGGTCTTATGGATCCTGCGAGTATTCATCTCGACGGTGATACACGCTTGAGTGGTTCCGGTACAACCACGCTTCTCAACGACTTCACGAACGTAAGCTTAGGCACGTTCGCTTTGACCGTGGCTAGCGGCCATACGCTGCGCGGCGGCGGCTTCGTCTACGGCTTTGGTCAAGCATTGACGAATCAGGGACGCATATCTGTTGAAGGAGATGGGATCACTGGCCCTACCTCCGTGCTGAAGATGTACCTGCAGAACGGTTCCGTCCTGAACAACCAGGGTCGGATAGACATAGCTGTCGGCAGCACCCTTGAGATGGCAGGTCAGACACTGAACCAAACCGCAGATCAAGCGGTCACACATGTGAACGGCAATCTCACTGTTGGAACCCTCAACCTGAAGGCAGGCATTCTGAGTGGCTCTGGAACTATTGACGGCGCAGTGATTGTGGGGTCGGGTACTGTTTCACCCGGCAACTCACCTGGTAAGTTGACCATCAATGGCTCGTTACTGTTAGGGGCAGATTCGACGCTGGAAATCCAGATCTTCGGCGGCACAAGCGGGCTGGTCTACGATCTAATGCAGGTGAATGGCCATGTCAGCCTCAACGGCAGGCTGCGAGTGGACTTCGGCAACTACTCCCCGCAAATCGGCGACTCATTTGCGTTTCTCAGCGGTGCCAGCATCAGTGGCGAATTCACTTCGGTGGAAACCCCGAACTATGTGCTGAACACATACTTTGACGGCCAAATGCTACGCGTACGGGTCCAAGATGTGTCCGCCGTGCCCGAAGCCACGACATGGATGCAACTACTCAGCGGCCTGAGTATGTTGGCGGCGGTGTATGCGCATCGCGGGAGCCGCGTACGCTCCTTGCGCCAAGCTACTCTTTAGCGTGAAGCGCAAAGTCACTGCGACTCGCGTGAGCATTGACGTTGCAGCGCGGATGCTGAAGGCAGTATTTTGCACCAGTCTTTCGAGCCCCAACGTTTGCCCTAAATGGCAAACATGATGCCGCGGGACCACTCGACTAACGAGACCTTTCACCGGCTTCGCGTTGGCCAAAAGCCCCTCCTGAATCGGGGCGCGACGACGGGCCGTGAGAACGACAATTCGATGCGATTGGCGACATTGGGCCTAGGGGGTTGAAAGAAGCCTGCCGTCTCATAGACTCTCAACGATGCAAAAGCAAAGTCAACTCTGACATTTGCTTGCAACCTCTGGTTCGAGTCAATCCAGCCGTTGAAGAATTCGGCTAGTCCAACTGGTTACGGTTGGGTTGGCGAGGAAACGGAGTGGCAAATGTTAGATCGACTGCCGATAGAGCTCGTAAGCCTAGTGCTGAGCTACTTGCCGTCGCGCGAAATTGCTCGCTTGTCGACAATCTGCCGGCAAGTGAACGGAGCAGCCTTCGACATCTTTCGCAGGACGCTCATTAAATACGGCGTGCCGGATATGGGCGGCCTGGGCTATTCGAACTATCGTGAATCGATCGAACTTGCACGGGTGCAAGTCCAATCCACTTGGTCCTTCATGGACAGGATGACCGAGCTTCGCGGACTACTGGAAAGGTTTGAGCAGCAGATTGACTCCATGTTGCCTTTGCCAACGCCGTTCATCCCCCGCGCGATGATTGAAGATGGCGAAGGGATCGACACTTGGATTGCCCAAAACGCGCACATGCACTGGGTAACGCAAGAGCGCGTCGGCTCAAAGTGCCCAGAATATCAGCTCGGTGCGCAGGTGAACGATCCCGGAGATGTCGCTGCGCTGGTGGACTGCAGCATCATGGTGCAGTGCCTTCTGCAGCTGATTCGGGACATGGACCGAGCGAACATTCTTCGGGGTTTTGACCACGATACACGCGCACCCAACCCACCTTGATTTGCTGACGAAAGAACGAGCTTGACCATAGTGCCGGTGCTGGCGGCCTGGCCAATGGGAACGCCGCCGACGCCCCAGAAATAGAGGAGTTTCAGCGCGGTGCCCGCGAAACTTACCAAGGCGCCGCCGGTATGTAGCAGCCACAGGGGGCGCAAGCGATCTACGAGCTTGGCAACTGGTTCTTCCGTCATTTCTTTTCTTCCTCGATCGGCATTGTCAATGCGCGCATGGTCCAGTTTGCCTCGCACGACTCATTCAGCTTTTCTCCGATGATTCGAATCTAACGTCGGTTCAAAGCGGCAACAAAACCTCCATCTCGTTATCGATTTGCAGGGCCTGTTACTGCTACACGCGACTCTCGCGCGGAACGCCAGGCCTCAAGCTTCCGATCGACGTGCCGCCCCCCCTCGCCCACAAGCAATTCATACTCGCCGCCCAGGCGCTGAATGAGGTGCCACTTGCCGCGCAGGTTGAAATACTGCTGATAGAGCGCGGCCATCGTTGCCTGCCCGTTCGTCAACCAAAGCTGGTCAACGCCACCTAGCGCTTGCAGTGTTGACGCTCGCCGAAAACTGACCCACGTAGCGGGGTGATACTCGCGCAAAACTGACCCACGCAAAACACACTGACCTGCTCAATGGATGAGCAGGGGAAACAGGAGTGATCAGCGTGGGCATGTTGGCCAAGATCAGAAGGATGCACCTGCGAGATGGGCTGTCCATCCGCGAGGTGAGTCGTCGCACCGGGTTGTCCCGGAACACCGTGCGGCGGTGGTTACGCCAGGAAGGTGTGACCGAACCCAAGTACCCCAAGCGAGATGCCGCCAGCGCGGTGGATGCCTGGGCTGAGCATCTGGCGTCGGCGCTTAAAGCCGACCAGCACCGGCCGGTGCGCGACCGGCGCACGGTGAAGATGCTGTTCGAGCAGATACGCGCCCTGGGCTACGCCGGCAGCTATGCCCGTGTGACGCGCTGGGTGTGAGCCTGGCGCGCCGAGCAGGACGCAGCGCCACGGCGCGCAGCCTTCGTGCCGATGAGCTTTGAGCTCGGGGACGCCTTTCAGTTCGACTGGAGCTGCGAGTACGTCTTCGTCGGTGGCTTGCGCCGACGGCTGGAGGTCGCGCACACCAAGCTCGCCAGCAGCCGCGCCTTCTGGCTCACGGCCTACCCGACGCAGAGCCACGAGATGCTGTTCGATGCCCATGCACGCGCCTTCCAGGCGCTGGGCGGTGTGCCGCGTCGAGGCGTGTACGACAACATGAAGACGGCCGTCGACAAGGTCGGCGTCGGCAAGCAGCGCTCGGTCAACGCGCGCTTCCAGGCCATGTGTTCGCACTACCTGTTCGAGGCCGAGTTCTGCAACCCGGCCTCGGGCTGGGAGAAGGGCATCGTGGAGAAGAACGTGCAGGACCGGCGCCGCCAGGTCTGGCGCGAAGCCAGCGAGCGGCGCTGGCCGGACCTGGCCACGCTCAATACCTGGCTCGCCGAGCGCTGCCGCGCCTGTTGGACCGAGACCGCCCATCCTGAGTGGCCGGCACTGACCGTGGCCGACCTGCTGCAAGACGAGCAGGCGCGGCTGATGCCGTGCCCTAAGCCCTTCGACGGCTACGTCGAGCAACCGGTGCGCGTCTCCGCCACGGCGTTGGTGCACTTCCAGCGCAACCGCTACAGCGTGCCGACGCGGCATGTGAACGCCGTGCTCAGCCTGCGCGCCTACCCCGACACCTTGGTGCTGGTGGCAGACGGCGTCGAGGTGGCCCGGCACACCCGCAGCTTCGAGCGCGACCTGACCTTTTACAACTGGCAGCACTACATCCCGCTGGTGCAGACCAAGCCAGGGGCGCTGCGCAACGGCGCGCCGTTCAAGGCCATGCCCGAGGTGCTGCAAACGCTGCAGCGCCATCTGCTGCGACACGCGGGCGGCGACCGCGTCATGGCGCAGGTGCTGGCGGCTGTGCCGGTGCATGGCCTGGAGGCGGTGCTGGCGGCCGCAGAGATTGCGCTGGAAGCAGGACGCCCCAGCGCCGAGCATGTGCTCAACGTGCTGGCGCGCTTGAAGGACGGCACCACGGCCATCCGTGAACTGGCCCAACCCACACCGGCGCTGAAGGAAGAACCCCGCGCCGACGTGCAGCGCTACGACGCGCTGCGCCCACACCACCCAGACCAGCAGGAGGTCCGCCCATGAGCACCGAGATCGTCACGCGGCTGAAGGCGCTCAAGCTGCACGGCATGGCGTCCAACTGGCCGGAACTGGTGGCGCATTGCCGCCACGCGGCGCTGGAACCCGAGCAGCTGATCGAACAGCTGCTGGACGCCGAAGGCGCCGAGCGCAACGTGCGCTCCATCGCGTACCAGATGACGGCGGCGCGCTTCCCGGCGCACCGAGACATCGCCAGCTTCGACTTCGAGGCCAGCGCAGTCGATGAGACACTGGTGCGCAAGCTGCACACGACGCAGTTCACCGAGGCTGCGCACAACGTGGTGCTGATCGGCGGGCCGGGGACAGGCAAGACCCACCTGGCCACGGCGTTGGGCATCGAGGCCATCCAGCGGCATGGCAAGCGGGTGCGCTTCCACTCGACGGTGGAACTGGTCAACGCACTTGAAGCAGAGAAGGCCGCGGGCAAGGCCGGGCAGATCGCGCACCGGCTGATGTACGTGGACCTGCTCATCCTGGACGAACTCGGCTACCTTCCGTTCAGCCAGGCCGGCGGGGCGCTGCTGTTCCACCTGCTCTCCAAGCTCTACGAGCACACCAGCGTGGTCATCACCACCAACCTGAGCTTCGGCGAATGGGCCAGCGTCTTCGGCGACGCCAAGATGACCACGGCCTTGCTGGACCGGCTCACGCACCACTGCCACATCGTCGAGACCGGCAACGAGTCCTGGCGCTTCAAGCACAGCAGCACGACCGTCGCGGCGGCTCGCGCCAGACCTACTCAACGCAAGAAAGGAGCCCCCAAGAGCTCAGAGATATCCACAGACACAGGCTCCCTCGGGTAGCCTTCAGGGGTGGGTCAGTATTGAACGAGCACCACGGGTCAGTTCGCTGCGAGCCTCAACACCCGTGTCTCACCGAAGATTGAATTCGCGGCGTTTTGTCTCGTTGTAGTTTGAATTTTCTCTTGAGCTTGGCCGAATGGATGGGGCTCATCATGGCCGCAGCGCGTAAGTCCGCGCGCAAACGGCTGCGAGCGAGCAGCTAGCGCAGCCGCCCGAGCTCGATTTCGAGAGCTGGCTAGTTTTGACCACAGAGCCTGCTTGAATCGACAAGGCCAATGGACATAAGCGTGCAGCAACTACCGCTAGGCAGCGGTTGCAGCCTCTCAGATGCCGCGCTTAGAAGGCGGCATTGAGACCATTCAGTTCAACTCCCGGGTTTACGGTCGCCACTGCAGCGTGCCCGGTCTCTCGCCCGCTGCAGTCGAACTCACACTTGCAGGCGATCACCCGTCATCGACTGGTTCGGCGCCGACTTGGCGGAGCGGCGTGTCTGAAGGTCGTAGCAGTCATTTGCGGCGATCTGACTCATCGCCGTGAAATGCAGCCTACTGACGATGGCATCCGCCGGGGGCCTACTCACGCGCCCTACCGTAAACAGACACAAGCGATTGCTTGCTTGGCCGCCACCGAATCGGGGCACACGCACTTCTAGCCCCGGGGTCGATTCAATCCCGCTGACGCATCAGACTTCGTGGGGGTCCATCTGCGAAACCTCACAGTAGCCACTGCTTCCGATGCCTGCTGTGTAGACCACGAAGCCCTTCTTTCCTGTGGAAAGCATCAACAGCGTGAGCGCGAGCATGGCCTTGTGCTCGGACTTGATCAACATCCAACCATACGGACTTGATGCACAGTTGCCTGGCGGGCCACTGTCAATTCGGATCATCAAGCCTGCTGACGTGCTGGTGGTGTCAGAGATGGTTCCATGCTGATAAGTATCCGCTGCCCGGACCGCCGGAACGAGCAGACTCAAGCCCGCTGCCAGCGCAATACATTGCCGGACAAATTGTCGCTTCATTTCAAACCTCCATGGAAAGCAAATTGGAGCGTGCCGCACAGCTCATTTGCGAATCTCGAGCGTGGTTCCGTTCACAATTTTTGTGTTTCCGTTCTCCCACACATCGGTGCACCCATTGACCCAGCCGTTAACCTGTCTACCGGTCAACGCTGCAGTCAGCGCCATGGTGTAAAAGAGCTTGAAATTTGGGTGGTCTTTGCGAATCAGCACCATGTTTTCGAGGCCAGGCGTCGCACACCCTTCCGTATTGGCTCTGCCCTCAAGTGTCAGAATCAAGTGACCGGAGTCATGGATCGCAACAGCCAATAAGTTCTGCGACAAATTGGGGCTATTCGCGCTGCAAGCGAAGGCAGTGAAAGCCATTGCCGAAAACAACGCCAAACGAGCAAACTGCTTAATGATCTGTCTCATGGATTGACTCGACCTTATTCGAAAACTTTTAAACTCGAGGCTAAAACCTATCTGGGGCTTTGGCACTCAAAGGGGCGCCTCATGAATTGCACCAAGACCCACTATTGAATGTGCAAACCGGTCAAAGTGCATGTGGTGTCACTGTTTCGGACGAAATCCACCCTCACCAAGCTCAGGCTTTGCGCCTTGGCCTGCATCAGCAAGGCGAACATGCCGCGGCCTGACGGCGTACTCATGTCGATGTACATCAGGTTCCACTTGCAGACATCTTGAATATTCTCATTCGGATAGAAACCAGCGCTGGTCGCACCTTCTGAGAACACGCGTAGCACTGTCAGAGAACCTCGGGAGTCAGCCCAGACCGAGCCTGCAAAAGACAGCGTAAGGACCATCAAGGCCAAGCCCCGAATCGACTTGGCGATGCGACTCGCTGCTGCCGCAATCTGCAGCTTTGGGCGCGCAATGAACTTCATTTTTCTATCCAATATGCATCACCCCAAACAGGGCTTAATTGATAATTTTCACTCGGCCACAATTTTCACAGCGGTCGCACTTTGATAACCCCAGACTCCGCAATTGTCGGTGTACCAAAACTGAATCTTCTTGCCGGTCGCTGCGGCGGTCAGAACCGTCGCCCAGATCCGAGACCTTCTTGCGTCATTGGCGGCGTAAATATGCCAAGATTTCCCGTCGCAATTTGCTGCATATTGACGAGACTCTTTGGTATAGACGATCAAATAGTCTGAATCTTCCACAAAGGCGCTGGCAATTGTGACGGGCTCTGTCCAGCCACTAGCTTGTGCACCTAAGGCAGGCACCGTCAAAATAACGGCCAAAATAACGCGGAATGATGTCATTTTCATGATGTTTAAGTTCCTTCTCTCGTATTCGAATGCCAGCGCGAAGTGATTAAACAATCAGCGCCGAGTTTTTTACCGGCCGCTTTGAGCCGCCCGGGCGAGGATTCATTTGAACCAGATCGATTACTCATCGACCCGAAGAAAGTAAAAACCCGTCACCCACTGCCATGCGGGGAGAGGCTTGCATTCGCTGATTCCAGTCGTGTCGTTGATCCAGATCGTGACGCTTTTCTGCGTTTGCTGGGCCAACATCAAGGTGGCATGAGTTCGCTTGCATGTTTCGGGGCTGATCCCACCGACCGTGGTGTTGACACTGCAGAGCCGAGGCCAAACAAGAGGCCCGAGGCTTTCCGCAAGGACGTCACCGGTCACCACATCCATGGCAACACCCCGAACGCGGCCAGCGCAGGTGTAGTTGGCCTGGCTGGAAGCTGCGGTCAAGAGCGCCGCTGCAGCCACCAACAAGCGCTGCGCATACGGGCGCGAGCGCCTTGCCTCGCTTCTTTGCAGCGTCGAATTCATCACGTGCATATCCGCCCCTTCAAATCGGAATCAAATTCGCCCTGAATCCACCTTAGTCGACCGTTCTGACCGCCATGGTCGGCGTGTCCAATTCATACGCGGTGCAGTTGTAGCCATCTGGGTAACGCAACATCACGCGCTTGCCTGAGCTCTGAGCGGCAAGCACCGTTGCCAGTTTCATCTTGGTGGCGACATGCTCGTTGAAACCCAGCAAATGCCAGTTCTGCCCCTCCAAAAGAATGACTATTGCGTTATTTTCCACCTGCACACTCAACACTTTGGCTGCGGGGCAGTCAATGGCAAAGGCACTGTGCGCCGATGCCAGACACACCACAAGCGCCAACAATTTTCGGAGCAAGGCCATCGCTTTCATCTCCCGTAGATTTCATTTCAATTCATGGAATAACCAGGACCGGAATTGGTTGTTAGTACAAAGTACCCAACAAGCGGGCGGTTATGTTCCCAGCCATCAATACACTGCGTCACATCTGCTTGCGCCCAATGGACATGCACAGCCTTGCTGCTGTTGATTGCAGCCAATGCCATAGCTTCATCTGAACGAGTGGGCAAAGCAATCCAGCGGGTGATTCGGCCATCGAAGAGTTTGAGCTGCATGGAAAGGCGCTCAAAGTTATACCATTTGTATACTGCATGTACGGTACCAACACAGTCAACGGCAGCCGATGCCACGCACGGGAAAAGTAAAGCGCCTAAGAACGATAAACATACACCCGCGTTCCTGAAGCCCATCGCACAAATCCTCTTAACGACTCGTCTCAAACCGGATTGAGGGTGTAGAGCTTGCAGAACTTCGCGCCCGAGCCTTGCCAGATTTGATCGTCCAGCACCCAAACCCTGACCGGTGACTTGTTGATATACGCCATCATGATGGTGGCCATGGCGGCTTTGAAGCCGGGGTCGCTGGGGCGCAGCCAAAAACCCGCTTCGCAGCCCGTTGCGACCGGTTCCGACACGGTGACCGAGACATCGCCACCGCCGTACTCGGGATAGACAAAATAGCCCGTCACGGTGATTTGCCGGGCATGACCGGCAACCGCCGCGGTGGCGGCGGGCACAAAGCCCGAGCACAAAAGGGCAATACTTAATGCGCTGAGGCAGAGACGAAAAAAAGGCGAAACCATCACTACTTTCTCCAGGTGTACTTGTTCATGACTCGGTCAACAAAACCGTCCAACCCAGCGCGCCAGAATTGGCCCAGGCCGGCACGGCCGAACACGCGTTGTGGTCGTAAAACCGGATGGTGACTTTTTTGTTTGTTGCCTTGGCTGTGAGCAGGGTGGCATACATCGTTCGGCACACCTGCGGTGAAACGCCATTCCTGCCAGGCCCGTCGATATCGCACAAATAGGTGTATGCGGGCCCTCCGGCCAAACTCAGCGTCACCGTGCCCACGTTGTTGAGTTGCAAGCTGAGACTGCTGACTTCTCCCGCGCAATCCACAACCGCAGATGCAGGAAGGGTTGTGCACATCAGTGCACCGGCAAAGCAACCCAACAAGGACTTGACCGGAAGCTTTCCTTTCAGCATCACCTTCTCCAAATACTGCGCGTTAAGTGCTAAATCGGCTGATTAATCACTCACGCCGTAATCCCAATCCTCAACATGGGCACCGCCAAAAATCGCACAAGCACCCGTGCCATACACCCAGAGGCGTTTGCCGCTGGCTTTGACATGCATGGCGAGGGCGAGTGCGGCTTTGCCGCCGGCGGTGTTGGTGTCAATGGCAAGGGCATTGGGGTAAGCCGCCGCATTGATGCAAGAGGGGCTGTTGGACACGGGCTTGTCGAACATCACCATCGCCCGGCCATCGCGGTCCACCCGGATGTTCGTCACCTGGGCTGCAGCGATGCTGCCCGCCTGCGCTGCAGGGATTGACACGAGGAGCGCCGACATGACGCAAGCCCAAGCGCGGATCACTTTCATCATTGCCCCGGTTCGAACCGGCGAGTGCAGTTTCACTGTGTCCAGGGCGAGACCCCTCCCCTTTTCAATTGATTTCCACCTGTTTACTTGACGACCGACACATACCCCGGCGCTGGCGCAGCGCCGTAGGTGGGCAGGGTGCCGCAGGACTTGAGCGCAGCATCGCCGTAGTAAATGGTGACCGTCTTATCGGCGGCCAGGGCGATATTCAAACTGGCTTGCCAGCTTTTGCAGGTGTTGGTGCTGACGCCCGCGCGCGGGGCTTCTACATTGCAGATCGTCGTCCAGTTACCGGCGTAGTCCGTCAGGATCATCAATTCACCATTGCCGTAAATCAGCACTCGCTGGACTTTGCCTTCGCAATAGAGTTCGGCTTGGGCACCCGTGCTGGCGGTCAACAGCGCCACAGTCAGGGTGATCCAGCGGTTCATCTTTGGCTTAGCGGCTTTCATTTGGCTCGAATTCCATCATCAAAAAAGACTAAACAACATACACACACTTCAGCCAGCCAATTTTCCCATAAACAAGCGAATCAAGATGCGAATCAGTGGCTAGTACTCGGCGCGACGTTATGTACAGGGCACTCATAAGTGAGCAACCATTCAATGCGACCCACCCAGGATTGTTTCCTGCACTCGGCAGGTGCTGTCATTGAAATAGATCGAGATGGGTGTACGGGTAAGCAAAGAAATGGTTAGATCTAGTTTTATATTTTTTAACCCAGGGTGATTGGGGTAGACCGACGCATAGTATTGCCCATAGCCGGAATTAGATACACAGCCCTCAAGTCTCGGCTTGACATAGACATTGACACCACCGTCTGCCGTGTTGGCGATCTTCTCAACGACGACGTTCTCTACCCAACCTGGGCCCGTCGCATTAGCCAGGCCAGCAAAAAACAACAAGCCCGCAACGAATTGAACATTCCATTTGCGCTCGACATTTAATTTAGGCTCAGTTGCATTTGCCTTCGATAAGACTGAACGATCATTCCGCATAGCGTCTCTCATGTAGCAGTTAAGGGTCCTGAATTGCCAAACTACTGGCGGCGATCACAGTGTTATAGGTATGGCTTGCAACGCTGTACCAAACCACAGGCTCGCAGCCGTGAACATAAGCCACAATTCTCTGCTTGGTGTTAAAGGCCATCATGGCTAGCGCAAGCAGGTGCTTGTACTGTGGATGGTCTGATTTAATAAACAACTGGTTTTATCCGACGCATCCACTTGGATTTCCAAAGGCACCAAAAAGCATGAAACCCTCGGAACGGACAATGTCAATTCTGGTGGGCACTGCGGGCTCGCTATAACCAGCGGCGTGCGTTTTCACTCCACCGATCAAAAGACAGCAAACAAGAAGTGATTGGGCATTCAAAAAACGCATGGCGTTCAGACTATTGCGGTCAAACATAAGGCCTTCTCATTAGGAAGATTGCGTGCGCTTAGGGAGTCAGCCAATTGATGGAATCCACGCTTTCACCATCACTCCATCGTTCACAGGCATTGGTCCCATTCACATGAATGGGCGCGTTCAGAGCTCGCGCAGTGAGCAACATGGCAATCTGCCGCTTGCCTGCCTCTGACTTCTCGTCGCGAATCACCCAATAAACCTGACTCTGGGCGCATGCTGGCCTGGCGCTGGGACTCCCCTCCAAATAGAAGTACACCAAGCCATCCGAGGCGCGAAAGACGAGGCTTGTGATTCTCCCTAGCTGGGATCCGGCGAAAGACAAAGGAGCAATGACCATGGCTGCAACAAACAATGTGAGGCAGCGAGCCTTTGGTTTTTCAGATTTCTTCATAGGGCGACTCTTCGTCAATGAACTGTTAACAGGCCAACACGGCCTTACCCGACCATTTCAAATTTTTTTGAAAACTTGACTTTTAGATTTAAATTGCGCACCAAATTTCGACCAGAAGCCCATGAAAGCAACCAAAGAGAATTGCCACGCCACATACTAAAGGGCAAGACGATGATATGCGGATCGCCGCAATGCGATTGATTAGCACTTACTTCTTTTCATGGCCGACCTCTTGATGAAAGTCCTACTGGACCAGCAGCCTTCGGCCTCGATTAATTACAGCGACAAGGTTTACTGAGCCCCTGCTCCGCATACCAAGCATCAGTTGCCCCGAAAACCCAGTGCGCATAGCTTGTCGCATGGCCATCATCTTTTCCGGGTAGCTGCAGTTGCATGATCGGCTTTTCATTTGATTTGCTAAATATTCCGATAATCTTCTGATCAGATGAAAGTACTAATCCCCAATCATCGCCCCCCGTCATCGGATCAGAGAAGATCTTTCTAATATGCCGTTTTTTGAAAGGAAAGCGAGGATCAATCAGAAGGTCCGTCAAGGCCGCTGGTCCGCCTGAGCTGCCGATCACTGAAGCCGATCGGTATGATTGTAAGGCCTTTGAAAACTCATCACCAATCCTCAAAAGCTCTTTTTCTGCATGCTGTCTTTGCATACTCTCGGCGACCTGGACCGACCAAATACTGGCCGAGCCGAAGATGGCAGTCAGTATCAACAAGAAGATATAGCCAAAGCCACCCTGGCACCTACCAACTTGCATACGGCCGCCCCTGTTTATCAAGCGCACTGGATCCGCTTCTTATGTTGTACAAACTTCCTTTATATCCCGCCGGCACCGCTTCGGTGACCCACGACGACGATGATTCGGTGATGGGATCAAAAGGCTTTGCTGCCAGATACTTCAACTCAACCAATTCTTCAAGATTCTCGGGGTATCTTCCTCGGTCCCCATAGAAGCGATCAATTGTTTCTCGAACAGCACGCAAGTTCTCCCGAAGGACCACCTCCTTCGAGGCATCAAGCTGACTGTAATATCGAGGCACAGCAAGGGTCATCATCACTGCCAGAATTGCCAAGACCACGAGCAATTCAATTAGTGTGAATCCCAGCCTCAATCCCTTCTTGTGCATATCCATCACCACTTCCGAATTGGAACGGAATTCAATCCAATTGCCTCGGATTTGCTGTAGACGTCATAGATATCCTCTCCTTCTTGCGGCGCGGCGGCCTCGCTTGCATAGGATCGTTTCCCCCATGCCTCTTCATCACCTATCTCAATATCCGTAGCGAACGGATCTCGGGGAAGCCGACGCAGAAAGAAGATCTTTTTTCGTTTTGGATCCCGCTGATCCTCCACACCTTCAACGAGCATGCTCAGGGAGGGCGGATACCCCGACTGCCCAGCACGAATCCTTATCCCCCCCTGATCCGCCACGCGCTTGTAGGCATCAATAGCATCACGAATTTCCCAGAGTGCCCGCCTTAGTTCCAGCTCTTTCTGTCGTTGCACATGTACCTGCGCCAACGGCACAACGATGGTTCCTAGCAAAGCGGTAATTGCCAGAGTTACCATCAGCTCGATCAGCGTGAATCCATTGCGCACGCCAGGCATGCGATTCGCTTCGGCGCAGTTCATTTGGCGATGTTCAAGGTCAATGGCGCGGGAAGAGGCAGGCTCACAGCCTGGCCCGATGGCCCTGTTCCCGAGGCGCTGAGTACCCTGATATGGGTGCTGGAAGCGGTCGCGGACAGCGCCTTGAAGCTGAACGTTGCCAATACACCCGGACCTGCGCCGCCCACGGCTCCTGTCGCAGTCGAAGTGATTGACAGCTGACCTGGTCCGAGGAGCCTGGAAGTGAAGCGCGTTGGCGCTGCGCCAGCTTTCATGAATCCGCCTTCGGTAGCGGAGACGAACTGGACCAGCGCAGGGTCAAAACCGACGATCACGGGAAGATTGGATATCTGCTGCTCGCTTTGCAGCGACAGCTGAACGGAGAAGGCCTCATTCGGCGCCACGCGCGTTGGGCCTTCCCAGCGCATCACACTGAGCCCAGTCACAGTCCCTGCGTTGCTGGTCACAGCCATGCTCATGGGAGCAGGCAGGGCATTTGGCAGTGCCTGGACTTCTGGAGCGCCAAGGGTTGTGTCTGGTTGCTGTACCCCTGATGGAGGAGATGAAGTTCCCGGCATCGCACCCGAAGATGTCGCTGGAGCTTGCGCGGTCGGTGACGATGGGGCACCCGCCAACTGCGCCTGCCCAGCATCCGCCGGCCAAGCCCGCAGACTGGCCTCAGTGCCCGCATCAAACTCCATCGCCTTTGCTTCAGGGCGAGTGACATTACGCAAAATCCGTGGCGTGATGGACAGGACAATTTCCGTCTTACTAGCATCCTCGGATTGATTGCCAAACAAGCGCCCGAGGATCGGAACTTCGCCAAGCAGCGGCACCTTGTTCGCACTACGCCGATCCTCGTTGTTGATCAGCCCAGCCAGCACTTGGTTCTCACCATCCTTCAAGCGCAACACCGTCTGCGCAGAACGAGTGCCGAGCTGATAGGCCAGGGATCCCGACTTGGTCTGCTGTTGACTGATGATGTTGCTCACCTCCAGCGCCACCTTGATTGCGACTTCGCCATCAAGATAAATCGTGGGCTCGACCTCAAGCTTGATGCCGACATCGACATAGTTCACTGACTCGGCCACAAATCCCACTGCCGTCGACGTCGTCGTGATGTTGGGGACTCGCTCGCCAATCAGAATGCGTGCCTTCTCGCGATTGCGAGCACGAATGCGTGGGTTGGCAAGGATGTTGGTGTCCGAGTCCTGCTTCTTGGCCGTCACTGTGGTGGCGCCCACAGTCACGCCGACGTCGCTGCGAGTAACTTGGCGGAAGTCCTCGAGCGTCAGGGCTCGGCCCGCACTCGCCGGCAGCAATGCCAGCGTGGCTTGATCTGGCCACCGAACCCCAAGATCCAGCAACTTGCCGCGCTTGACCTCCAGCACCTCAACTTCCAACATCACTTCGGGCTCAGCTGCGTCGTGCAACGCCACCAGCTTCTCAGCCATACGACCAGCCTCAAGACTGTCGCGAACAATCACGAGGTTCAGACGCTCGTCCACAACCACATCTTTGAGCTTCAGAAGCGTCTTGAGCGTGTTGGCCACGTTCTTCGCATCAGCGTTCGTCAGGAAGAAGCTCTTAACGATCAGCGGTTGATACTCCCGCTGCTTCGCCTGTGTTGCCGGATAGATCAGCACAGTGCTGCCGTCAAGAACGCGCTGCTCCAGCTGGTTTGTCAGGAGCAGCCAATTGACTGCCGCTTCGACGGTGCTGTTGCGCAGGTAGATGGATGTGCGGTGATCGGTTTTGACTTCCTTGTCAAACAGGAAGTTCAGCCTCGATGATCGAGAGATCACCTCGAAGATCGTTCGAAGCGGCACATCCCTGAACTCGATATTGATGGGGCGCTTATAGGCGGCAGCCAAGGCTGGTTCAGGCTTGGCCTTACTCAATTGATCATCGATCGATCGCAGCAAGTTTGCTGCGCTGACGTTGGACGGATCCTCTGCTCGTACGGCACTGAGCTTGGCTCTTGCGGAGTCCCAGTCCTTGCGACTCACAGCCGCTTCGGCTTCCTTGATGTCTGCATCGCGCCGGCGCATCTGCTCGATCTTGCGCAAGCCTGCAGCCGCACGCTCGGGGTTCAGTCGTAGACCCTGCGCTTCTCGATAGCCGAGCACAGCGTCATCGTAACGTCCCTCAGACAAGGCCAAGTCGGCCTGAGTCGTTAGGCGCAAGCCATACTGTTCCCGCGCTTGCATATAGGCCAATCGGTACTCGGCAGAACCTGGTTCAAGCCGGCTGGCCTCTTCTAAGCGCCCGATACCCTCGACCACCTTACCTTGGGCAACAAGATCACGACCGTCCCGGTACGCCATCTGCGCGGCACAGCCGCCCAGCAACAGCATGCATCCCAGCAGTGCCCCCAGCAGCAGACGACGACGATGACGATCGCCGGCCTCACTCACAAAATGAATCACTCAGCCTCTCCGATTGCCAAGGTTTGTTGCTGCCCCAGCGGCAGGTACTTCAGCGTCATCACCGGCGGCCGAATGGCCACGACGGCGTACGCGTTTTCTAGGGTCGAACCTTCGCGCACAAGTAACGCTGTGTCGCCCCGCAGCAGATACACCTCCCAGTAGCCTTGCTCTTGCTTCTTTCCGGCATAGGTGTAAGGCAGGGGAGGCGCGGTAGGGGGCGGTACGACAACTGGCCCGGGCGGCGGCGGCGGTGGCGTCCAGTTGTGGGTGCGAAACAAATCGCCAGTCTGCGAACCAGCAGCGGTAATCAGTTCCTCCCGAGGACGAAGTTCGAGCAACTCCTGTGACAGACCCGGGCTACTGGCGCTCGCGCTGGCCGACGGGGTTGTCGGGCCAGGTACTCGTTGGATCGGCCGAGCCAGCTTGCCTGCATCACCCGTCGGGGTCTTGTCGCCAAAGACAGCCAACCATGCAGCGCCCGCGAGCAAGGGACCGAGCACCCACCAGCGCCATGTACTCCGCGACGCCGTCATTGCGCTGGTTCCGTCTTGTAGCGCTCGATTGAGCGCGCCGCCTTGTCGCGGAGCCACAAGGACAGATGCAGGCTGGCCTCCAACTGAGCTTGGCCGACCTGATTGCGCTTGAGCACCAACCGGTCTACCGACGCATTGGGTAAGCTGCGCAGGAGCAACTCTATGAATCCGCGCATCTGCACATAAGACCCCTTGATCGGCAGGCTGACTTGCAGTCGCCCAATACCACCGCTGCTTGCGCTTTGCTGGAAGTCAGCCTGCTGAACCACCAGTTGCACGCTCTCAGCAAACTCATAGAGCTGCCGCAACTCTGTCGTGACCTCATCGGGCTGACGCAGCACCGCCCGTAGACGATCGTGTCGTGACAACAGTGGCGCTTCGCGAGCCGCGTCGTCGGCGTTCAAACTCTGCTCCAGTCGACTCTCGCTGTCCTTGCTGGCAACCAACTGCTCGACCCTGCGCTCCTCTGCCTGCAACAGCGCCTCGGACCGTCTGCCATCGAAATCGACCCAGCACGCGGTTGCCACTGCGGTCACGACGGACAACGTCGCCAAAGGCCAGATCCAGCCGTGACGCCATACCAGCACCTCGACGCGCAGCCTGAGCCCGTAAATCAGTGGCCGTACGGCCGCAAGCGCCCTGCCCATGGGCTGTTCTTCAAACTTCGTCATTGCCGCCCAGCCCATACATCTGGCGCAAAGCGCAAATCGAAGCTCAAGCGGGCTGGCAGATTGCTGTCTTGATCATTGGTTTCATGCTGCAGCAAACGCATTTCCTCGATGGCTCTATCAGTGGCGAGCTCGTTGCTGTACGCCAGCAAGGCGTCAATCCGCTTGGCCTCGGCCTGGATACGCACCGATGCTTTCTTTCCGTCAGGCTCCAGCAACGTCAAGCCGACATCGCCGGGTGTTTGCCGCTCGAACGTATCCAGCACCAGTGACCATGGGATGTTCAAGTACTGGACCGCCTGATTGTGCGCAGCGACTTCGTCTGAGCTGAGCAGCACAGGCGCCTTCGCGACCGGCTTCACTCGCTGCTCGAGTCGAGCCTGGTTTTGGTGCAAAGCCTGACGCCGGCTCGCGCGCTCGGTACTGGCACTCTCGTGCTGCCAAACAGTGAACACGGCCGAAGCAACACAGACGATCAAAACCATCAACGCCGCCAGGTTGGCCGACCGCTTACTCGCGTGACCGAACAGGCTTGATGCAAAGCTTGCTTGCACCGACCATGGGCTCGAGCTCATGCGGCACCGCCTTTCCCTGGCACCGGCATCGCCAACTGAGCAGCCAGCCCCGCCTCACAACTCGCTGCTGCCCGACCAGAAAGAAGAGGGCGACGCTCAAATACGACTTCGCCAAGCTCGATGCTTTCTGGCGAGGAGCTGAGCGCATCGAACCAAGAAACCTCTGCGCCAATAGCGAGGCCCTCTCGCAGGCTTGCACGCTGAAGCTCCAAGGCGATCCGCTCGACACGTTTCGGTCGATCTGCATCAAGTGCAAAGCCGCGCACAGAGATCACCCGCCCTGCCTGCAATGCCGCCACTGTTCCGGATGACAAGCCCCCAAAGCACACCCATCCATCTTTGCACCTTTCGGTCTTGACCGAGTGCAGCTGCTGTCCCAGCACGCTATCAATCCACCCCTTCCCCACCGACTCAAACGCTCGAGCGATCCAGGCAGGAAACGCCATGCAGAGCAGCCTCCCCTGCATGTGCCAGTCACCTGTGAGGCGCCAATCCAACGCACTACCACCGAAGAGCTGGACGCAACGCCCCATGGCGACCGCTCGCAACTCCGCAAGTGAGCGGGTGCCGACAGGTACGGTCTGCGACCAGTATCGAACATGGCTGTCGGCCAGCACGAGTCGCAGCGGTCGCCCTGCCCCACCTGGTCGGCGGCCGAGCACATCGGTCAGGGCAGCGACAAGCCGCATTTGGCCGTCGCCCCTGGCCTTAATTTCAGGCAACCAAGGCAACTGCAATGACAATTGCTCGCCGTCCGTGGTGGACAGCGCCAAACTGGTAGACCCCAGCCCCAGATAAACAGGTTTACGCAGCCACCGTGACACGGCGCACCTCCTCAAGCGTGGTTTGTCCTGTCATCGCCACCATGAGTGCGGCATCCGTCAGGCTGCGAGTACCCTTGGCTCGCGCGAGCTCCTTCAAGCGACGTATCGGGTGACGTTCAACAATCAGTTCGCGCAACTCATCATCGAGTCGAAGAATTTCGGCGATTGCACGCCTGCCCTTGAAGCCGGTGCCGCGGCAGTCTCCGCAACCACGACCCTGCATGAACTGGTAGAGCGTCCTGTCCTGCGGTTTAACTCCAGTCTTCAGCAGCTCGGCTTCACTCGGACCGTAGGGGACGCTGCAATGTGGACAGTTCAGGCGCAGCAGGCGTTGTGCCCAAATGCCGTTGAGGGCGGACACCAGCGCATAGGGGTCAAGCCCCATATGCAGGAAGCGCCCAAACACATCAAAGACATTGTTGGCGTGCACGGTCGTCAGCACCAAGTGGCCGGTCAGGGCCGACTGCACCGCAATCTCGGCGGTTTCACTGTCGCGTATCTCTCCGATCATGATCTTGTCGGGATCATGTCGAAGGATGGAGCGCAGCCCCCGCGCAAAACTCAGGCCCTTGCGCTCGTTGACCGGTATCTGCAGCACGCCCGGCAGTTGGTACTCAACGGGGTCTTCAATAGTGATGATCTTGTCTCGTCCCGTATGAGTCTCGGACAGCACGCCGTAAAGAGTTGTGGTTTTGCCAGAGCCTGTAGGACCTGTGACCAAGAGCATTCCGTAGGGTGCCTCCATCAGGTCGCGCAAGATACTCAATGAGTACGCATCAAAACCCAGGGCATCGAGGCTGAGGCTCCCATGCGCCGCCAGCAAGGCTTGCTTGTCCAAAATGCGGATGACCGCGTCCTCGCCGTGGATGCTGGGCATGATGGAAACACGCAGATCGATCTCCCGGCCTTGCGCCGAGACGCGGAAGCTGCCGTCCTGCGGCACCCGTCGCTCCGCAATATCTAGCTCCGCCAGCACCTTGAGCCGGGACATCACCTGCTCGGCGACCGCCACACTGTCCACCTGCGTGATGGCATCCAGCACCCCATCGATGCGGTACTTGACCGCCAGCCCCTGCGCGGTGCTTTCGAAATGCACGTCGCTTGCGCCCGCGCGCAAAGCGTCATACAGCGTCGAATTGACGATGCGCACCGTATGGCTGCCCGCCTCTGAGAGCGCAGCAAACGACAGCACCTCTAAGCCGGACTCTTGGTCGGCCATAAGGCTGCCGGCATGAGCCGCCAAGCCATCAACCGCACGGGACTGCGCCTCTTGTTGGCTGAACCAGGCATGAATGTCTGCCGCCGTTGCCAGCACGAAACGCACGGGCGTTTGAGTCAGATTATCGAGCTGTGTCTGCAGATCCGCGTCGAAGGGATTGCTGATCACGCCCACCGCATCGACGGGTGCAGCCAGCAGTATCGCGCCCAGTTGCTGCCCGCGCGTCAGGCTCAGGTTCTCGAACAAGGCGGTGCATTCAAGCATCTGGGCGGTTTCCCAGCAGTCCATGCCGAATGCAACCGCCAAAGCCTGCGCGGCGTCGCGCTCGGGCAGCGACAACGCTTGTGCCAACACTGTCACGGGCGAGCGACTCACGCGAGCCTGCGCCAACAAATCAGCAGACAGCGCAATTGGGGAAGTGCTTGCTTCCAGGGTCTCTGGAGCGATCACCTCAGGCTCCCCGCAAGATCAAAGATGGGCATATACAAAAGCAGCACGATCATGCCGACAACAAGGCCGATAACGGCCATCAAAATGGGCTCAAACGCCTTGGTGAAGCGCTCGATCCAGCGAGTGGTCTCCCCTTCATAGAACTCAGCCGTTCGAACCAGCATCAAACCCAGCTGGCCCGAGCGCTCACCCACCTTCAACAAGCCCTCAGACACCGAGGTGCTGAGTCCGGCCGCAGAAAACGCTTCAGACAGCGGCTCACCCTGCGATATGCGGCGGGACACTTCAACCATGACGCCTCGCCGTGATTGCGTCAGCACCGCCGACGCCAGATCCAGCGCTTGCCCGATCGGCAACCCGCCCTCCAGCAATATGCCCAAAGTCAGATAAAGCCGGGACAGCTCAAGCAGCTCAAGGCGAGACTGCGTCCCCGGGATGACGGCCAGCAGGCGCCACCAGGCCCCTTCACGAAGCTGGCGTCGTCCCCACCAGAGCATGGCCCCGACCGACAGGCCGACACACGCCAGCAGCGGCCCCGCGTGCGCACTCGCGAATTTGCCCCAATCGAGCAGCAACTGCGAAGCCCAGGGCAGCGCGCGCCCACTGCTTTGATAGACCAAGGCGAACTTGGGCACAACGTGGCCCAACAGGAAGGCCGCCACCAATCCACCGACCGCCATCAGGATGGCCGGATAAATGGTTGCTGCCACGATCTTCTGTCGCACGCTGCTGAGCCGTGTTTCGTAGTCCACATAGCGGGCCAGCGCTCGCGGCAAATCGCTGCTGCCCTCGGCCGCCTGCAAAATACCGACGAACAGCGGCGGAAACAGTTGCGGTTCGCGTCCCAGCACAGCCGACAGCCGCAGGCCTTCCCGCAGGCCCGCAGTCAAGCGCAACAACACCGCTTGCACGGGAACCGATCGTTCCTTTCGCGCAAGGACATCGAGGGATTCGATGACGCTAAGCCCTGCGACCAACAAGGCGTGAAGCTCCTGCGCGAACAGCAGCAAGGGGAACCGGGCGCTGTGGGCTCGCACATCGGCGGCCTGCCATTGCACACCCGTGAGCCCGCGCTGTTGCAGCCGCATACGCAGGCCTGCCTCATCCGGGGCGTCCAAGGTCAATGTGACGAACTGCTGCTGCGCATCAAGGGCGCGCACTCTGAACTGCACTCATGGCCTCCCTGGCCTTGCTTCTGCGTATTTCTCTTACACCAGTTAGTCAACCAGCCGGCGACAAACTCTGCGCAGTTCCCGATCGGGACCACTCAATCGAACCGAGGCTCACACCTACTAGAACTCTTTAGAGACGGACTGATTGCGGCTTCAATAGTTGCCTATGTCCGCGTCCTCCCCCAGGCCTCCTGGCTGACCATCTTTGCCAAGAGACTCGACATCAAAGTCGCCTCCGCGGGTGCTAGGCCAGCGATATAAGTAGGGGCGGCCCCATGGATCCAATGGCACATCTCGGTCCAGATAGGGGCCATTCCACTTCGCGGCAGATGCGGGTTTCACTCGTAGAGCCAGCAAGCCCTCCTCTCCCGTCGGGAATCGGCCGACATCCACGCGATAAGTCCCGGCAGCTCGGGCAAAGGCTTCTATCTGGGACTTGGCAAGGCCTTGTTCGGATCTCCCGATTTGAGAGTAATACTTTGGGCCGACATAAGCAGCAAGCAAGCCAATAATCGCCACAACAACCAAAAGCTCTAGAAGCGTAAACCCACAGACCTTGAAATGACGCATGGACTTCATAGGCCAAAAAGGCCCGTAAGAAGACCGCGACTAGGAAATAGTCTGAAAATGATCATTTGCCAATGCAATTGCATGATCCACGTCCCCATTCAATGCCCTGAGCATTTGCCAAAACCAAGACAGATGCTCCCTCAGCTCATCCAAACTCTTCGGCTCAATAGCAAGAATTGACAACGAGAGTCTCGCCCTCAACAAATCGGGCCTTGAAAAATTGGACAATCCATTATTGCTCTCGATAAATTCCCACAACTGCTCGCGTCGCTCAACACAATTACCCGCTTCAATATTGCCTTCAATAAAATCACGAAGAAGGCTTATATCGAGCTGTAGATCAGATGCAATCGCCAGATTACTCGAAACCACAGCCAACATATACGTCGACAGCAGCCGAGCGGCAACAGCCGGATCATCTGGCCACTTTATATCTGATATCTTCACCAGGTGACCCCTAAATTTTTAAGCAAATCCTGGCAACTCGGACACGGCATTTTTGGCTGATTATGAAATTCACCACCAATATTGACGGTACGAACTGTCCCACCGGCGGGGTCAACCCCCTGGCCAAGCAACTTATTAGCACACACAACTTCCGAGCACCCCCCATGCCATGGAGCACGGCTAGCCTTTGAGCGGTTGCCCATTAGGTTTGCCAGTACCCGCGGCGAATCAACACTAGTCTCTCCGCTTACACCTCTAACAACGTGTTCTCCAACGCTCATTTCGGAAGCCGCACCACCACTACCCCTTTCAGCAAGCGTCATATCGGACAGAGCCTCCAAAGTTTTTGGAGCAGCTTGGGTTGCTCTAAAGGATCTATATAGAGCCGCCCCCCCCCTAATCACCGCACTACCTCCGACAAAAAGAGCTGCCTCTTTATAGACGCTGATCATAGCGCTCTTATATGAATTAATCTCCGCCTCAATATTGGGAAATCCATTTATCCCGATACTCTGACGCCCATCGGGATCTTTGTACTTGAGCGGATTGTTGTTCCCATAGTTGTACCGATTGAACGAGTGGATGTTCTTCTCGGTGAAGTCCACTGGATCGATCGACAAGAAGCGCCCCAGCACGGGGTCGTAGTTGCGCGCCCCGAAATCACTCATGCCCGTGTCCGGGTCCGCCTGTTTGCCGTGGAACCACTGGTTGTTCGCTGCCGCCGGCTTGAGCATGCGCTCACCATAGGGGCGATAGCTCTCCCGCCATAGCAGGTTTCCAGCCTCGTCCGTCGCAACGATCGGCGATCCTGCGGTGTCGTTGTGGTAGTAGACCGTCTGGGCCAGAGCCAGACCTGGCATGCCCAGGCCGACAAGGAGTGCGACGCACAGCCCCATGGCCCAGCGACTCACTCGTTGGCCTATTGATGGCACAGCAATACCGCTATGTACTTGATGTTTCATGCGCTGCATGGCCTCAGTCATCCAGAAGTAGTGAGTTGATGATGCTCATGATCGCCGCGGTGACCTGCCCGGACTCCACCCGGGTGGCGACCGCCGTACTGCTCGATGCATTGGAGCCATCGTTCACGTAAGTGGCCGTGAAGTTGTGATACCCAAACGGCAAGGCCGAGGTGCTCAATGTGGCCTTGCCATTGGCGATGGTGCCGGAGCCAATGAACACGCCGTTGTCGTAGAAGTTCACCACACCGTCCGGCGTGCGCCCCCCACTGACAGCGGCCGTCAAAGTGACCGCCTGACCTGGCTGAATCGCGGCGGACGACACGCTCAGATTCACCGCCGTCGCAAAGTAGGCCGACTGCGTGCTTGTCGCTATCTTCTGCCCGTTCAGGTAGATGTGCTCTTGACGCTGATTGGTGGCGGCATTGAACTCCATCAACAAGTCACCATTCCCGCGGTAGATTTGGTATGTCGTTTGCCCGCCCTTTGTCCGACTCAAGCGCATGCCCAGGGCGTCATAGTCATACGTGATCTGATCTGGCGCGCCACATTTGGCGCAGATGAGCCGGGAGTTGTCGTCGTACTGAAAGGCAATACTGCCATTGGACGTGATATTGCCGCGAGCATCGTAGCTATAGCTGCCAGCCTTCACGCCGGTCGTGCTGGCTAAGCGATTGCTCGTCTTGTCATAGACATAGTCGAGCACGCCGCCGAAACTTTGTCTTGTGATGTTCCCGGCACCGTCATAGCTGATCGGATACGACTGCCCGGCGTAATCCACCCTGGTCATCCGGTCAATGCCGTCGTAGCCATAACTGCGATTGTTGCTGGCGTTCGCCGAATCGGCCACGGTGCTGACGTTGTTGGCCTTGTCATAACCCACCGTCAAGCCGGCGTACGCTTCGCCTCCACCCTTGCCTACCTTGATGGTCGCTGGCCTTTGGCGGCTGTCAGGCGAAATCGCGGTAACCACGCCATTGGCATAGGTCACGGACTGCATCAGTCCTGACGGGTCGTAGCTGACTGCGCTGACGTAACCACCCACCTTGGTCGGGCGGCCCAGCACATCAGGGGCAAGGTCTAGGACGCTTCCCCTTTTTGGATAGCTGATCTGCTTGAGGTGATCGTTGCCATCATAGGCATAGTCGGTTGCAAAGCTGTGCCCTCCGACCTCCAGCTTCTCCTGGGTCAGATTCTTGTTGGCGTCGTACTCCCAAGCCCAGGAGCCGGCCGCATTGCTGGCCGTCTTGGGCAGCCCAGTCTTGGTCCAGGTCCGGCTAACGTTCTTGGTCGCATCAGGGTAACGAATCGCGGTGAGTTGCCCCAAACTATCCAGGTCGAAATAGGTCGTCTGCGCCGCCCCAACTTTGACCGAAGTCATGTTACCCAGCTCATCACGCCCATAGGTGGTCGTGCCGGTTTCCGGATTGACAACCGAGGTCAAGTAATAGCGGCTGTCATACCCATAGCTACGTGTGAGCCCCCCTTGCTTCACTTCCGTCACCTGACCCTTCACATTGCGTTTGAGCGTGATGTTCGCATCAGCCACAGGCGTGCTAATCACCATCAACTCGGCATTGTCGGGACTGCCGAACGCGCGGAACGTATGCGTGATCACATTGCTGCGCTCATCAGTGACCTTGGTCTGCGGTTCACTTGCTGCACTGGCTTGGTATTCATACTTGACAAAGCTGCCGTCCGCATGAGTCACACGTGTTGGGCGATTCAACGCATCATAAGCAAAGGTCGTGCCGCTCGCGGGAGTTTCGGTCGATGCAACCGGATAGGACTCAAACGTCTTGCGCCCCAACGCGTCATAAGTCCATGTTCGCTTGATACCACCCGCCGTTTGTTCCACCAAGCCACCGAAGCCGTCAAACTTCTTTACTTCGCTGAAGGCCCCGCGTGACAGAGTCCGAGTTTCTGGAGTTGAACTCGTATACCGCGAATACACGACCCTCGTCTCCTCGCTCCCGGTCTTTGCCGGCGTGATGAACTTGATGCGGCAAAGTTCGTCGCTTTCAAAGAGGGATTTATGCCCCTCGCCATCGGTTTCGGACTTCAAGCAGCCTAGATCATCCACCTCCCGAAATATCGTGACTTGCTCTGGCTTGCCCTCGGCTCGCACTTCTTTCTGAGGTATGCCGAGCTTGTAGTCGCTGTAACGAGTGATAGAACCCCGAGCGTCTTTCCGAGTTTCCAAGTCACCATTGGCATGGTAGGTAAAAAACGTCGTTACACCATCGCGATCCTCCGACTGGACCAAGTTTGTGTCGGGCACATACACACGCACTACCGCTGTAGTCGACTGAGCGTGCACCGCAGCGCTTAGCGAAACAAATAGGGCGCCATAGCTCAATGCTCTCAATCTGAAACTGATATCAGCACCGCAAGGTTCATTTCGTCTGGATTCGAAGCTATTCATAGCTGTTAACTGCATGCGGCAGGATTTGCAACACAAGGATTGGGTGGAATGGAAACCTGCGCTCCTGCTGGACTCACTTCGACAGTTTCACCTTCTGACAGTCCAATAAAGTTCCGCTCGAAGTCATTTCGATAAGTGGTCTTTGTACGACGCACCCCGCCAGGACCACGCTCCTCGACAACCGCAGGCCTTCCAAACCAGTCAAAGTCGCTATATGCGGTTGAGTACTTCACACCGTCACGCAAAACATCATGGCGAGAGAGTACGCGCCGATGGGGTCGGCCGCCAGGATTCCTCAATACCCCGTACTGCGTCCTAACAAAAGGTTCGCCATATATTTTGTTTGGGTGATTATCCTCAATATTTCCAACAGTAGGGAAGGCCTCATAATAAAAGTCCTCCCGCTGGAGATCTCCAGTTTCCTTTCGTACAAGAGCCCCAATCATCCAGGCCTCTTCACCGACCTTCTTCACGCACTGAGCAACACGATCAAGTCGATCGGTGTGTGTGACCCAATTATCACTGTTACCCCACCCAGTCCAGGCGGCCTTGGTGTACAACTCAACAGTCGAATCACCCGCGGACTGATATGCGCCGCCCGCATAGTAGTATTTGGTATCCCCGTCGGCATTGCTTACCGTCACCACATCGTGACTTCCGCCGAGCGTAGCCTTTGCCAATTGGTATCTCTCGAAGACAACATCGTTGTGCTTGATCTCCGTCAATCGTATTGCGCGCCGCGGAGCCCAAACGTGGGGCGGCGCGCTTGAGAGCAACAGATTGTATGGATTGCGAAAGCCTGCCGGATCTATAGGGATCTCCGACAAGACAAAAGGATCTCGTGCCTGGGGTCGCCCAACGGCACTCCAGCACTCGTTCCATGTCATCGCTAGCGGGAAAGAGACGACCTGATAGTCGAATTCCTCCCGCAAACCGGCGGGATGCACGATCGCTTTCAGTAGGTACGCGTGATCCGCTTCAGTGCGCGGAATGTACTCGTAATCATAATGGCCTCCCCATGAATAGGATACTCGGCTTAGTGTTGAGTAGAATATATTTGGCGGATTATAAAAATACTCTACAACTTTTCGCTGCCCCAGCGAAATACTCGTCAACTGAGGTTGGCGGCCAGAGTCAACGGTCTTCAACGCCGGTTCGCCCGCGTCATATTCAAGCGTAAGAACGACCCCATCACTCCTTGAAATCTTCGTTGGCACACTGAGCTTGCGCGCATTGTTCGACACTCGATCTACAGAATAGGCCTTATAAGCCGGGTCAATTTCCCTGTAGTGGATCCCATGCAGACCGTCATCACGGCCGACTGTTGAGTACTCAATTGAAACCCAGTTACCGCGCTGATCACTTACTCGCGTCGGCCTGTACATCGTATTCGTGTATCTGATACCTCGATCTCGCCGCCCCATTTCATACTGCATTCCATCAGGACTGTGCGCAATCAACCTCATCGGCTGCGGGATCTCTCCATTCTGTACTCGGGCCGTACAAACCAGACGCCAGCCCGACGCTGTTCGAAGCGTACTGGTCTTAGGGTATTCCTGCGCCCATTCAAAGAACTCCACGGAGCCGTCAGGTAGCTCAATTTTTGGTGTCTCAGTTAGTTTCAAAGCAGCGCCACTGGTACCAGACCAAGTGGGCTCGGCTTTTATTCCCTCACAGAATGTCCACTTTTGCTTCGGTGGAATGGAAGAGTTCGAATCGAAATCAAATCCACTTTCACTTTGCTTGTCAGACATTACAATTCTTGGGCCCACAAACATTCGCCATCCATACCCAAGTCCAACCCATTCTTGCGTTGCAACGCCTTTCCCTTGATCAAACAGCCAATACCCATCCGAAACTGGAGACAGGATCGCGCCCTGCCTTGGCGTATCCACGGCTGTAAATTGCCCTGAAAGATTGTGCGGGGCTGTAGACAGGATATCTGTTCGATAAATGCGTGCAATCTCCAAAGGGATTACACCACCCAACCGGAAGTCGACAGCAACAGAGATCAGCGTTCCCGAGTAAGGGTCCACCTTTATCGGCTTAGATGCTACGGTCTCAGGATTCTGGCTGCCCTTGTCTACGCTCATGGCGAGTGCACAGGGGATTAGGGCGATTGATGCACATAGGAATATGGTTTTTGCAATAGCTTGGCGGGTCATCTTTAGCGTGGCCAATAAGTGTTGATCTTCAGCAGTGAAAAGTTGGCGCAGAGCCGATGCGCTGTCATTTAGGCATTCGCACAAAAATAGCGTCAAAGCTTTAGTGGAGCCAATCCGATTTATTTGATTCAAGTCATACACCACCTGGAGTTTCAGCGACCGAGCTGGGCCTGAAGCTCTCACTGGAACCTCCATTAGTAGAGCAAATTTTACGCACCTAAATACCCTTCGGAAGAGCCAAGTCCTCATGACCAAGGTAAAAGCCCCCTAAAAATGTCCATTCAGCAAATCGCATCAACACTCCCAACAGCGCTTGTTATCGGACGGGCCAAAGGCGATCTCGGATTCACCACCCAGCCAGCCAAGAAAATAATTCACCCCGACACCAGAAGACAACGCCGCACACGACGTTGTTTACGTTTTAACATATTAATTTGCGCTCGCGAATGTGAGCGCCCCGAAGTTCAAAATAATCCAAACTCATCAACCTCGACTGCACGCCTTAGCCGCTTGGGACAATAAATCCTCCGCAACAGATCACTTCGATTTCACCTCTTCAAGTGACTGCACCAATACCTCAACAACACACGATGCGCCCTTACATGCAATCTCTGGGACTCGTGGATCAATTAGAAAACACTCAAAGTAGCGATTAACAGCGCCTCACAGCCTTCAAACTATTCAATGACTTGGGAGTGGCAGTCCATAGCGGATACGCGCACTTCAATTGCTTACTGAGACTCTCGCCCCCGCTAGACAAAACCCGGAGAATTCTGCATTCCAAACATGCAGGCGTCCCGCCATTCGCTGAGTATCGTGACCGCTTGCGAAGGCAACGCGAACAATCCTAGACATCCTTACGTGATCTCCAGACGCGGCTGATGCTGCAGCGATCTACCAACTCCGCTTCACCCAGTTCGGACATTCGAATCTCGGCGCGATTCAGGGACGTTCTTCGCTCTCTGTTCTGGACTTGGCACATCAGGAACAACCAGGGAGCCTCGGCGCTGCTGTCAGGCTGAAATTCGGCTCCTGCATCAGGTCCTTGACTTTGAATAAGAACCAACTTTGGTCGGGAACAGGATCATTCGGGGCGCGCAACCTAACGGCCGGCAGGTCAGCACCCGGCGAGCCGCACGGAACGATCTATTGGCGAAGAGATAAGCGCAGCTGGCTTAGGAACGTGCCGATGAGGCTGTGCACACTTGTGCACTATGCAAATTTTCTTGATCCTCCCTACACGTCACTCGTCGTGACGTGCACCGCACACTCTGTTGTGTACAGCCCTCATAAGCGCTCTTGAGCGCCTTATTGGCTTGACTAACCCATCGAATCCGGAGTCGTCTTACTACTAGTGCTCCCGGTATCGAGTCGTCCCGCCGCCTTCAGACGAATGGCGGCTACCGATACCAGTATGCCCCCTTCAGTATAAGAGCACTCACTTGAATCGCCCCGGGTTTGAACTGCCCCCCAGAAGTTGGACGGCTGGAAGCTAGCAGCTCGATGCCTGAGTCCGGTACTGGACCGGGCTCAAGCCATTGAGTTTGAGCTTGATGCGTTGATGGTTATCGTAGTGAATGTAGCGGCGTAGGCCCGTCTTCAATTCTGCGATGTCAGCGAATTTGCTGAGGTAGAAGAACTCGGACTTGAGCGTGCCGAAGAAGCTCTCCATGGCGGCGTTGTCCAGGCAATTGCCTTTGCGCGACATGCTTTGCGTCAGCCCGTGAGCGCTGAGTTGTTTGCGGTAGGCGGGCATCTGATAGTGCCATCCCTGATCGGAGTGCAGAAGCGGCGCAGCGCTGCGTCCCTTCAGCTTCGAGAACGCCTTTTTGAGCATGTTTCCTACGAGGGAATACAGGGGGCGCTCCTGCATCTCGAAGGTCACGATTTCGCCGTTGTAGAGGTCCATGACAGGTGACAGGTAAAGCTTTGCGCCGCGGACATTGAACTCGGTCACGTCAGTCACCCATTTCTCGTTCGGCCGCGCTGCGTCAAACTGGCGATCGAGCACGTTCGGCGATGGCACGGACTCACTCCGGTAGGAGCGGTATTTTTTCGGCCGAACCAGCGACTTCAGACCGAGACCGCTCATCAGCCGCTGCACGGTCTTGTGATTCACGGCCTGGCCGGCCTGACGTAGCTCGGCGGTGATACGCCGATAGCCGTAGCGACCTTTGTGGCGCTCATAGACGGCCTTGATCGTTGACTTCAAGCCCGCGTACTTGTCGCTGGTCTCCAAGACCTTGGTTTGATAGTAGAACGTGCTTCGCGACAAGCCCGCGACGGTCAGCAGCATCGGCAACGGGTAGTCTGGCCTCAGCTCGAGGACGGCTTGCGCTCTTTCTGCGCGGCTTGCCGATTGGCTCGAACCAAGGCCTCCAATTTTTTTAGGTAGGCCACCTCCGCGCGCAGTCTTTCAACCTCTTCACGCAAAGCACGGTTCGAGCTGGTGTCGTCCGTGTCCGGCGGCTCTGGATTCGGCTTATTTGCCTTCATAGGATGCGCTGGTCTTCTGCCTTCCAATGCCGCGACACCGCCGCCGTCGAAGGCGCGCCGCCAGACGACAACCTGGTTCGGGTTGCGAATATCGTAAATCGCAGCAACCTGCCGACTCGAGAGCCGTTCACGATCTTGATGCGTCAGCACCTGCAGCTTGAAATCAGCAGTGTACGCACCGCGTTTCGGCTGCAGGGCGGCAACTCCATGCAGTCGGTAGTGACTGACCCAGGTCCGAATCTTCTCCTCGGGCACTGACCAGCGCCGGGCAAGCAGCTTCGCGCCGCCTTCTCCAGCCAGAAAGCTCTCAACAACCTTGAGCTTGAACTTTGTTTCGTACTTCCCCATGGGACCCTTTGAAGTTTGTCCAACTTCTGGGGGGCAGTTCAGTTTCGAGGAGGTTCGAGACTCTGAGAGGATGAGCCATGAGCAAGCCGAGTTGGCTCTCATCCGAGGTGCGCGAGCGCGCCGTGAGGACGGTGCAGCAGCCCACTCATCTTGCTTGACTCTCTGAGCGCTATGGTGCCGGCGCCCCAACACGTTGACTGTTGATGGACGCCCAGCCTGCCTACCGCGTACCGTTCGATGCCGACGCTGATGGTGTCATGCTAACTAGCAAAACGCGAGGACAAACAAGCGCTTGACCTTCGAGCTTGATGCCCCCGGTCTTCCAGACCGAGCGCACAAGCTTCGTGGGTATGGTGAACGCACCATTACGGCCAGAAACCTCGATGAATTGGAAACTCGTCTGCGAAGCAACGGCCGCCGGCGGCACACTTGCTGCGGAGGCTGGCACGTCTGCCATCGCCCTACTAGCAGCAGAAACCGGAAGGGCCGTGGCCGAAGCTGCAGTAGCATCAGCTGCTGAGGCGGAGCTGGAAACAGCAGATACCGGCGGCACCATATCTTTCTTCGAGAGGATGCCACGCCAGCACGCCACCTGCATCGAAGGCTCCAGCGTGGACTGAATCGTCACATCGTAGAGCAGACAAGCTCTGTCTGACGCACCTTGGGCTCGGCCCCATCCCTGCGCATCCATAGACTGCAGTAGCTCGCAACCGCCAGGCTCTAAAACTAACACTGCGTTCTCAACCCGGACCGATGCCAGCACCATCACTGCCTCAAGAACGCGCGAAGACATCCCCAGGGCGATCACCACGGTCAGCAAAATCAGCGCGTTAAAGCTGAGCACCGCGGCCCACCTAACAGCGGCCCCCTGTTTTCGTCGCACCAACACGGCAAGGCTCACGCTGAAGGCCGCGACGATGCCAAGCGAAATGACAATCGCGCCTATCCAGAATGCCAAAGAGGACTTCTGCTCCTGCAGAAAGTCGGTCTTGGTAAATACGACGAGCAAGATCAACAGCGGAAAAAGCGAGAGGACTGCAGAGCCGACTCCGAAGAAACCCCAGGCCAGCCAATACTGATGCCTCTCGTTCGGCGCCGCTCCCTGATGGTCACCCCTTGTTGCATCACGCGTCGCCTCGCTGAACTTCATGTATTGCCAGATCAGCAGCGCTCCCATGACTCCTGCAGGAAAGCCCACGCTGATGAGCAGCGCTAGATGCGACCATTCGTCGGGCTTGTCGCGACCAACCCCGGTCGCCATCAACGTCAACCCCAGGCAGCCAGCGCCGACCGTGGACAGGGCGAACCCGGAGATGCGCTTCCAGCTAACTGACCCCATAGCATCGAGCCCGTCACCCATGGACAAGCCAGTCGCTACATCTACGTCGGCGCGGGAAGATCGAAGCGGGGAGAACCACTGGCGCACGCGCACTGCAAAAGGACTCTCGTCAGACACCGTGTTCGCCATGATGGCTGGTGCTAGCCAGGCCATAAGGAACAGTACGGCCACAAACAGCGCTGATGAAAGAACGATCTTGGCCATAGCGCCGGTGCTGGCGGCCTGGCCAATGGGAACGCCGCCGATGCCCCAGAAATAGAAGAGAGTCAGCGCGGTGCCCGCGAAACTCACGAAGGCGCCGCCGGTCAGTAGCAACCACAGCGGGCGCAAGCGATCTACTAGCTTGGCAACTGGTTCTTCCGTCATTTCTTTTCCTCCTCGATCGGCATTGTCAATGCGCGCATGGTCCAGTTTCCCTCTCACGGCTCATTCAGCTTGTCTCCGATGGTTCGCATCTAACGTCGAGTCAAAGCTGCAACCCAACCTCCATCTCGTCATCGACTTGCAGGATCTGCGACTGCTACATGCGACTCTCGCGCGGAACGCCAGGCCTCTAGCTTCCGATCGACGTGCCGACTCCCTTCGCCCACAAGCAATTCATACTCGCCGCCCAGGCGCTGAATGAGGTGCCACTTGCCGCGCAGGTTGAAATACTGCTGATAGAGCGCGGCCATGGTTGCCTGCCCGTTCGTCAACCAAAGCAGATCAACGCCACCCAACGCTTGCAGGCTTTCGCGCGCTAGGTGTTGCACCGGCAGCCCTGCGAGGCGACCACAGCAAGAAGTGCAGCGACTCAGAGACGCGTGCCCTGCTCGACCAGCACGCGTCGACTCGATCAGATAAGGATGTTGAACAAACGCTTCGCAATCCGCGCAGGCGTCTTGCAGGATGGCGTCATGGATCGGGCACCAACGCCAACAAGCGAAACGCCAGTGAATGTCGAGGTAGGGCAAACTTCGCTCGGCAAGGCAGCAGGGACAGAAACGGAATCGCGCCTCACGGTCCTTGCCAACCAGAAGAATCCTGTTTGACCCTACACGCGACAGCGCCACGCCTTGCATCAATCGGTTGGAGATCGAAAAACTGCTCGGCGGCAGGTGGCAGCGCTGCCGCAGGTCGTCCAACGCCTTGCCTTGCAGATGCCAGTCCAGATCCCCTTGAGCAGGAAGGCCAAGAAATTGCCTGAGTTCACCGAAATCGCCGATGCCTTGTGCAAAGGCCAGCCTTGTTAGCCACGCGCTAGGCGCTTCGAACTGAAAGGGCTGCGGCACACCATATTTCAACGAAGCGCCTTGAGCAGCACTCATAGAAACAACGGCATCTGACGGCGCGGACGCGAGCCTACACGACGCATCCCTGAGGGGCGCATCGCGCGATGGACATCCAGCAACCAGGCCGCGCGGCGGCCATCAACATCAGCTGCGGGCTCTTCCGCCAATTCAGTGAGTACCGGCAGGTGGACGTTTTCGAACGCCTGCGGCGTAATACCTTCCGCGCGGTCTACCTCAGAAAGACGCCGCAAACCGCGTGTGAGCACGGCACCTACAACGGACAGCCTCACTGAGCTGTGCCGCACGGCACGCACCGGCGCATCTGGCCTCTCTAACAGGCCGAACGCCTCCACCAAGCGATAGGCACCGTCTACGGTCATATCCTGAAGCAGCGGAGGCAGCCGGAGAGATGCACTTCTGGCCACGCCCGCATCTCCACAGAGGACTGCCTCGACCCATTCCAACCAGGCAATCAGCTCGGGCTCAAGTGATCCGACCTCATCAAGCGGCTTGAAGAAACGCCCACAGCGACAGATGCGCAGGCCCGGCCTGGCCCACTGGATCTTTCGGCTACAGACAGCGCATGCCTGCACCAAGCTGCAGCCGTGCCGCCAACATGCGGGTACTGCCCTCGTGAGCCAGCCGATGCGAGCAAAGCCGGTTTCACGAAGACAGAGCGGACACAGCTTTGCCATCATGGTCGTCGGGGCGACCCAGCGACACAGGCGATGGCCAGCCAGGTGCACCCACCGTCCACCGGCTCTGCTTTCAAGCAAGGACATCCGGCCACGCACCTCGTCAGCGTCGGCATGCAGCGCCCACGCCACGGCCACGACGTCGCTGTCGCTAAGCCCGGTACGCCGATCCAGCCCCAGCCAACGCATGCCCTCCTCGTACTGGACGCCATTGGCCTGAAATGCACGGAGGAGCCAACTCATGGTCGACTCCTCCAGCATCGGAGGCACGACGATCCCAAGCCGACTCTGCTCACGCGGAGGCATACGGATTCACCACTTGGCTGGACGAACCGCTGATGCGCTGAAAGGCAGTCTGGAAGTGGCTGAGATCAACAGCCTTCGCTTTCGCATCAAAGGCGACCAGCACCGCCTCCGTCAGCAACAGCTTCACTCGCCGACGGTTGCCCAAAACGGCTTTGTGCGTGCGCTTGGCCATTTCCTTGTCGGCCAAGATTGAGAAATCTATGCAGCGCGTGCGCTTCCCGATCTCCCCCAGGAATTTGGCCCAAGGCTCATCGTCATCAAAGTGTCGAAGACTCAGTCGAACGGACACCCGGTCGGCCAAGGACTCGTCCACATTCTCCAAACCACCAAAGCTGTTGCTTGCGAGGAAGACCAGGGCAATGCCGGTCTCGTCCATCAGATCGCGCAGCACCTCCGAGGCCGTCGTCTCGATTGTTTTCGGGGCCTTGGACTTGCGGACAGATTGCTCGAGCACATGCGCCTGGTCAATGAAGATCATGCGTGTGCGCTGCTGCTGAAGCGCCTCGAAAGCAATGTCGCGCATGCTGTCAAAACGCCCCCGTCTGACCGCCGTGAAAGGGTGATGCACCGCCCTTAGCAAGAGCGACACGATGCTGCCTGCACATGGATTCGATCGAAGCCGTATGCTGATTGCCCCATAGCCCTCGACGATGTCAGTGGCTGTCGGAAGGCTCTTTCGGAAGTACTCGGAGACGCTGGTCTTGGACGTGCCCGGCGGGCCTGACACCACAATGCCTTGTGGGCAATTGGGGCGCAACGCCAGTTGGTAGGCTCGGTCAAAAGCGGCCAGAACCATATGCAGGTCTGCGAACAGCACATACTTCCTGGCCACCTCATCGGATGCGAGGATTGCATCAGGCGAGTACATGAACATGCGGCGCTCAGCGACCTGCCGAGCCTCCTCTTCGTCAGAGTCGCCGGTATCAATGATGTCGAAATCGTGCATGGCTTAGAGGTCAATTGCCTGAAAATCGTCGGGGTCGACAAAGGAGTACGCCTTAACCTGTTCAGCGCTGATTGGCTCTGCACAAACGGCCACTGGCTTTGGTCGTTCACTGGGTGCTGCGCTGAGAACGCGTGCTGATGTCGCGCCTGAATAGCGGGCCGCCAGCCGTTGGTCAGCGCGCGACTTCCAGCTCACAGATTCCTGCCAGTGCTCATGCAGGCGAAGCCGGGCGCGCTCAAGGTACTCATAAGCCCCTGAGCTCTTCAATTCGAGCCGGGCAAACTTGCGGATTTGCAGATGCTGGTTCCAGCTCAGGCCATTGGCGTACTCGGCCCAACGGCAAGAGCTGGCTACCCAACTCTGGCTCTTGGGATCTTGAATCCACACCTGAGACATGTCGTCTGGGTCCCACTTCACCCAGGTCTTGAATCGAGTTCCGAGCGCTCGCCGCATGGAGAGGAGCTCTGGACCACCATACGGCAGACCATGCAGTTCGACCCCGCCCTGATGCACCGTCAGCTGCTTCGACATTGCCGACACCATGCGAAGCCGCTCCAAGTCATGGGGAAACCGCGCGGGCGGCACGCGTGTCAAGCCTTCCTGCATCAGGTCGTAGGGCCGGGCCAACTTGCGCTCATTCACTTGGAACGGGTGGTAGTCAACAACGTACATCACCAGCCCGCGGACGAAAGCCGAGAACATGATCGCGGCGTCTTCGTCAGGATCAAGTTGAACAACGTTGGCTAACCGCTTGTGCACGCGGCCCCGTGTCAACGTCAAGGTGTCGAGCGAACCAAAGAAGCGTTCAACATGCGGCTTGAGCCAAGGTGTTCGAACTCGGCAGTAAGTGAAGTTGGTTCCGAGCTCCCAGCCCATTCGCTGGAACATTGGCGAATGAAACTCCAAACCATTGTCCAGCCGCACCGAATCTGGAATTCCGTTGGCAAGCCACTGATGCTCCAGCTTGATGCCTGCCACCATGTCCTCCTTTGGCATCAAAGCGCATCGAACTACCCCACTCACACTGCTCAGGCCTGCCCCATAAAAGCTGACGTAGAAGCCGACGACGTAGCCGGAATAGGCATCGATCATTACCGTGAGCATGGGCCTGCCAAGCGGCAGTCCAGTCCGATCGCAAATGACGACCCAGTTCAGTGGCGTATGGTCAACCTCCACCACATCGAACGGGTACTGCGCAACCGTCCCATCCATGGCGGTGCGTGTGACCATTCGCGCTCGCGACGCACCCTCTCGCGCTTCGATGACGCGGTATCGGTCGAGCGCATTGACGCGGCGCGACAGCGTGCTCAGACTGATCCGCGTCTCAGCTTCATTGACTTTTCCTGATGCGACCAGCGACCTGGCTTGAGCCCGAATCATTGTCAAAGCATGCCGAAGAGAATGCCGGTCACGCGTAAGGTACGCCTTGCGAATGGTTTCTCCAATCAGTCGATCCATTTCAGGATGCAACTTGCTGCGGCGTACTCTCTGTGCGTTGCCCGTCACCAATGCCTGCGGCGCTTGCATCGACGTCTCATACATGCGCAGCCATCGCATCACCGTGCTACCAGATGGAGGACTGGGATCCTTGATGCGCTCGGCGACTTGGGGTATCAGTCGTTCGATGGGTCGCCGCATACCGCGGCTGACATGGGCCTGCCTGACGGCAACCACATAGGCCATCTTGCGCTTGAGATCTTCAGCGTGGGCCCCCTTGAGGTCTTCATAGGACACCAGCGGCACTGCTTGAGCATTGCTTGCTAGCGGTGGGGCTGCAGCGTCATGACCAAGCAAAACAATGTCACCCGTCCAAATGGCCTTGAGCAGCTTGTGCTTCGCCAAGGTGCCAGGCCTGCGCGTGCAGCAAACTTCGTAGCACCAGCTTCCGTCGGGAAGCTCGCGGGTCAACTCAAGCGTTTGTGCGCCACGGCGAAACACCAAGCCAGCGCGCAAGGTAAACGACATCTTTGGCCTCCAGATAGTCGGAGTGAATTAGGTGGCTGCTCGGCACTGCGGTCGCCGATCTTGAAAGGGCGAGTACGCGTGTAGCGACAAGGTGGAAGATCAGTTCTCGCGTGACGCCCAGGTAAGTCGTTAGAGACTCAAGTGACGCCCCCTTTGGACGGGCCCTGAGGTGCTGAGTGACTTTTTCTGCGTCTGCGGAGTCAAACGCCCCCTTTGCGTATCGGAGCATCAGACGGACTGTCTTGTCCTGTCGACGGCGGCGGAGGGCCTGCTCTGAAACGACGAAGAATGGTTCGCCGCGGTCGGCCAAGTACTTCGCCGCCAGGTCGAACAGCGGCCTGTACTTGGGAATGTTTGCCTCAAGCTTGACCTCCCAGAACGACTTGCGGCCATCCAAGGTTTCGACCCGGAAGTCGGGGGTGTAGGTCCGACCTGCCAGCTGCAAGGTCTCAGGCTGCGAGATGAGGTTCCACGTCGCCGGACAAAGCGCAGCGAGTTGTATGAAGTCACTCTCGGTGGTGGCTTCGGCCTGAACCGGTGCGGGCAGCACGCCCTTCAGGTTCAGGAGGTGGACGGTTCGAGGCGTAGTCGGCTTGATCAGCCGACGAACAGGGGTGTCCATAGATCTCCTTGTGGGTCATTGGCGCCTACGTGATGCATAGGGGCGAGCTTGACCAATGCGATCCACAGGGAGATACTTAAGTCGCCAAACCGTCGGGTATCTCCCGGCGGAAACGCCGGTCATTCGAAAGGGTGGTCGGCGTTTTTCTTTACATGGCTGCCTCCATCGACTCGTCAGCGACGCCCCAAATCACGAGGCGAACGGGTAGGCCCTCACCCGGGGCGATGACTTCAACACGTGAGCACCATCCCTGGCGCATGGCATCGATCGCCTGAGTCAAGCACCCGGAGACTTGGTCCTGTGCGGAGTGGCCGGCTCTTCTTGATCGCGCGCGACCGCGCCAAGCTGTTCGCGATTGCTCAGCTGCCAGTGCAAGCAGTACAGCGTCATCGGCACATAACGCCAGCGCTGCCGCCAAACGGTCAACGATCTGTTCCGCCGGTGCGGGTCGAAGCGACCGTTCAATGCCGCACAGATAGGACGGCGCAATGCCAGCCAACTCTGCGATCTCTGCTTGGCTCCGTCCACTCGCGATCCGCGCGGCTCGAACACGTACGCCGAAGTCGCCCGTGCAAGCTACGAGGTCTGGTGATGACGGAACAGTAAAAGTCTGTTGTGAATTCACAGTTCACTGGCAAATGCCTTTGGACCCAGTGAATTTTGGGCAATTACCCGCGCATCGTCCAGAATGTTTTTAGGGTCGAGATGCAGAAGTCAAATACTGAATTTGAAAAACTCAAGTGCAATCAATAGCTTAAACGCCGTATAAATATTTTCCAAACTCAGTCCTCCTTCGTCTTGTACGAAACTCGATTGATCGATTTTCATACTGCGGTTTGGCTAATTCAATGCGAGCCAAGTCCTCGCAGCCACTCATGGGCGAAAGCCGCGAGATTTGAATGCATGGAGTCCACCAAGCTCAGCTCGTCGCCCACATTCGGTGAGCCGTCTGGTTCCCGCAGAATCAGTGCCTTGTGCACGTGTGCCGGCATCCCGCGGTGATACGGCAGGTAGTCATCGACGAAGGCAGCGGGCGACAGCTGAGCAATGACAGCTGCCTTAGGACTGGTGCTTGACGAAGCATTGCCGGTGGCGATCACTTGTCGGACTGGAAAACCCAGCTCGAAGATGTTGCGGCGCCGAGCCTCCGCGAATTCATCGCGGATCGCTGTCACGCAGACTAGGTCAAAACCGGCGTCAACCAACGTTTGACAGGCCTCCAACGCGCCCGGCAGCGCCGGCATGGTGGCCCAGTGCACATCGTCAAATGCCCGCCGGAGTTGCTCCTTGCGTTTATCGACCAGCCGCTCCACGTCCCACCGATCCAAGGGCCAGTAGGCGTTCGCGTTCTTTAGGCGCGGCCGAATGCCAAACGCCCGCTCCCAAGCCCCTGCGTAAGCAGCGTGGTAGTCAAGCAGGACTCCGTCGACGTCCAAAGCGATCGTAGGCTTCATTGCGCATCCAAAAGGTAAAGGCTGCGTTGGCGGCAGTCCAATCCTAGTTGGCGATCACGATAGGCCAAGACTTTGCTGTGCGCCACTTCGTTGTCGGCGCGAGTATCGAATCAGGAAACGGCTCGCTGCTGCGATTAGCGCAATTGCGTCTTTCTGGCACTTTCACAAAAGATGCCTACTGGACTCTGGGTGATCCACATCCATCAATATGGACCCTGGTCGTTGCAACCAGCACGCGCAGTTGATGTGTGAGTGTTTCAGCGTGAGGTTATCCCACCCCAAAACACCCATGTGAGTAATGGTGTTCGCGACCTCAAGATCCAGCGGCAGCACCAGGGCTGGAATTTTGAAAGACGAATAGTTCGCCGGCAGGGATTTCTAGCGTCTCGGCCAATTTGCAGATGTTCAGCAATGCCACGTTCCGCTGCCCTCGTTCAATACCGCCTAGGTATGAACGGGCGATGCCACTCTCAAGCGAAAGCCGCTCTTGCGACCAGCCCTTCGCCTTACGAAGCTGTGCCAGTCGTCGCCCGAAAAGCCTGCGCGGATCGTCCTCCTGCATGTGGTCCCAACTGAATTGATCAGGCAGGATGCTAGGAATATGGTCACTATTGGGCCACGCTCTATGAGTGACAACGGCCAACTAACGTGGCACCATATGTCACTCATAGAGGTTATTTTGAGTATGGCGCGGGGTCACAACTATCGAACTACCGCCCATGACCGACACACGCGCCTCTCGTCCTCGCCAGAAGGCGAGGATGGACTACTCGACGGGCAGTGTTCGGCACACACCTGTCACATGAGACGTTGAGCTGGAGAAAAGATGCAGTGTCCGTATTGCGGAAGTCCCCACACCCAGGCCTATCCTGCGGCATACAGTTCAGGAACGGCCCACCTGCACGTACGCCACGATGCAGTACCCGGACTTGGGGGAGCATCGTACGGTTCGGTCCAATCAAACTTGGCTCAACACTGTGCGCCACCTAAGCCACCGTCCCCAGTCGCCTTTGTGTTGGCGTATGCTTTTGCCGGCTTCGTCTTCTACGACACGTTCATCGTGTCGAAGCACGTCGCCTGGAAGCAGCTGCCTATCGCCGGTGGAGCGCTGTTGGTCGGTTGGGCGCTCTGGCGAGCGTGGCGAGCAGCTGCTCGGCTCTACTCCGCCGACAAAGAACGCTGGATGGCCTCGTTCTACTGCCACGGCTGCGGGCAGAGTTACACGGTCACTTAACGAGGGCCGGACAGGCGCCGGGCTAGAGCGACTCCAAGGGCGACATCCACCACTTGCACATCGCTATGCCTGGAACCCATCCCATCCTGATCCTTGACCTCGAAGCGACTTGCGCTGACGACGGGAGCATTGCTCCCGAGGAAATGGAAATCATCGAAGTTGGCGCTGTCTGGGTCTCCGCTGATGGCCACGTTCTAGACACCCTCCAGTGCTTTGTACGGCCAAAGATGCGCCCACAGCTGACTGGCTTTTGCATGGCGCTCACAAAGATTGATCAAGGAGACGTCGATGCCGCGCAGCCTTGGGCGGCCATTGCAACTCACTTAGCCGATTTCGCGAGACGTTATGAGGGCGCATGCTGGGCAAGCTGGGGCGCTTACGACCGACTACAGGTTGCTCGTGAATGCGCTCGACATGCAGTTGCCAACCCACTTGCCCAGTTGCCCCACACGAATCTGAAGGCGGCATTTGCGAAGGCGCGGCGAATCAAACAGGTGGGAATGATGACAGCGCTCAAGATTGCCGGGATGCCGCTCGAAGGAACCCATCATCGCGCGCTATCGGACGCCCTCAACGTGGCGCGTTTGTTGCCGCTCTGTGGACTGTTGGCACCCATACGTTGAGCAATTGAACGTTGAGTAGCCTCCTCCGAAATGTTTACAGGTTGATTCGTCGACCAAGTGCATTTCAAGGCATAGGAACATCCGATCCGGGGCACAAGTGCTCTGCCTTCAGAAATGGCAACGCAATTTTGCACTTCGCCATCAAACAGCTTCAGCGGGACTGTCACTGCTAATTTGAAGCAGCAACGGCCGCCTGCGTCGACTGCGCCTAACTAGCTAGCCCCCCCACATGGAACTACCAGGCCCCTGCCATCAATGGCTTGCAAGCGCCCATTTCACGGAACTCAGGGCGCTTTTCTCATTGGAGCTGTAATTCTTACCATTTCGTCTCATTCGACTGGGAAATCCTGCCATCCGTCCACCACCCGAAGCAGAACACGCCGGTTAGCTATGAAGTTAGGGGTTAGCATTGCATTGCCCATCGATGGCCAATGCCCGACTCATAGACCCCAGAATCAGCTCATGAAAAAGGACATGCAACAACAACCCCGGTGGTGGGAGAAGACGGTGGAATACGCCTTCGTCTTGCAATGCCTACCCGAAGCTGCCGCCATTGCGCCACTATCAGGGGTGGCCGAGCAAGGTGTCGGTGATGCGACCTTACGCATTCATGAGGCCTACTTGCTCGTCGAGTTCAAGGCTCACCGCCAAGCGATGATCGATGAACTCGAGAAGTACGAGCGGGCGCTGCCGTCGAATGCCAAGCAAGCCCACCTGGCGCGCAGAGCAAGGCTGGATGCATCGCTGGCGACCCTGCGTGCCCTTCCGCAGAGCGATGCTCATCAGCTGGTATTCGGGGACATGGACAACGGCCAATTGCGGCTGGCCCATGTCCGATACACCGACGCCTTGAACTCGACGACCAAGGCCCACTGGCTGGATCGGGCGACAGTGCAGGTCCTGCCTCGCCGGAAACATGCAGAAATGATCGAGTACTTGGCCCGACTCCGCGAGCTAAGAGGTGTGGATTCGGAATCCAACGGCACGGTGGTCGTTGGGGTCAGTTCGGACGGATGTTCGGTGATGACTATCGAAGAGTTCGAGCGAAACGAGCCCAGCCTTCAGCTAAGCATCGCACATACACCGTCGTTGGCGGCTGAGGCAGCCATTCAGCACGGCGTGGAGAGAACTTCCCGCGAGCGCGCCGACCGGTCGAGAGGATTCTCGCGGTAGCGGTGCCCTGCCCCGGCGCGCTACGTTCGGCAACGACTGTGGGCACATCTGCACGAAACAAAGACGCCCGGCCGCGGCATGCAGCGCATGCGCAGATCTCTCGGACGCTGAATCTGAATCGCCTCGACTGGCCGAACCGGCACGAGCAAGCGTACCTCGACGGCAAGCTAGTCAAGTGTTTATGCCGCCCCACCAATAGAGCCCCCGCGATGCACTTGCATTTGCCAACGCATTGACGTACGATTTTCGTACATTTAATGTTTGATTTTTGGAGGCCGCGATGAATGAGCTTTATGGCAAAGTCCAAGCCGCCTTAGAAGAGTTCTGGGACGAACGAGCGATTCCTGAGGATGACGGTGGGGCGGCCACGGTGGATGACTTAGTGGGGCCCGTCGAGTCCATGGTCGCGGTCGACGTACTGGTGGCATTGGACAAGATCACCGGACTGAAGCTGCCGAATTCAGTCATTCAGGCTGGTGGCTATAAGACGAAGGCGGAGTTCGTCACCAAGCTGACTGACGCGGTGCTCAACCACGTAGCCAAGAAGTCAAAGTCATGAGCACGGCTGTCGACAACACCGAGGATCCCGATCGGATGCAACTGGGCCGGCGCCTCAGAGAAGCTCGGGAATACGTTGGCCTCTCGCAAGAAGAGGTCGCGTTCGCTCTGTCCATTTCCCGGCCAGCTGTGGGCAACATCGAAGCGGGCTCGCGCAAGGTCGAGGCTTTTGAGTTGAACAAGTTAAGTGAGCTGTACGGTCGCACAGTGGATTACCTGTTGACCGGCGAATCTCCGGCGGAAGATGTACGCGTGGCCTTTCTTGCTCGGGCAACGAAGGGGCTGTCTGACGGTGATATGGAAGAGCTTGCCCGCTTCGCGGCATTCTTGAAGAACTCCCCGAAATCAAAGAGGCGCAAACCATGAATGCGGACGACGACGCCCTGCTGGCTGCCGCGCGCCGAGCAGCCGAGGTTCTGGAGGAGTTCGAAGCAAAGAAGCGGATCGAGGCGGGCTACACCCGGATCGACCCTGAGCAGATTGCCTCGGCTTCTGACGTCGTCGTCATGTTTCGAAAATTCGACCTGCTGCTTGGCGGCTTCTTAGTCGAATCCGGCAACCCGGGCATCATCGTCAACTGGGATCGTCCCCGTGGCCTGGTCCACATGACTTGCGCACACGAGCTCGGCCACTTCTCTCTGGGCCACGAGAGCACTTCAGACACCACGGTCGATGTCCCAAAGAGCGCAGCCCTGGTCGAGCGTACGGCCAATCAGTTCGCATACGCCCTACTGGCCCCGGCGTGGTTGGTCGCACAGACGATGCGCAATCACCGCTGGGGACGCGCCAGCTTGCGTAATCCAGCCGTCGTGTACCAAATGTCGTTGCGGCTGGGCATGAGCTACACAGCCATGGCCTGGTCGCTCGCTCGCCTGGGTCATCTGACTCCCGCCGAAGCGAGCGAGCTCGGTGAGGTCCCCCCTATCGTCATCAAGCGCGCATTGCTCGGCGGCGCCGCGCCCGATGACTCGCGCAAAGATGTATGGATGCTGACCGAGGCCGATCGGGATCGCGTGTTGGAGCCTGGACTCGGTGACCAACTGGTCTTCGACCTGCCTAACCACGTTAGCTCAGGCCACCTCTGGTCAGTGAACGAAGCGGTGAGTGAGGGCTTCATGCTCAAGCCGTTTGTGCGCGATGCACGCCACGCACCCGCGCCGAAGGGCGCCGACGTCGTCGTTGGCGGTGATGGCGCGAGGCTCCGTTACGAGCTGACCAGGCCGCAAGAGGCCGTCGTGGCGGATCAATCTCCCGCCGACTCCTCGTCTACTGCCGGGGACGCCGACGCCGCGCCTACGCTCGGGGCAAGAAAGAAGGCCATCGCACTCAGCGAGATTGCGCCCTGGAAACGGGAGCAAGCCCCCACCGGACATCTCAATATGTTCGCGGAATTCGAACGGCTCGACGATGGCCTGCCGCAGCCTGAGATCGATCGACGATTGGCTAGGATGCGGCCTGCCTGATGATCTCCACTCAAATCGATCTCTCGGCCCGGCTGGGCGTTGCACGGGACCAAGGCCGCCGGCCGACGTGCCTGGCATTTGCGGGAGCCGACCTCAACGCCGAGGCGAATGGCATAGGGCATCTAAGCGTCGAGTACCTTTGCCACCATGCAGCGAAGCTCGCCGGAAACTGGTGCCCAGGCCGCGGCTTCGGTTTGGACGATGTCCTTGGCGCGATCCGCAGCCCTGGTCAGCCGCTGGAGTCGGTCTATCCGTATCAGCCTGACGGTCACGACACGCCCCTAGCTGAGCCTGGCGCCGCTATGGAGCTGATCTGTTCTCCGACTGCGCATTACCTGGACCTGAAAGTTCCTGATGTCGTGGAATTGATAGCGGCGGGGAAGCCAGTCGGTCTCGTAGTCCAGGTTTCCCAGTCGCTCATGGGACCGGTTGACGGGGTTATCGCGTTCGATCCACTTGTACTGCCGGATCAGTTCCACGCACTGATCGGTGTCGGCTTGGGCGTGGACGAAGACTCGGGCGAGAAGTACGTGCTGATTCGGAATTCTTGGGGCGAATCATGGGGGAACGCCGGCCATGCCTGGCTCTCCATAGCTCTTCTCGACATTCTCCTTGTGGAAGGCTTTCTGATCTGACCATGGCCAAGCTCTTTGATACCGAAGTACGCGTCGTGCCGACTTGGCTGGCAGTAGCCCGCCATCTGAATTCACAGAAAGACCGGCATGGCAAGAACCTGCTGCTCGAGATCACTGATCCGCTCACCATCACCGCAGAGGACCGCGCGGTTATGGCAAAGGTTGACACGGCGTTGGCGCACTGCAATCTCACGTTGAACACGGTCGCCGGGACAATATTCCCGCTGGCGCTATACAAGCAGTTCGGCCGACCTGGTTATTACGACAAGTACAAAGTGATGCTGAAACGGGGCCAGGCGGTCAAGACCTGGGGCACCTATGCGCACCGCATGATCGAGCGACCCGGCAAGAAGCCCGGAACGACGATCAATCCGCTCGAACACCTGATCCAAAAGCTGGCCAACCAGCCGATGAACAAAAAGACCGGCAGAGCCAGTTCCTTCATCGCGACCTACGAGCTGAGCGTCGCCGATCCTGAAACAGACCTGCAGGCGCAACAGGAGTCCGAGTCCGAGTACCAATGCAGTTTCGAATTCGAGCCAGACGTTGGCGGGGACATCCCGACATACAACCCTGCTCTCGACATGAAGCAATGGCTAGGCCTTCCATGCCTCTCGCATCTGAGCTTCAAGCGCGTACAAAAGGGATCGGCGTACGCCGTTGACTTGACGGCGATTTATCGCTCGCATCACTACTGCGCTCGCGCTCTTGGCAACCTACTCGGTCTGGCGCAACTGTTGTCCTTCGTTGCGAAGGAGAGTGAACTTGAAGTTGGCACGCTAAGCTGCCTGTCTACCCACGCGGAACTCGATGTGGGCAAGTGGGGCGACGTCGCAGTGTCAAACAGCGTATTGGCCGCGTAACGACGCTACGACAGATTAGAACAGCGCGGCCTGTGGTGAGGCCGCTGCCGGCCGCATCTCTGCTCCGTAGATCCGCTGCATACCCCGACGAAAGTCCGTGACGCCTCCGTAGCTGGGATGACGTACGCATTCGACTTCGACGCCGAAGGTTGATGCATATGAGACGGCGTCCTGACCGATGCAAACAATACGTCGAATCCCCAACCAATCGATCAGCGTGTGATTCAGCTCCGTAACCTCAGAAAGCTCACGCGCGGCGAACTTTCTGTTGGTCATGGGGTCGTCCGGATCATGCGGGTGGAACGGAAACACGTTCCATAGCAGTGGCGGCCGCTCCAGGCGCGCCAGTACAGCCCAGATCTCGGTCGCGGTGCGTTCGGCGATCGAAGGCCCCTTCGTCGCCTTGCTCGGCGAAGAACCTGGGTAGTGCTCGGCGATCAGGGGCAGGCGCGCCTCGTCGGTCAGCGCCAATCCCGTGCGACGCCCACCACGATAGCCAAGGTCTCGACCCATCCAGATCGTGTCCGTGCCGAGGCTTTGAACTGCGGCCAGATAGTCACGCAGGTTCTTGCGTCGCACGGCGGGTGCGTTCGCCAGATCGTGGACTTCGCAGTGATCGCGATAGGGATTAAACACACCTTGCAGTTGAACGCCTGCCAGTGCGGCGACGAATGCGCGTGGGTTCATGGTCTTGACTCAGGTAGGGGCGGAAGTACAGAGCCAACTTCTCGCGACCGGCGCGGCTTTGGAGGCGGCGCGGGCTCAGGTGGCAGAACGAGAGGACTGAAGGCGATCTTGTGTGCGTCCATGTCGACAGTGACAATTCCGCTGCCAGCCGCACTAAGGTCGCGGAAGACTTTGAAGCCATCTAGGATGGCAAGCTCCCATTGCCATAGCGGACAGTCAGCAACCTCGTAGCCTTCGACCATGTCCTTCACTTGCTTCAGCAGACCATATTCGAGCTTGCCAACGTCAGTGTTCACGTAAAAGGCATTGCGGTCCGCATGGTTGAAGATCCACGTCGCTATGCCTTCTTCAATGATCGCAGCCCGTGCCCCATCTTCGTTCTCGTCCTTCTCCGGGTCAGACTTGCGTTTGATTTTCAGCAAGGCTCGAATCACTGGCGACCACCCCAGATGCGCCACATAGGCCAGGTGGAAGACGTCATGGAACCTGTAGCCATCGGGCACTGATCGGTTGTCGGTCAGCCGATCGCCAACATTTACGTTCCGAATCTGCTGGATGACGTAGGGGCGCTCGTTGGCTTGCCCCTTGTTGTAGAGGCGCTCGATGAAGGCCACTTCGAACTGGCGCTCAAATCGCTCGTGAGCAGGTGATGTTTCGTCGAAGTGCGGAAGGTATTTGGCGCCCTGGCGAGGCCAGCGCGATTCGAACTTCTTCAAGTTCTCGGAGACCACATCGACGAACTTGAGATCGAACAGCCATGCGACGGTCACAAGGTCTGCCAACAACTCGGCCAGCAAGGCCGGCGGCGTAGGACTCACAAGATCCGGCGAACTGGGAACGCCCATCAACTGCCCAACATGGTGACCCAGATCGGAGAGCACCTGGACGCGATCCATCGCCTGAAGTTGCTCGCTGCACATCGCGTGGATGCCATCGAAGGGTAGGAACGTGAACTGGCCCGCCGGTGGGGGACTGGAAACCTCAAACCGGCGCTTCAACTCACAGAGGCCAGCTGCGCCGATCTCGGGAAGGCTGTGGCCGTACCCAACAGCGACTTCTGTCAGGTACCAAAGGCAGTCACCCAACTCTTCCTGAACGACTTGCTGCTTCGCGATCCCGTAGTCGCGGTACGACTTCTTGACGGCAGCCAGAAGTCCGCCCACCTCACCAATGAGACCAAATCTGAGTTGGTAAAGCGCTTCATCCTTGCCCTTGAACTGGTTCGCCTCGTCAGCTCGCTGCTGATATTCCTCCAGCGTTACCAGCGGCGCGCCGTTGCTTGAGATTGCCGACTTCTTCATGTTGTTGTCCCTCCCTACTTGATTTGGTCAGGACTGTGGCACAGCCAGCTCTTCAGATTTCAGCTCGCGCTTGAGCAACTTTGCACAACTGATGATGGTCTGTCGGTCACCCATGCTCGCACCCATGGTCAGGGCACGATCACGCATGCTGACAGTCACGTCATAGTGGGGATACACGGACTTCGACTGGAACCACGCCTCCCGCAAGCCCAGACGCCGGGCGAAGGCATGGAGCTCCGGCAACGTGTCCGCGACGAGATGGCACCAGAGCTTCCCGCGCCAGGGAATCAGCTCATCATCAACGTAGACAGCCATGCTTGCCTTTTTGCAAATTTATTAGCATAATTCTATGCAAAATCATGCAAAAACACAACCCCCTCGCGGATTCGAAGGCGCTTGGCGCAGAGCTTCGAAAACGCCGAAAAGCCCTGGGTAAGACGCTCACGGACATAGCAGCAATCAGCTCCGTGAACGTTGGTCAGCTCTCGCGCCTTGAAAACGGATTCATGAAGCGCGACGGAGGAAATTTGCAAATTTTCCTTGAAACTTTGCAAAAACTCGAGAGTGCCGCACCATCCGCAATGACGCTGGGGGTAGTCGAGAGATTTGCAGCCGTCATCAACCGCTCAACTCGCCATTCCAAGGCTGCGACGGCATTCGTGGACGCACTCGAACAGTTAATGTGACGGCATCAGAGCAGGTTTCAGCTTTCGCCAGACTGACCCGCAATCTGCCAGTCATTGATCGATTCTGATGGAGTCGATCTTCACAGAGCCCTGGCTCGTGGCACGAGCCAGTTAAAGCTCGCAGCTTCGCGAATCGAGCAATCTTTCGGGCAGCCTTGTGGACGGAAGGACACGTCCTTGGCGCAAAGCAAGTCCGTGATTACCAAGCCCAAAAAAATGAGCTGACGAGGCGATAGAGAGCACCGTCTGGTCAGCAGGGCCTGAAGTACTCGGGGCTGAAAGCTCTTTCGACATCGAGTTCCAAGTTAAGCGCAAACAGTTCCAAGTTCAGCGCAAACCGACACAGATCAGGGCGGGTCAAGAGTCGGGGCTTGCGGGCGGGCACCGGCCGGCCCTCCGCTTCATCCCCCCTTTTCTGCAGTCTGTCGCGCCCGCCTTGGGCGGCCCGGCTTGCCTTGTTATGGTGTGCTACATCAGTAACACACCGGCTTCGGCCTCGACCGTTATGCAAACCTGGAACGACTCTGCCCCCATCTATCAGCAGCTGGCCGATCGCCTGGCCGTGCAGTTGCTGGATGGCTCGCCGCCTGAGGGCGAGGCCCTGCCTTCGGTGCGCCATCTGGCGAGCCAGTACCTGATCAACCCGCTGACGGTGACCCGGGCCTTGCAGGCCCTGGTGGACAACGAGCTGATCGAGAGCCGCCGTGGCGTGGGCATGTATGTGCGCAGCGGCGCCCGCGAGCGCTTGCTGAAAGCCAAGCGCGAGCAATTCCTGCACACCGAGTGGCCGCAGCTGCGCGACAAGCTGCGCCGCCTGGGCCTCACCGCCCAAGACCTGAACTGGGAGGCCACATGAGCACCGCTGCCGCCACAATCGCCCACCCCGCACCATCCACACTTGCACCCTCCGCCACCATGAGCCACTTGATCGAAGCCCGCGACTTCAGCCTCCGCTACGGCCGCAAGACCGCGGTCGACAACATCAGCTTCAACATCCCCAAGGGCCGGGTGGTGGGCCTGCTGGGCCACAACGGCGCCGGCAAGACCTCGCTGATGAAGGCCATGGTGGGCCTGATCGGCGGCACGGGTGAGCTGAAGGTGCTAGGCCTGGACCCGCGCAATCAGCGTGGTGAGCTGCTGGAATCGCTGTCCTACATCCCCGATGTGGCGGTGCTGCCGCGCTGGGCGCGCGTGCACGAGCTGATCACGCTGATGGGTGGCCTGCAGCCCAAGTTCTCTGCCGAGCGAGCCCGCGCCCTGCTCAAGCGCACCAGCGTGGGCACGCAGGACAAGGTCAAGAGCCTCTCGAAAGGCATGGTGACCCAGCTGCACCTGGCCTTGATTGCCGCCATCGACACGAAGCTGATGATCCTGGACGAACCGACGCTCGGCCTGGACGTGATGTCGCGCAAGAGCTTTTACGAGATGCTGATCGACGAATGGTGCGACGGCGAACGCAGCGTGATCATCTCGACCCACCAGGTCGAGGAGATCGAGACCCTGCTCAGCGACGTGATGATGCTGGACGAGGGCAAGCTGGTGCTCAACATCAGCCTGGAGGCCATGGACTCGCGCTTTGTCGCCCTGTCCCACGACGCCTCGGCCGCGGACGCGGTGGCCTCGGCCCACCCGCTGCTGCGCTACCGCCAGCAAGGCCGCCCGGCCGCGCTGTTTGATGGCGAGCCGCCCGAGCATCTGCAGGCCCTGGGCCAACGCTTCCGACCCAGCCTGGTCGATCTGTTCATGGCCCTGACGCGCAAGCCCGAGCTGCGCGGCCGTCAAGACTGAACGCTGCATGCCCGCCAAGCCCAGGAGAACCCACACCATGTCCACCCAACACTTCCAAACCCGCTTCAAGACCCTGCTGCAACGCGAATGGATGCAGCATCACAAGGGCTGGCTGATCGCCATGCTGGCCCTGCCCGTGATCGCCTTGCTGGCCCTGCCCTTCGGTGGCGTACAGATCGGCGAGGCCCGCGATCTGCCACCGACGGAAGGCGTCGGCGCCATCATGGCGACGACCATGCTGGCGGTCTGGGGCATCACGCTGCTGATGACAGGCTTCTCACTGCCCGGCCTGGCCCGGCGCGACCATCAAGACCGCTCGATCGAGTTCTGGCTGTCCCTGCCGGCCAGCCACAGCGAAAGCCTGATCGCCACCCTGTTCATGCACACCATCTTTGTGCTGGTGCTGGCTCTGGGCGTGGGCTTGTGTGTCGGCGTGGTGATGGCCTTGGCAATCACGCTCAAGCTCGGCGGCTTTGTCGTCTGGACCCAGGTGTCCTGGTACCAGCTGGTGCTGCCGGCGCTGGCCGTGCTGGCCCGCATGGTGCTGGGCACCGTGCTGTTCACGCTCTGGATGGCGCCGATCTTCATGAGCTTCATGGTCGCCGCCGCCTGGCTCAAGCGCTGGGGGGTGCCGGCGGTCGTCACGGCCGTGGTGGCCACAGGCGTGACCCTGCAAAAGGTTTATCACAACCCTATCGTCTGGACGCTGCTGGGCGAGCAGGTCCAGGGCGCAGGCTCGGCCTTCTTCGATGCCATGCACCTGATCGGAGAGGAAGAGGCCGCCAAGATCGAAATTCGAGGCGTTGCCGATGTGCTGAACTGGGCGGGCCAGGACGCCGCCGCGGCGCTGGCGCAGACCGCCTCGCCTCATTTTGTCGGCGGTCTGGTGGTGGCGGCGATTTGCTTCGGCCTGCTGATCCTGCATCGCCGCAACTCTCACTGAAGCGCTCCGAAGCTCACACGAGGGCTTCGCCCGCCAAGCACAAAGCCCGCCGATTGGCGGGCTTTTTCATGGGCGAAGCGATGGCTCAGGCGGCCGCGGAGGCGCCCAGCGCGCCCTCGTCCTTGAGCCCGCCGCTCAACACCGCCGCCGCCATCTCCTTGCGATAGCGGTTCAGCTCCTGCACGCTGGCGAAGCTGCGCTCCATCAGCAGGCTCATGTTGTGCAGGATGCGATCCACGACCTTGTTCTCCCAGACCGAGTCAAACTGGATCTGCTTGTCCAGCCAGTGCTCCAGCCACTCGGGGTCGGGCAGGCGGCTCTGGATGGTGTCGCGCGGGAATAGCTGCACGTTCACATGGAGGTTGGTCGGGTGCAAGGCCTGGGCCGTGCGGCGCGCGCTGGCCATCAGCACGCCCACTTTCGCAAAAGCAGCACGCGCCTCGTCGCCAAACTTGAGCATGGCCCGCTTCATGTAGCGCAGGTAGGCACCGCCGTGGCGGGCTTCGTCGCGCGCCAGGGTTTCGTAGATGGCGCGGATCACCGGCTCGGTGTGCCACTCGGCCGCGCGGCGGTACCAGTGGTTGAGCCGGATTTCGCCGCAGAAATGCAGCATCAGGGTTTCCAGCGGCGGCGCCGGGTCGAACTCGAAGCGCACCTCGTGCAGCTCATCTTCGGTGGGCACCATGTCCGGGCGGAAACGGCGCAGGTACTCCATCAGCACCAGCGAGTGTTTCTGTTCCTCGAAGAACCAGACGCTCATGAAGGCCGAGAAATCGCTGTCGTCCTTGTTGTCACGCAGGAACATCTCGGTGGCCGGCAGCGCCGCCCACTCGGTGATGGCATTCATCTTGATGGTGCGGGCCTGGTCCTCGCTGAGCAGGGTGGCGTCGAAGGCATCCCAGGGGATGTCCTTGTCCATATTCCAGCGCACCGCCTCCAGCTGCTTGAAAAGTTCGGGGTACAGCATCGTCAATCCTCGTCGGTTTCTTTGTGGGTGCGCGGGCGGGCCCATCCAGTCGCCAGCCAGCACAGGGTCTCGGGGTGTCGTTCGATGTGAAGCCTGAGTATGACAAGCCATGATCCACTCGGCAGGGATGCCCCGCACAGACCCCCGGTCTTCACGGTCTTGTCGCAGGAAATCAGGACGCTGTCTGTCCGCCGCGCCACTCGGAAACGACAGACGCCACCTGATCCAGCTCGGTCAGGTGCAGCAGGCCCGGCAGGCTGGAACGCCGCTGCAGGGCCGCCGCACGGCCGCCGGCCCACAGCGCCACGCCCACGGGCAACTCCGCGCGCAGATCGCGCAGCTGGCGCTGCACCTGGCTGGTGTTGAGCAGGCCGCTGAAGCTCAGGGCCAGCACATCGGACTGATGCGCCGCCGCAGCCTTGACCAGCTCGGCCGCCGGCGTCTGCACCCCCAGCGACAGGCATTGGCAGCCTTCCAGCGCCAGCAGCGCCTCGACCATCAGCAAGCCCAGGCCATGGGGCTCGCCCGGCAGGGTGCTGAGCAAGACCCGCGGCCGCTCGCCCAGGGCAAAGGGCGGGATGGCTTGAATCGCCTGGCGCAACACCTGCTGCAGGGCCTCGCTGTAGCAGTGCTCTTCGAACACCTCCAGCTCGCCACGCATCCAGGCCTCGCCCACACGCACAGTCAACGGCGCCGCGACCTCGCGCACAAACGCGCCCAAGCCCAGGCGCAGCAGGGTCTGAGCCAGCTGGCGGCGCAGGTCCAGCACCTCATGGCGACGCAACATCTGCAAGAACTCGTCCAGATCGACGCCCAGGGCGGCGGCAGCGCCACCATCCGAACGGGTGTCCTTGCTCAGCTGCAGCAGCTCTTGCAAGGCTTCGTCGCTGGCCCCCACCACCCGGCCGGGGCGATGGCCCGCGTCCAGCAAGCGCTTGAGCAAGCGCAAGCGCTGCACCTGCTCCGGCGGGTACACGCGTTCGCCCAGCGCATCGCGCAAAGGCGCCGGGAAACCGTAGCGCCGCTCCCAGATGCGCAAAGTGTCCTTGGCAATGCCGGTGTCACGTTCCACCGCGGCAATGCCCGGCAAGCCAGCGGCGGCGTCACCAGCGCTCGCCGCCTCGGTCGCCGCCGAGGGCGGGCGGTCCGGAAGGCCCAGGACCTCAGCCATGCAAGCGCTCCTGGTTCATCCGCATGCGTAGATTTTTGTATTGGACAAACATAGGACAAATTTCTTGAGATGCCCTAATATAGATAAAGAACGAAGTTTTGACTAGGACAAACTATGGACAACATCTCCCGCTCGCACCGCGCCATCGCCCGCCCTGCTCCGGCTTACCGCGCTGCTGCGCTGAGCTGCGGCGCACTGGCCACCGCCCTGGCGCTGGCGGCCTGGGTGTCCCCCGTCCGCGCAGCGCCAGCGGCGGCGCCGGCCGCTTCAGCCAGCGCCAGCTGTCCCGAGCTGCTGCAACGCGAATTCCCACGCCTGCAGGACGAGAAGCCGCAGGCCCTGTGTCAGTACGCCGGCAAGGTGGTGCTGGTGGTCAACACGGCCAGCTTTTGCGGCTTCACCTCGCAGTACAAATCACTGGAAACCCTGTCCAGCCGCTACGCCCCGCGCGGCCTGGTGGTGCTGGGCTTCCCCTCGAATGACTTCGGCGGCCAGGAGCCGGGCAGCAACAAGGAAATCGCCGAGTTCTGCGAGAACACCTTCAATGTGAAGTTCCCCATGTTTGCCAAATCGGTGGTCAAGGCCGGCCAGAGCGGGCTGAACCCGCTGTACGCCGATCTGGGCAAGCGCACCGGCCAGACACCGAAGTGGAACTTCCACAAATACCTGGTCTCGCGCGACGGCAGCGAGATCAAGAGCTTCGGCTCCATGACCGACCCGCTGGGTCAGACCTTCACCCAGGAACTCGAGCGCCTGCTCGCCAAACCCTGACGTCCGTCTGACCGTTTGTTTCTTTGCCGCACCGCCATGCCCCACTCTGTCGCCTTCAAGCCATCGCATGTCCCTCTTTTGGGCGACAGCGCTATCGGTTTTTTTACCCAAACTACAGGTCTCCTGAGTCGCCTGCCCCAGGATGACGCAGGCTTGTGTAAAGCTTTGCAAACCAGCGCTGCGGCTTTCGCGCAAACGAATACTTCGGTAGGATGCAACCGATTCCAGTCGCAAGATCTCCCCTGTGTAGGGGCTGAAATCTCGGAGCCGTTTTCCTCCTCCTCCCTCCCTCCCTCGTTGGCTCCGAGGCGTCTTGCGACTTCTTTTATTCCCAGGGCTTCCAGCCACGCTGGAAGCCCTTCTCTTTTGCGCCAAGCTACGGGCGCCGCCGACAGTCACGCCACTGACTTGCTGCCGTGGTTGCGCCAACTCGGCGCGCCACAGTTCCCCGACGCCCTGCCCCCGAACGCGCGCCGCGTGGCCGTGGTCGGCTCCGGCGTCGCCGGCCTGTCGGCCGCCTGGGCGCTGAGTTCGCAAGCCCGCGTCACCCTGTTCGAGGCCAATGACTATTTCGGCGGCCACACCCACACCGTCGATGTCGAGCTGCAGGGCACGAGCCACGGTGTGGACACCGGCTTTCTGGTCTTCAACGAACGCACCTACCCGCTGCTGATCCAGCTCTTCGAGCAGTTGGGCGTGGAGGTGGCGCCCAGCGATATGTCTTTCTCGGTGCAGGCGCCGGGCAGCCAGCTGGAGTGGAGCGGCAGCAATCTCAACACCGTGTTCGCCCAGCGCCGCAATCTGCTGCGGCCCGACTTCTGGCGCATGCTCAGCGATCTGACGCGCTTCAACCGCGTCTGCACCGAGCTGGCCCGCAGCGGCCAGGAGCGTGCTCTGGCCCAGCCCATCGGCGAGTTCCTCGACGAGCAGCGCTTCAGCGCCGCCTTCCGCGACTGGTACCTGCTGCCCATGGTCGCCTGCATCTGGTCCTGCCCGACCGCGCAGATGCTGAGCTTCCCCATCAGCACCTTGATCCGCTTCTGCCACAACCATGGCCTGCTGCAGGTGACGAACCGGCCGCAGTGGTTCACCGTGCGCGGCGGCGCACGCCATTACGTTGACAAGCTGCTGCCGCGCATTGCCGATGCGCGCCTGAACAGCCCCGTGCAAGCCGTCAGCCGCCAGGCCGACGGCAGCGTGCTGGTGCACTCCAAGGCGGGCAGCGAGCGCTTTGACGCGGTAGTGATGGCCAGCCACAGCGACCAATCGCTGCGCCTGCTGGATCAGGCCAGCGCACTCGAACGCCAGGTGCTGGGCGCTATCGCCTACCACCGCAACCGCGCCGTGCTGCACACCGATGCCGGGCTGCTGCCGCAGCGCCAGCGTGCGTGGGCCGCCTGGAATTACGAGCACGGCGGCAGCCGCCCCGGCGCCGAGCAAAGCGCGGTGTGCCTGCACTACTTGCTCAACCGCCTGCAGCCCCTGCCTTGGCAACAGCCGGTCGTCGTGTCGCTCAACCCGGTGCGCGAGCCCAAGGCCAGCCAGGTGCTCGGTGAATTCGACTACGCCCACCCGGTGTTCGACCGCGCCGCCGTGGCCGCGCAGAGCCGCGTGGCGCAGATGCAGGGCGAGGGGCAGGTCTGGTTCTGCGGCGCCTGGACGCGCTATGGCTTCCACGAGGACGGCCTGCTCTCCGGCCTGGGCGTGGCCCGGGCGCTGACACAGCGCTGGGCGGAGCAAGCGGCATGAGCGAAACGGCCGCTGGCACCCAGGCCTGGCCGCAGCAGGCGCTGATCGGCCGCGGCGGCGTACGCCACCGCCGCCTGCGCCCCAGCGACCATGCCTTTGCCTACCGCAGCTATTTCCTGATGCTGCCGATGCGACGGCTGCGCCAGGAGCCTTGCAGCGCCCTGCACCGCAACGGCTTCGGCTGGCTGAGCTTCCACGATGCCGACCACGGCGATGGCGGCCCCGACGCCCTGGCCTGGCTGGAGGCGCTGCTGGCCCGTGAAGCGGTGGAGGATGCCGACGGCGAGATCTGGCTGCACTGCTTCCCGCGCGTGCTCGGCTATGCCTTCAAGCCGGTGAGCTTTTGGTATTGCCAGCGCCGCGATGGCAGCCTGGCGGCCATCGTCGTCGAGGTCAACAACACCTTCGGCGAGCGCCACTGCTACCTGCTGCAAGGCGAGGGCCTGGCCTACGGCCGCGAGCTGCAAGCGCGCAAGGTCTTCCATGTCTCGCCGTTCTGCCGCGTGGCGGGCGGCTACCGCTTTCGCTTCATGCACAGCAGCCGCGGCGGCGCACGCACCGTGGCCCGCATCGACCACGAGGATGAAGCCGGCCCGCTGCTGCAAACCAGCGTCAGCGGCCAGCTCCAGCCCCTGACCGAGGCCAGCGCCCGCGCGGCCTTTTTCGCCATGCCGGCGATGAGCCTGATGCTGATCTGGCGCATCCACTGGCAGGCCCTGCGCCTGGCACTCAAGCGGGTGCCTTTCTTCGGCAAACCTGCCGCCCCTGAAACTCTGGTGACCCGCTGAGGGTTGCAAGCCTGCAATGAACACAAGCACGACGCTCACGCAAAGAACCACCCTGCCCAGCGACGCCCCGGCCGCCGCGCGCACCGTGTTCCGCCTGCTCGGGCATCTGCGCCACGGCAGCCTCGATGTGCAGCTGCCCGACGGCAGCAGTGCCCATTTCGGCGGCAGCGAAGGCCCACGCGCGGCCCTGCGCATCCGCGACTGGGCGGTTTGCGCCGCAGCCCTGCGCTCGGGCGATATCGGCTTTGCCGAGAGCTTTGTGGCCGGCCACTGGAGCACGCCCGATCTGCGCGCCCTGCTCGAGCTCTTCGTGCGCAACCGCGAGGCGCTCGATGCGGTGATCTTCGGCTCCTGGTGGGGCGCCCTGCTGCACCGGGTCAAGCACCTGCTCAACCGCAACAGCCGCGCCGGCAGCCGCAAGAACATCCACGCGCACTACGACCTGGGCAATGCGTTCTACCGGCTCTGGCTCGACCCGAGCATGAACTACAGCAGTGCCTGGTTCGCGGGCGACTCGCAGCGCAGCCTCACCGAGGCCCAGACCGCCAAGATGCGCCGCGCGCTGGAGGAATGCCAGATCGGCCCGGGCAGCCGCGTGCTGGAGATCGGCTGCGGCTGGGGCGCCGTGGCGGAAACAGCCACGCGCGACTTCGGCGCCCACCTGACCGGCGTCACCCTGTCCAGCGAGCAGCTGGCCTGGGCACAGGAGCGACTGGCCGGGGCCGGCCTGGCCGCGCAGGCCGACCTGCGTTTCCAGGACTACCGCGACATTGCCGATCCGGCCTTCGATGCGGTGGTGTCCATCGAGATGTTCGAGGCCGTGGGCCGCGAATACTGGGATGGCTACTTCCAGACCGTGGCCGCCAAGCTCAAGCCCGGCGGCCGCGCCTGCATCCAGACCATCACCATCCGCGACGATCTGTTTGAGCGTTATGCGCGCTCCAGCGATTTCATCCAGCAGTACATCTTCCCGGGCGGCATGCTACCCAGCCCCAGCCAGTTCCGCGCGCACGCGGCCAAGGCCGGGCTGCGCGTGGTCAACGAGCTGGCCTTCGGCCAGGATTACGCCCGCACCCTGCACCAGTGGCGCGAGGCCTTCCTCCACCAGGAGGGCCCAGTGCGCGAGCTCGGCTTTGACACCCGCTTCATGCGGCTCTGGGAGTTCTACCTGGCTTACTGCGAAGCGGCCTTCGCCGCCGACAACACCGATGTGATGCAGTTCACCCTTCTGCGAGAGGGCTGAGACCATGCGGCGCCGCCCCCTGCTTCTTGCGATGCCCGGCCTGCTGGTCCTGCCGGCCCACGCGCAGCGCAAGCGTCCAGCCGAAGTGCCGGAGGCGCTGCGCCTGCAGTCGGAAGCGCAGATGCGTTTCTTCGGCCTGCGCATCTACGACATCCGGCTTTGGGTGTCGGAGCACGTGAACGCGGACAACTGGTCGCGCCAGACCCTGGCGCTCGAGTTGGAGTACGCGCGCAGCCTGAGCGGCCGCGAGATCGCCAAGCGCTCGCTGGTGGAGATGCGGCGCCAGGCCGAGATCAGCGAGGAAAAAGCCCAGCGCTGGCTGGCCGAGATGGAGGCTGCTTTCCCCGACGTCAAGGCCGGCGACCGCATCAGCGGCCTGTTCGAGCCGGGGCGCGGCGTGCAGTTCTTCGTCAACAGCCAGCCGCGCCGGCAAATCGCCGACCCCGAGTTCGCCCGCCTGTTCAGCGGCATCTGGCTGGCGACGCAAAGCTCGGAGCCCGGCATGCGCGAGCAACTCTTGAAACGCCCGGCCGACAGCAGCCAGGCCCGTGGCAAACACCGTGGCCCAAGCAGCCAAGGCTGAAACCCCAAGCGCCGGCCTGGGCCGCGGCCGCGCGGCCGGCCTGCGCTATGGCGGCCTGGGCTTCCCGCTCGCCTTTGTCGCGCTGCCGCTGTACGTCAGCCTGCCGGCTCACTACGCCCAGAACTACGGCATGCCGCTGGCCTGGCTGGGCGCTCTGCTGCTGGCGGCACGCCTGCTCGATGCCTTGGTCGACCCCTGGATCGGCCGACTTTGCGACCGCTGGCTGAACGAACACCCACGCCGCGTCCTGCCGCTGATGGCCGGGGCCGCGGCAGCCCTGGGCGTGGGCTTCTACGCCCTGTTCTTCCCGCCGCTGCGCGAGCCCCAGGGCTTGCTGCTCTGGTGCGGCGCCTTTTTGCTCGTCTGCTATGGGGGCTACAGCCTGCTCAGCGTGATGCACCAGACCTGGGGGGCACGCCTGGGCGGCAGCCCGGCCCAGCAAACCCGGGTGGTGGCCTGGCGTGAAGGGCTGTCCCTGGCTGGCGTGATCGCAGCCAGCCTGCTGCCCGGCTGGATCGGCCTGGCCGGCACGGCCGCCGTACTGGCGGCCGCCCTGGGCCTGAGCCTGCTCCTCCTGCGCTGGGCACCGCGCGCCCTGGCCAACGGGCCGGCGGTGCGCGCGCGGGCGATTCAGGTGTGGGCCTACCGCGGCTTTCGCCGCCTGCTGGCGGTGTTCCTGCTGAACGGCATTGCGGCGGCGATCCCGGCCACCTTGCTGCTGTTCTTTGTGCGCGACCGGCTGCAAACGCCGCAGGCCGAAGGCCTGTATTTGGCCAGTTATTTCCTGGCCGCCGCGGCCTCCTTGCCGCTGTGGCTGCGCGGGGTGGCGCGCTGGGGTCAGGCCCGCAGCTGGGGCCTGGGCATGGTGCTGGCCGTGGCGGCGTTCGCCTGGGCGGCGGTACTGGGCGCAGGCGACCAGATCGGCTTTGTGGCGGTCTGCCTGGCCAGTGGGGCCGCGCTGGGAGCGGACCTGGCTATTCCGGGCGCCATGCTGGCCGGCGTGATCCAGCGCGCCGGTCTGCATGCCCGCGCCGAGGGCAGCTTCTTCGGCTGGTGGAACGCTGCCAACAAGCTCAATCTCGCGCTGGCCGCCGGTCTGGCCCTGCCCCTGCTGCAGCTGCTGGGCTACACACCGGGCGCCCGCGACGCCCAGGCGCTGAACGCCCTGACCCTGTCTTACTGCCTGCTGCCCTGCCTGCTCAAGCTGGCGGCTGCAGCCCTTCTCTACCGCCATTGGATACGCCCGCAAGGGGAGGACCTGCCATGACCACGACCCCCAAGACCCGATCCCACCGCCGCCTGCTGCTGGCGGGCGCCGCTGCGGGCGCCCTGAGCCTGCTGGCCGGCTGCGCCTCGGCACCCCAGCCGGAGGACTACGCCCGCGAAACGCCCACGCTGGATCTGCGCCGCTATTTCAACGGGCCCCTGATCGCCCACGGCATCTTCACCGACCGGGCCGGCAAGGTGCAGCGCCGCTTCATCGTCAAGCTGCAAGGCACATGGACCGGCGACACCGGGGTGCTGGAAGAAGACTTCGAGTACAGCGACGGCAAGCGCGAACGCCGCGTCTGGACCCTGAAAGATCTGGGCCAGGGCCGCTACAGCGGCACCGCGGCCGATGTGCTGGGCGAGGCCCAGGGCCAGGCCGCCGGCAATGCCCTGCGCTGGGCCTACACGCTCAAGCTGCCGGTCGATGGCAGCGTCTACGAGGTGCAATTCGACGACTGGATGTACCTGGTGGACGAGCACACCTTGCTGAACAAGGCCAGGATGAGCAAATTCGGCCTTACGCTCGGGGAAGTGACCCTGTCCTTCCAGAAACTCTGAGCAGAACGCGTCCATGTCCCTGAACCCCAAGATCCAGAGCTGGCATGGCCGCACGGTCTGGCTGGTCGGCGCCTCCAGCGGCATTGGCCGGGCGGTGGCGGCCAAGCTGCATGCGGCCGGTGCGCGGGTCATCGTCTCGGCGCGGCAGGCTGATCTGCTCAATGACTTCGCCGCCCAGCATCCGGGCGCGCAACCCCTGCCGCTGGATGTGATGAACGAGCAGTCCTTGCAATCCGCGGTGCAGCAGATCGTGCGCCACCACGGCCAGATCGACCTGTGCATGTACTGCGCCGGCTACTACCAGCCCATGCGCGCGCAGCAGTTCTCGCTCAGCGACGCCCTGCGCCATCTGGACATCAACTACATCGGTGCGCTCAAGCTGCTGCAGGCCTTGCTGCCGCAATTGCTGGAGCAATCCCGGCAGGGCAAGCCCGGCCATCTGAGCCTGGTGTCCAGCGTGGCTGGCTACCGCGGCCTGCCCAAATCGCTGGCCTACGGGCCGTCCAAGGCGGCACTCAGCCACCTGGCCGAGGCGCTGTACCTGGACCTGTCGCCCGAGCACATTGGCGTCTCGGTGATCAACCCCGGCTTTGTGGCCACACCGTTGACGGCGCAGAACGACTTTGCGATGCCGGCCCTGATCAGCGCCGAACAGGCCGCCAGCGAGATCCTCAAGGGCTGGTCCAAAGGCGAGTTCGAGATCCATTTCCCCAAGCGCTTCACGCTCTGGCTCAAGCTGCTCAGCCACCTCGGCCACAGCCTCTACTTTCGCGCCGTGCGGCGCGCCACCGGACTATGAGCACAAGCAACCCCGACCCGCGCGTGCAGGCGGTGATCAAATTCTTCGAACAGCTGCAACCCGCCGACCTGGCGCGACTCGACCAGCTTTACTGCGAAGACGCTTACTTCAAAGACCCGTTCAACGAAGTCCAGAGCCTGGCTGGGGTGCGGCGCATCTTCGCGCACATGTTCGAAACCCTGAACCAGTCCCGCTTTGAGGTGCTGGAGGCGCTGTGCGAGGGGAACCAGTGCTTTCTCGCCTGGGACTTCATCGTCCAGCGCCAGGGTCAGACAGAACCGCTGCGCATCCACGGCAGCAGCCATTTGCGCTTCGCGCCCGACGGCCGCGTGGCCTACCACCGTGACTACTGGGACGCGGCCGAAGAGCTGTACGAAAAACTGCCGCTGCTCGGGGCCTTGATGCGCGCGCTCAAGCGGCGTTTGCGCGCGCATTGAGCTGCGCCGGCCTTTTTGCCTACTTCAACCAGCCCTTGCGGCGGAAGTAGATGAAGGGCGCGGCCACCGAAGCCAGCATCAGACCCAAGGCGAAGGGATAGCCGTACTGCCAGTCGAGCTCGGGCATGGCCTTGAAATTCATGCCGTAGACGCTGGCGATCAGGGTCGGCGGCAGCAGGGCGACGCTGGCCACCGAGAAGATCTTGATGATCTTGTTCTGGTTGATGTTGATGAAACCAACCGTGGCATCCATCAGGAAGTTGACCTTGTCGAACAAGAAGGCCGTGTGCGAATCGAGCGAGTCAATGTCGCGCAGAATCTGGCGTGACTCCTCGAACTGCTCGGCACTGAGCATGCGGCTGCGCATCATGAAGCTGAGTGCGCGCCGTGTGTCCATGACGTTACGGCGGATGCGGCCGTTCAAGTCTTCCTCGCGCGCGATCGCGGCCAGCACTTCGCCGGCCTCGGTGTCGTTCACGTCCTTCTTCAAGACGCGGGCGCTGACCTTCTCCAGATTGTCGTAAATGCCCTCAAGCACATCGGCCGAGTACTCGGCATCGGCGTCGTAGAGCTTGAGCAGCACATCCTTGGCGTCTTCGATCAAGGCCGGGATGCGGCGCGCGCGCAGGCGCAGCAGGCGGAACACCGGCAAGTCCTCGTTGTGCACCGAGAACAGCACATTGTTGTAGAGGATGAAGGCGACGCGCACATTGCGCGGGGCCTCGTCGTCATCGATCAAGAAGTCGGAGCGGATGTGCAGTTCGCCGTTGTCTTCTTCGTAGAAACGGGCCGACTCTTCCAGGTCTTCGTCGACGATGTCTTCCGGGATCACCAGGCCGAAGCGGTCACGAATCCAGCCCTTTTCCACCGCCGTGGGGTTCTCCAGATCCACCCACACCGGCCGCGACAGGGCCAGGTCTTCAGCGGTTTCGATTTCTTCCTGGAACAGTCCGCCCTTCAGGCGGCCGTTGTCCAGCGTGAACACATTCAGCATGCAAAAACCTCCAGCGCGCGAGCGCCGTCTCTTGTTCTTTTATCGAGCAGGACGGGCCGAGCGCCGTCCGGGTGTGGGTGTGTGGGGACCCGTCTCACTCCGGACAAGCGACGCGGGCGCGGCCTCGAGATTGAAAGCTGGCGGCGCTGGCGCGTTTGGCGAGGGAGTGGACGGTCACCGAGGGTGATCGCTGTCCAAGAAAGACTCCGTAGCTGGGATTCCATGATTATCACCTCGCCGCGGGGCGCTTTTTGCCCAATCCATCACGCTCTTTGCCAAGCCGCAAAGTCAAACGGACTAAGGCCCTTGTTCTGGCTGTCAAGCACTTGTCACAGTGGCGCTTCAGGTGCAAACTGAATTCGCCGATTCACTACAGAAGAGCCCCAGACAGAGACCCAGCGATCCGTTTTTTTCGTTCTTTTCCTGATTTCCGAACTCTCGACTTTCTTTTCGTGAAAGGCCGTTTTATGAATCTGACAATCAGTGGCCACCATTTGGAAGTAACACCGTCTCTGCGTGAGTACGTACTCACCAAGCTAGATCGAGTGACCCGCCATTTCGATCAAGTCGTTGACATCAATGTCTTGCTCACCGTGGAAAAGCAGAAGGAAAAGGAACGTCGGCAAAAGGCCGAAGTGACATTGCACGTCAAGGGACGCGACATCTTCGTCGAGCAATCCAGCGAAGACCTCTACGCCGCCATTGATCAGCTGATGGACAAACTGGACCGCCAGGTGGTGCGCCACAAGGACCGCCTGCAGGACCATCACCACACCTCGGCCAAGCGCCTGATGGAAACGCCAGCGCCCTGAGCCGAACTGTTCGGAGATCGCCCGTCTGTTGAAAGCTTCCAGGCAAGGCATCCTCCAGACGCTCCATCCGTGAGCGCAACGCAAGGCGACCTTCGGGTCGCCTTTTCATTGCCCGAGCCCAAAGATCAAGTGGCCGATTTCGTCGGCCTGAATCACCCCTCGCACAGTCGTTGCTGCACCGCAGCAGTTCACGTATTTGTGCGCCGCCACTGAATACAGGGGGGCCGGGAAACCGGTGAGCTTTCTATAATTCGCCGATTCGACACCGACCAAGCGTCCCGCCCAAGGCCCACCCAGCCGTATGCGACGCTTCGACACCATGAACCGTCTCGCCGCCATCCTTCCCGCCGACAATGTGTTGGTGAATGTGGATGCCTCCAGCAAGAAACGCGTTTTCGAGCAGGCTGGCCTGCTGTTTGAGAACCATCACGCCATCTCGCGCGCGGTGGTGGCGGACAATCTTTTCGCGCGTGAGCGCCTCGGCTCCACCGGCCTCGGTCACGGCGTGGCCATCCCGCACGGCCGCATCAAGGGCCTGAAAAACCCGCTGGCCGCCGTGCTGCGTGTGCAGCAGCCGATCGGTTTTGACGCGCCCGATGACGAACCGGTCAGCCTCTTGATCTTCCTGCTGGTGCCCGAAGCAGCCACGCAGCGGCATCTGGAAATCCTGTCCGAGATCGCCGAAATGCTGTCGGACCGCGACCTGCGCGAGCAGCTCAAGACCGACCCCGAGGCCGCCAATCTGCACCGCCTGATTTCGGCCTGGGAACCGCTGAAGTCGGTCGCCTGAACGGCGACGGCACCCTCCCCCACCCGCCCAGCAACGCGCCGCCGAACGATCAGTGAAACCCACCTCCATCAGCGCCGACCGGCTTTTCGAAGAACATCGTGAACGCCTGCGCTGGGAGTGGATTGCCGGCCACGCGCATCCGGAGCGCCGCTTCGACGAAACCGCGGTCCGTGACGCGCAATCGTCGGCCGATCTGGTCGGCTACCTCAATTACATCCACCCCTACCGGGTGCAATTGGTGGGCCGCCGCGAGGTGGCGTATCTGAGCCAGGCATCGGGCGAGGTGCTGGACCGCCGCATCTCACGCATCGTCACGCTGGAGCCGCCGGTCATCATCGTCGCCGACGACCAGGCTCCGCCGGACCGTCTGGTCGCCATGTGCGACCGCGCCGAGATCCCGCTCTTCGTCACCCGCGAGTCGGCCGGCCATGTCATCGACGTGGTGCGGGCCTATCTGGCGCAGCTGTTTGCCAACCGCACCACCCGCCACGGCGTCTTCATGGACATCCTGGGCCTGGGCGTGCTGCTGACCGGCGAGTCCGGCCTGGGCAAGAGCGAGCTGGGCCTGGAGCTGATTTCCCGCGGCCACGGCCTGGTGGCCGACGATGCGGTCGATCTGTTCCGCATCTCGCAAACCGCCATCGAAGGCCGCTGCCCCGAGCTGCTGCTCAATCTGCTGGAAGTGCGCGGCATCGGCCTGCTCGACATCAAGGCGATCTTTGGCGAGACGGCCGTGCGCCGCAAGATGCGGCTCAAGCTCATCGTGCACCTGGTGCGCAAGGAAACCATGGAGCGCGACTTCGAGCGCCTGCCCTACGAGCCGCTTTACGAAGACGTGCTGGGCATGCCGGTGCGCAAGGCCATCATCGCCGTGGATGCCGGCCGCAATCTGGCCGTGCTGGTCGAGGCGGCCGTGCGCAACACCGTGCTGCAGCTGCGCGGCATCGACACCTACCGGGAGTTTGTCGAGCGCCACCAGCGGGCGATCGAACAAGGGCAGCACAACGACGATTGAGCGCGTCGGCCGCCGGGCGAATCGCCCTGGCGATCAGCTGCCGCGGTGCGGGCAGTCGGTCTTCACGCAGGCCGCGTACAGGGCCAGGGAATGGTCTTGCAGCTTGAAACCGCGCTCGCGGGCGATGGCGTGCTGGCGCTCCTCGATCTCGGGATCGAAAAACTCCTCCACGCGGCCGCAGGTCAGGCAGACCAGATGGTCGTGGTGATGGCCTTCGTTCAGTTCGAACACCGACTTGCCGGATTCGAAATGATTGCGCGAAAGCAATCCTGCCTGCTCGAACTGGGTGAGCACGCGGTACACGGTGGCCAGACCGATGTCGGCGTCTTCCACCAACAAGGCTTTGTAGACGTCTTCAGCCGTCATGTGGCGCTGCGCCGTCTTCTGGAAAATCTCCAGAATCTTGATGCGCGGCAGGGTGGCTTTCAGGCCACTGTTCTTGATCTCGTCGGTGCGGTTCATGACACTGCTGGGGCCGGCGCGGCCCACCATGGGCCTGCCGCTAGAATGGCCCGATCATAGCCAGCTACGGGCGCCGACCGGCCCAAGCCCCCACAGAATCACGCCATGCGCAGCCCCAAAACACTTGCAATTCCAGCCCGATCCGCAGTTCTGGCGCTGGTCGTCGCCGGCGCCAGCGCCCTCAGTGCCTGCTCCAGCATGCCGAGCCTGGACATGCTCAGCTCGTCGAGCGGCCAGACCATGCTGGAACGCATCACACCGTACAAGCTGGAAGTCGTGCAGGGCAATGTGTTGACCAAGGAGCTGGTGGCTCGCGTCAAACCGGGCATGCCGCGCGCCCAGGTGCGCGATCTGCTGGGTTCACCCTTGCTGACCGACCCCTTCCACGCCGAGCGCTGGGACTATGTCTTCACCATCAAACGCCAGGGTACGCTGTACCAGCAACGCAAGGTGGTGGTCTGGTTCAACGGTGATGTCCTGAAGTCGATTGAGGCGCCGGAAGATTTGCCCGGCGAGAACGAGTTCGTTGCCTCCATCAGCTCCAAGGCCGAGCGTCGCGAGCCGCCCAAGCTGGAACTGAGCGAAGCCGAGCGCAAAGCCCTGCCCATTCCCGCCAAGCCCGCCGTGCCGGCCGCCGAGCCCGTCGGCCCGGTGCGCGCCTACCCGCCGCTGGAAAAGAAGTCCTGAAGATGACGACGAGCGTGACCCCACCCCTGCGCATCGCCATCGCTGGCAGTTCCGGTCGCATGGGCCGCATGCTGATCGAAGCCGTGCTGCAGGCACCCGATTGCCAGCTCAGCGCGGCGCTTGACCGGCCGGGCACGCCCTCGCTGGGCCAGGATGCCGGCGCTTTCCTCGGCAAGATCTGCGGCGTGGCCATCAGCGACGATGTGCGCGCTGCGCTGCAAGCCAGCGATGTGATGATCGATTTCACCCGCCCCGAGGGCACCCTGGCCCATCTGGCCCTCTGCGCCGAGCTGGGCGTCAAGCTGGTGATCGGCACCACCGGTTTCGATGCCCAGCAGAAGGCGCAGATCGGCGCCCTGGCCGCACGCACCGGCGTGATGATGGCGCCCAATATGAGCGTCGGCGTCAATGTGGTGCTGGGCCTGCTGGACCGCGCGGCGCGCGCGCTCAGCGAAGGCTATGACATCGAGATCATCGAGGCCCACCATCGCCACAAGGTCGATGCCCCCAGCGGCACCGCCTTGGCTCTGGGCGAGGCCGTGGCCCATGCCCTGGGCCGCGACCTCAAGGCCTGCGCCGTCTACGGCCGCGAAGGCGTCACCGGCGAGCGTGATCCCTCGACCATCGGCTTTGCCACCGTGCGTGGCGGCGACATCATCGGCGACCACACCGTGCTGTTTGCCGGCATCGGCGAGCGCATCGAGATCAGCCACAAGGCCAGCAGCCGCGCCACCTTCGCCCAGGGCAGCCTGCGCGCCGCGCGCTTCCTGGCCAGCCAGGGCCCGGGCCTCTACGACATGAATGATGTCCTGGGGTTCAAGGGATGATGGGCGGCTTCCAAGGTTTCTGGGACCAAGGCGATGCGGTCACGCGCGGCGTGGCCCTGCTCATGCTGCTGATGTCGGTCAGCGCCTGGGTGCTGATCCTTTGGAAAAGCTGGACCCTGCAACGTGCGCGCCGCAGCCTGGCACGCGCCGTGCCGGCTTTTTGGGATGCGAACGATCTCGACTCGGGCCGCACTGCCCTGCAGAACTTTGATGCCGAAGGCCTGCTCCTGCCCCTGCTGGACGCGGCCACCAGCGACACCCGCAGCGGCACCCTGGATGCCGCAGGCCATGCCCATTCCCGCCTGACCCGCCGCCTGCGCGACGCACTGCACGGCGTTCTGCAGCGCCTGCAGTTCGGCCAGGTGCTGCTCGCTTCGATCGGCAGCACTGCGCCCTTCGTCGGCCTGTTCGGCACGGTCTGGGGCATTTACCACGCTCTGGTCAGCATCTCGGCCAGCGGCAATCTGAGCATGGACCGCGTCTCCGGCCCTGTGGGCGAAGCGCTGATCATGACCGCCGCCGGCCTGGCCGTGGCGATCCCGGCTGTGCTGGCCTACAACGTCTTCGGCAAGCTGCTCGGCGCTTGCGAGGCCGAGCTGGAAGGCTTTGCGCACGACCTGCGCGAGATGTTCAGCGATGCGCCGGCGCAACCGTGAGCGAGCAGCGCCGGCCGCGCGCCGCCGGAGCCTGAGATGAGCTTCGGTCGCCTGGAACGCCGCGACAGCCCCAAGCCCATGGGCGAGATCAACATGACGCCGCTGATCGACGTCATGCTGGTACTGCTGGTGATCTTCATGATCGCCGCACCGCTGATGAGCAACTCCCTGCGCCTGGACCTGCCCAAGAGTGAGGCCGCCACACCGGGCGACACGCCGCAGTTCATCGCCCTGGCCGTCGCACCCGATGGCGCGCTCTACCTGGGCGAAGAAAAGCTCGACGCCGCCACCTTGCAACAACGCCTCAAGACCCTGGGCGCCGGCCGGCCCGAGCTGGAGGTGCAGCTGCGTGCCGATCAGGCTGCGCCCTACGGCGCGGTGGCCCAGCTGATCGGCTGGTGCCAGGCCGCCGGCCTGCACCGCATGGCCTTCGTCACCGACGCTGACACCGCGCCCACGCCCCTACCGAAGCAGCCCTGAGCGGCAGCCCGGCCCACGACTTTTACAATCGGCGCACTTCGCACCGAGCCCACCATGAACGAAAAGTACACCCCTTCCGAGGTCGAACAGGCCGCACGCTCCCACTGGCAAGCCCGTGACGCTTACCGCGTGGTCGAGGATCAGAGCAAGCCCAAGTTCTACGCCTGCTCCATGCTGCCCTACCCCAGCGGCAAGCTGCACATGGGCCATGTGCGCAACTACACGATCAACGACATGCTCACGCGCCAGCTGCGCATGAAGGGCTACAACGTGCTCATGCCCATGGGCTGGGACGCCTTCGGCCTGCCGGCCGAGAACGCCGCGATGAAGGGCAAGGTGCCGCCGGCGCAGTGGACCTACTCCAACATCGCCTACATGAAGACCCAGATGCAGGCCATGGGCCTGGCCATCGACTGGTCTCGAGAAATCGCCACCTGCCAGCCCGAGTACTACAAGTGGAACCAGTGGCTGTTCCTGAAGATGCTCGAAAAAGGCATCGCCGAGCGCCGCACCCAGGTCGTCAACTGGGACCCGGTGGACCAGACCGTGCTGGCCAACGAGCAGGTGATCGACGGCCGCGGCTGGCGCTCCGGCGCCCTGGTCGAGAAGCGCGAGATCCCCGGCTACTACCTCAAGATCACCGACTACGCCGAAGAGCTGCTGGCCGCGGTGGCCAACCCCGAGGACAAGAACTACCTGTCCGGCTGGCCCGAGCGTGTGCGCCTGATGCAGGAGAACTGGATCGGAAAGAGCCAGGGCCTGCGCTTCGCCTTCCCCCATGAAATCAAGGGTGCCGACGGTGCCCTGATCCAGGACGGCAAGCTCTACGTCTTCACCACCCGTGCCGACACCATCATGGGCGTGACCTTCTGCGCCGTCGCGCCGGAGCACCCGCTGGCAGCGCACGCCGCCGCCGGCCATGCCGAGCTGGCCGCCTTCATCGAGGAATGCAAGCAGGGCGGCACGACCGAGGCCGAACTCGCCACGCAAGAGAAGAAGGGCATGCCCACCGGCCTCGTGGTCACCCACCCGCTGACCGGCGCGCAGGTGCCGGTCTGGGTCGGCAACTATGTGCTGATGAGCTATGGCGACGGCGCCGTCATGGGCGTGCCGGCGCATGACGAGCGCGATTTCGCCTTTGCCAACAAGTACGGCATAGCGATCAAGCAGGTGGTGGCCGTCGAAGGCCAAGCCTTCTCGACCAGCACCTGGGCCGACTGGTTCGGCGACAAGTCGCAAGGCGTCTGCGTCAACTCCGGCGTGCTCGACGGCCTGAGCCACAAGGCCGCGGTCGACAAGGTGGCCGAGCTGCTTGGCGCCAAGGGCCTGGGCGAGAAGAAGACCACCTGGCGCCTGCGCGACTGGGGCGTGAGCCGCCAGCGCTACTGGGGCACGCCCATCCCCATCATCCACTGCGAGGAGCATGGCGCCGTGCCGGTGCCCGAGAAGGACCTGCCGGTCGTGCTGCCAGAGGAGTGCATCCCGGACGGCAGCGGCAATCCGCTGAACAAGCACAGCGCCTTCCTGAACGTGCCCTGCCCGGTCTGCGGCAAGCCCGCCCGCCGTGAGACCGACACCATGGACACCTTCGTGGATTCGTCCTGGTATTTCATGCGTTACTGCGACGCGCAAAACCAGGACGCCATGGTCGGCGCCGGCACTGAGTACTGGATGCGCCCCGGCGCCGCCATGGACCAGTACATCGGCGGCATCGAGCACGCCATCCTGCACCTGCTCTACGCCCGCTTCTGGACCAAGGTCATGCGCGACCTGGGTCTGGTCAAGATCGACGAGCCCTTCACCAAGCTGCTGACCCAGGGCATGGTGCTCAAGGGCGCGTTCTTCCAGAAGCCGGCCGATGCCGGCAAGAACTACTTCTGGGAGCACGAGGTCAACGTCCAGACCAACGAGCATGGCCAGGTCATCGGCGGCACGCTGAAAGCCGACGGCTCGGCGCTCGAGTACGAGATGACGACCATGTCGAAGTCGAAGAACAACGGCGTCGACCCGCAGGAGCTGATCAACCAGTACGGCGCCGACACGGCCCGTCTGTTCGTGATGTTCGCGTCGCCGCCGGAGCAGACCCTGGAGTGGAACGACGCCGGCGTCGAAGGCGCCCACCGCTTCCTCAAGCGCGTCTGGGGCTTTGGCGCCAAGAACGAGGCCGCCATCCAGGCCGGCGGTCGCGACTACGCCGCCCTGAACGGCGATGGCAAGGCCCTGCGCCGCGAAGTGCATCTGGTGCTCAAGCAGATCAGCTACGACTACGAGCGCATGCAGTACAACACCGTGGTCTCGGGCGCCATGAAGTTGCTGAACGCGCTGGAAGGCTTCAAGTCCCAGGGCCAGGATGCGGCCGTGCGCGAAGGCTTCTCGGTGCTGCTGCGCGTGCTCTACCCCGCCTGCCCGCACCTGACCCACGCCCTCTGGCAAGACCTGGGCTATGCCGCCGAGCTGGGTGACCTGCTCGACGCGCCCTGGCCGAGCGTGGACGAAGCCGCCCTGGTGCAGGACGAGATCGAGCTGATGCTGCAGGTCAACGGCAAGCTGCGTGGCGCCATCAAGGTGCCGGCCACCGCCGACAAGGCCGCCATCGAAGCCGTGGCCCTGGCCAGCGAAGACTTCGCCAAGTTCAGCGAAGGCAAGGCGCCCAAGAAGGTCATCATCGTGCCCGGCCGCCTGGTCAATCTGGTCGTCTGACGATGAGCCCCCTGCTGCAGCGCCGCCACCTGCTCCTGGCCGCCGCCACCGCCCCGCTGGTGGGCTGCGGCTTCGAGCTGCGCCGCGAGCCGGAGTTCCTGTTCCGCAGCCTGGCGCTGAGCGGCTTCAAGCCGGGCTCGCCGCTGGCGGCCGACCTGAAGCGGCAGCTCTCGCGCACCGCGCTGCTGATGGTGGAAGACGCCAACCGCGCCGAGGTGGTGCTGGAGGTGCTGCGCGATGCGCGCGAGAAATCGGTGGTGGTGTCCACCAGCGCCGGCCAGGTGCGTGAGTGGCAGCTGCGGGTCAATTTCGACTACCTGCTGCGCGTGCCTTCCGGCGAGCTGCTGCTGCCGCGCACCGAGCTGCGCATGACGCGCGAAATGAACTACACCGAAAGCGCGGCCCTGGCCAAGGAGCAGGAAGAAGCCCAGCTTTACCGGGCCATGCAATCCGACGCGGTGGCGCAGATCATGCGCCGCCTCTCGGCCGTGCGCCTGCCCGCCTGAATCAAGCGCCAGCACGCATGCAACTGCGCCCCGACGCCCTCAAGCCCCAGCTCGCCAAGGCGCTGCGGCCCATCTACACCGTCTACGGTGACGAGCCCCTGCTCGCCCAGGAAGCGGCCGATGCCATCCGCGCGGCGGCGCGCGCCCAGGGCTACGGCGAGCGCAAGGTCTTCACCGTTGCCGGCGCCTATTTCGACTGGGGCCCGGTGCTGGGTGCAGCGCAGGCCATGAGCTTGTTTGCCGAGCGCCAGCTGATCGAGATCCGCATCCCCGGCGGCAAGCCCGGCAAGGACGGCTCCGAGGCGCTGCAGCGTTACTGCGCCCAGCTGCCCGAGGACGTGGTGACCCTGGTCACCCTGCCCAAGCTGGACAAGACGCAGATGAACAGCGCCTGGTTCCAGGCCCTGGACGGCGCCGGCGTCTGCGTGCGCGTGGACCCGATCGAACGCCGCGCCCTGCCGCAGTGGATCGCCCAGCGTCTGGTCCAGCAAGGCCAGCGCGTCGAAGATGGCGAGGCCGGCCAGCGCACCCTGGCCTTTTTTGCCGACCGGGTCGAGGGCAATCTGCTCGCCGCCCACCAGGAATTGCAAAAGCTCGCCCTGCTGCACCCGCCGGGTCTGCTGAGCTTTGAGCAGATCGAGGCGGCCGTGCTCAATGTCGCCCGCTACGACGTGTTCAAGCTCAGCGAAGCGGTGCTCGGCGGCCAAGTCGCCCGCGTGCTGCGCATGCTGGAAGGCCTGGAGGCCGAGGGCGAGGCTGCCGTGCTGGTGCACTGGAGCCTGGCCGAGGACATCCGCGCGCTCAAGCGCGTGCGCGACGCCGTCGATGCCGGCAAGCCCCTGCCCATGGCCATGCGCGAAGCGCGCGTCTGGGGGCCCAAGGAACGCTTGTTCGAGCGCATCGTGCCCAGCCTGCACAGCGGCGACCTGAGCCGGCTGGTGGCCGCCGCGCAGATCTGCGACGGCCTGGTCAAAGGCCTGCGCCACCCCGACTGGCCGCTGGAGCCCTGGGCCGGCCTGCGCCGCTTGGCCCTGATGCTGGTGGAGACCACGGCCACGCGCGCGCCTCGCCTGGCATTGCGGGGCTGAGAGCGCCCGGTCATTCGCGCCGGGGCATCAAGTCGCGCAGGGCAATGCCGATACAGTCGCTGAGCGGCGCATCCGGCGCGGCTTGGCCCTGCGCCGATGCGTTGAGCCGCTGACTCAGCCCCTCCCCCAAGACCAGGCACCACGATGAATTCATGGCTCAGGCGCCGCCCCTCACCCTCGCGCCCGCCTGCGGCCCCGGCGGCACAGATGGCTTGGCCGGGCTTGCGGCCCTCCATACTGCAGCTCATCGGCTGTTTGCTTGGCTTGAGCACCGCAGGCGTGGCCCAAGCCGCCGGCTGGACGCTCAGCGTGCAGAACGCCAGCGGCCAGCCATTGGGCGATGTGGCCATGGCCGTGGAAGTGAAAGGCCAGACCGGCCGTGCCGGCGCGGGCAGCGTGGCCCAGATGGAGCAGCGCCAGCGCCAGTTCCAGCCTTTCGTGCTGGTGGTGCAGACGGGCACGGCCGTCAGCTTCCCGAACTTCGACACCGTGCGCCACCATGTCTACTCCTTCTCGGCGGCCAAGAAGTTCGACCTCAAGCTCTACACCGGCACCCCGACCGATCCGGTGCTGTTCGACAAGCCCGGCGTCGCCACCCTGGGCTGCAATATCCACGATGAAATGAGCGCCCATATCGTCATCGTCGACACGCCCTTCTTCGGCAAGAGCAATGCCCAGGGCCAGCTGCGCCTGGAGTTGCCGCCCGGCGAGCATGTGCTCAAGGTCTGGCACCCGAGGTTGGGCAGCCCGCTGCTGAGCAGCTTTCCGCTGCGCCTGGTTCCCGGCCAGGAACCAGCGCCCCTGCAACTGCCGCTGCGCTGAAGCGCCATGAAGCTGCCTGCTTTCCTCCATCTGCGTCGGCTTGAAGGCCGCATCGTCGCCCTCTTCCTGGCCCTGCTGGTGCTGGTGCAGCTGACCAGCTGGATGATCACCTACGCCAACATCCGCCGCAGCACCGAGGTGGCAGTGGAGGCGGAACTGAAAACCGGCCAGCGCATGCTCGGCCATCTGCTGGCTCAGGATGCACAGCAGCGCGTGGCCGTGCTGCGCCAGCTGGAGAACAACCACGGCATCCGCAGCGTGCTGGCCGAAGCCGCCGGCATGCCGGAGACGGAGTTTGCCGACACCTTGTTCAGCGCACTCGATTCCAAAAACAGCCAGCTGGTCGACGCCAGTGTGATTGCCTACGTCTCGGCCGATTTCCGCCTGGTCACCGCCACCCGGCCGCAGGCCGAGGCCTTTGTCGCCCTGCTGCCTGCCCTGATCCAGGCCAAGGAGGCCGAGGACGCCGGCAACGAGCCCAGCGGCCGCGCCAGCCTGGCCCTGGTGGGCGGGCGGGCGTATCAGCTGGTGTTTGTGCCGGTGAAGGCCGCCGGCCTGGGCGGCTGGTTGATGATGGCCGTGGACCTGCAGGCCGAGCCCTTGCGCGAACTGCAAACCCTCTCGGGCCTGCGCAGCGTCTTTCTGCTGCGCCCGGCCGAGGGCCAGGCCTGGGCACCGCTGGGCAGCGTGCTCGATGCAGCCACCACCGGCCAGGTGGCGGGCCAGGTACAGGCCGCCGAGCCCACCTTCAGCCTGCAACTGGGCGAGGAAGAAATGCGCGGCCTCTACGTGCCCCTGCTGCGCTCGGGTGATCAGCAGCTGGCAGTCCTGCTGCTGCGCTCCTTCGACCAGGCGTTCGAGTCCTACCGCACCCTGCGCCAGACCCTGGGCACGCTGACCGTGCTGGGCATCCTGGCCTTTGCCCTGGGCAGCGTACTGACGGCGCGCCGCATCAGCCGGCCGATCAAGACCCTCGCCGATTCGGCCGAGCGCCTGGGGGCCGGCGACTACGCCACGCCGGTGGCCCAGGATGGCAGCGCCGACGAGGTGGGCGATCTGGCCCGCGCCTTCGAAGCCATGCGCCAGGGCATCCAGCAGCGCGACGCCAGCCTCAACGAGCTGGCCTTTCAGGACCAGCTGACACGCCTGCCCAACCGCGCCGGTTTTGTGCAGGTGCTCGAACGCTGGTTGGCCGAACATCCCGAGGCACCCTGCGCGGTGCTGACCCTGGGCCTGGACCGCTTCAAGCATGTCAACGATGTGCAAGGCCATGATTTCGGCGACCTGCTGCTGCAGAAAGTGGCACAGCGCCTGCAAGCGCTCTTGCCGGCCAGCGAAGACGCCCTGGCCCGGCTCAACGGCGACGAGTTTGCCCTGCTGCTGAGCCTGGCCGATGAAAGCGCAGCCCTGGCCCTGGCCGATGCCATCCATCGCGATTTCGAACGCCCGCTTCGCATCAAGGACCAGACCGTGGATCTGAGCGCCGGCATCGGTCTGGCCCTGGCGCCCGCCCACGGCCGCGAGGCCAAGCAGCTGCTCAGCCGCGCCACCCTGGCCATGTTCGAGGCCAAGAAGCGGCAGAACGGCAGCGTGTTCTACAGCGCCAGCCTGGACGCCGGCAGCCAGGAATCGCTGTCCCTGCTGAGCGAGCTGCGCCACGCCGTGGAGGCCGGCGAGCTGCGCCTCTACCTGCAGCCCAAGGTCGACCTGCAAAGCGGCCGCATCATCAGTGCCGAAGCCCTGGTGCGCTGGCAGCATCCCGAGCGCGGCCTGGTGCCGCCCATGCAGTTCATTCCCTTTGCCGAACAGACCGGTTTCATCCGCGCCCTGACGGCCTGGGTGATCGAAGCCTCGGCCGCCGCCTGGGCGCAGGCGCGCGCGCAAGACCTGGCCCTGCGCATCAGCGTCAACCTGTCCACCCGCGACCTGCTGGACCAGGACCTGCCGGCCAAGATCCAGGCCATGCTCGATGCTCACGGCGCGCGCAGCGATGCGCTGTGTCTGGAGATCACCGAGAGCGCCATCATGGATGACCCGCAACGCGCCCTGCACACTTTGCAGCAACTGCAGGAGCGCGGTTTCAAGATGTCCATCGACGACTTCGGCACCGGCTACTCCTCGCTGGCTTATCTGAAGCGCCTGCCCGTCCATGAACTCAAGATCGACAAGAGCTTCGTCATGGCCATGGAGAGCGATCTGGGCGATGCCAAGATCGTGCGCTCGACCATCGAGCTGGCCCACAACCTGGGCCTGAGCGTGGTGGCCGAAGGCGTCGAAAGCGCCAAGGCCTGGCGCCTGCTGGCTGCACTGGGCTGCGATGAGGGTCAGGGTTATTTCATCGCCAAGCCCATGCCTCAAGAGCAGTTCCTGGATTGGCTCAGGGCCTGGCGTGCCCCCGAAATCGGCAGCATCGGCGCCGACACCATGCTCAGCCAGCTCGACTGAGCGCCGGCCCGGCGCTCAGGGCGCCACGCGCTGCAACTCCATCACAAAGCGGCTGCCCTGCCCCGGCGTGCTGTGCACGCTGATGCGGCCACCGAGCAGGCCGGTGACGATGTTGTGCGCAATGCTCAGGCCCAGGCCGCTGCCGCCGCGGCCGAACTTGGTGGTGAAGAAGGGCTCGAAGATGCGCTCGCAGACCTCGGCTGCCATGCCGACCCCATCGTCCTGCACCCAGAGCTGCACGCGCTCGGCATCCAGCGCCTGCGCGCCGATGTCGATGCGGCCCGCCTCGCGCCCCTCGAAGGCATGAGCCATGGCGTTGTTGAACAGGATGATCAAGGCCTGACCAAGTGCGCCTGGGTAGCTGTCGAGCTGCAGCTGAGCATCGATATGCAGCTGCCACTCCACATTGGCTCGGCGCAGCTGCAGAGACAGGGTCTGCAGGCATTGCTCGCACAGCTCGCGCAGGGCGAACTCACGGCGCTGCTCCGAGCTGCGGTCCACCGCCACCTGCTTGAAGCTGCTGACCAGGGTGGCCGCCGTCTGCATGCTGCGGTTGATGACCTCCAGGCCATCGCGCGTGCGGTCGGCATAGCGCTCCCAGTCCGAGCGCTTGAGCACTTTCTGCTCCACCTGCTGGGCAAACTCGTCGGTGGCGCCGAGCAAGGTGCTGGCGATCAAGAGGCTGTTGCCGATGGGAGTGTTCAGCTCATGGGCCACGCCCGCCACCATGGCGCCCAGTGCGGCCAGTTTTTCCTGCGCCATCAGCTGGCGCTGCAACTCGCTGACGCGCAGATAGGCGCCGGCATTGTCGAGCGCGATGGCAATGTAGGAGCACAGAGTGCGGAAGATCACCTGCTGGCGTTCCCCGTAAGCCTCGGCGCGCGGCGACTGGATGGTCATCACCCCGATCACCCGGTCGCCCACCGCCAGCGGCGCGAACAACAGGCTTTGCAGCTCGCTGGTGCCCGGCACCTGCTCACCCAAGCCTTCGTCGGAGGGGCGGTTGAGCAGGTACTCGCGGCGCTCCTTCAGGCAACGCACGGCCAGCGAGCGCTCCGAGCTCATCGGGATCGGCGGGTCGATGAAGGGCTCACCATCTTCCATGCCAAATGCGCAGTAGAGCTGGCTGCCACTCTCGTCGAGCAGATAGACCGACATGCAGGGCGCATCCAGCAGCGCATGGATGTGGCGCTCCATCACATTGAAGACGCGGTCGGTCTCCAGCTCGTTGGTGATCTCCTGGCCGATCAAGCCCAGATGCTGAAGCACCTCGTGCGAGTCGCGCAGCAGCTGGAAGCGCGCCGCCTCGGATTCGGCCAGGCGGCGCAGATGCTCGCTCTCGGCGCGGGCACGCTCTATCTGGTGGTGCACCTGCAGGGCGCTCGAGCGGCGCGAGGTTTCCTCGCTGAAGCTGCGCTGGCGCAGCTCATTGGCCCGTTGCGCCCAGTGGTAGGCCTGCTCAAAGCTGCCTTGGGCGGCGGCTGCCTTGGCCGCGGCATCGAGCAGGCGCACCTGAGGCGTGTAGGCCTCCAGGCCATCGGCGCGTTGCAGGGCACGTTGGTACCAGCTCAGGGCCCTGCTGTCCTGCGGCGAGCGTTGCACGACCTGATCCTCGGCCTGATGCACCTCGGCCAGAGCCCAGAGCAGGTCCACCTCTTTGTCGGGCTCATGCTGCTGCTCAGCCATGGCCAGGCCTTGCTCGGCCTGCTGGCGCGCGCTGAGCAGATCGCCTTGCAACAAAGCCGCCCGGGCCAGGCCGATGCTGGCATCGGTGAGCAGATCGCCCGAACCCGAGGCCTCGGCCAAAGGCCGGAGCTGGGAAAACGCAGCCAGCGCCGCGGCGCCCTGCTTGGAATCGAGCTCGGTGCGGCCCAGGTAGGACAGGGCCAGGGCACGCGTGCGCGACTCCGGCGGCAGGGCCTGCAGCTGCAGGCACTCTTGCAGCAGCTCGCGTGCATCGCCCAGCTGGCCCAGGCGGCGCAAGGCCTCGCCGGTGTGGGCCAGGCAGAGGGCGATCAGGTTCGGCCAGCGCGAGGCGCGCGCCAGGTCCAGGCCGCGGCGCAGCCATTCCATGGCCGTCTGGAAATCACTCATCTTGGTGTAGGTGTGTCCAAGATTGGTGGCCAGGGTGATGGCGCGGCGGATCTGTCCGGTGCGCAAGCCCAGCTCGAAGGCTTTGGAGTGGGCCTGGATGGAGGGCAGGTAATGGCCGCTCATGGCCGCCAGCAGGCCACGGAAATCCTCCAGCGCGGCGCCTTCCATGCTGGGCATGTCGGCACTGCTGAGGGGCAGGCGCCCGCCCCAGTCGCGCTCGGCCTGCATGGGATCGCCGAACACCTCGGCCCGGGCCAGATTCGCCTCCAGCAAGGCGATGCGGTGCGGGTCGCGAGCCTGGCCTGCGCAGGCGATGGCGCGCCGCAGTTCTTCCTTCAGGCCCCCGGCATCGCCGCGATCGGCCGCAAAGTAATGGCGCAGCCAGTGCAGATCGGCCAGGCCCGCCGCATCGGCCAGGCCGGCGAAGACCTGACCGGCCTGGTTCATGTGCAGCTGGGCTTCGTCCATCTCGGCGAACAGCAGATGGGCCTCGGCGCGCAGCAGGCTCAGGCGGCCGCGCACCGCCATGCGCTGGGGCTCGCGCCACTCGCTGGCGCTGAGCAGGCCCTCGACATCCTGCGCCAGCTCCAGCGCCCGCAGGGTGTCGCGCTGGCGCAAGGCCCAGGCCAGCAGCAGGCGCTCCTGCAAGGTGTCCAGCACGGCGCCCTGGGCCAGGGCCTGTTCCAGGGAGGCAACCGCAGCGTCAGTGGCAAAGAATTCCATGGTGTGACGCTGCGTTCGATCGAGAGTGAGGGAGGGATGAAGTGTCAGTAGCCCTGGCCGCGATCCACCAGGTGGGCCAGGGGTTGGCCGGCACGCAGAGCGGCCAGATTGGCCCGCACCTGCGGTACGGCGGTGCGTGGGTCGGTCTGCGCCGCGCAGTGCGGCAGCACGGTCACCTGGGGGTGAGGCCAGAAGGGGTGATCGGGCGGCAAGGGCTCTTGCTGAAAGACATCCAGCACGGCATGGCGCAGATGCCTGCGGTCCAGCGCCGCACCCAGCGCGGCTTCATCGACATGGGCGCCGCGCGCCAGATTCACCAGGCAGGCACCCGGGCGCATCTGCGCCAAGCGCTCGGCCGAGAAGAAGCCACGCGTCTGCGGCGTCAGCGGCAGCAGGTTGATGACGATATCGGCCGCAGCCAGGGCCTGGGCCAGGCTCGCCTCTCCCTGCCAGATCTGCACCCCCGCCAGCTCACGCGGGCGGCGGCTCCAGCCATGCACGGCGTAGCCCAGGCCGGCCAGGGTCTGGGCCGTGCGCCCGCCCAGCTCGCCCAGGCCCAGGATCAGCACCGTGCATTCGGCCGCGCGCAGCTGCGGCGGCGCCTGCCAGAGCGCCTGACGCTGCTGCTCCTGCAGCTCGAAAAAACGCCGGTGCAGCGACAGCACCGCCCACAGCGCCGTGTGCACCATGGCCTCGTTCATGGCCGGGTCCACCATGCGCGCCAGCGGCACGCCAGGCGGCAGGCTGGGGTCCTGCAGCAGGCGATCGACGCCCGCCCACAGCGATTGGATCAGGCGCAGATTCGGCAGCCCGCTCAGGGCGCCCGGCTCCGGGTTGGCCACCACGGCCACCTCCACCGCCGCCGCCTCGGCGGCATTGCGCGGCGGATGGAGCAGCCACTGCTCCTCGGGCATGGCCTCGCGCAGCAATTGCGCCCAGCGCTCACCCTCGGCGGCCGACCAGCGCCCGCTCAGCAAGACGGTCATTGATCCTTGTCCTCCAGCGCCTCGCACAAGGCCATCAAGCCGGCGCGCAAGGTGGCGATGCGCACGGCATGGCGGTCGCCGCTGAAATGCTCCTGCCAGACCTTGGTGACCTGGCAGCCGTGGACCAGGGCCAGCCAGACCGTGCCCACGGGCTTGTCGGCGCTGCCGCCGGTGGGGCCGGCAATGCCGGTGACGGCCAGGGCCCAGTCGATCGGCGCATGGGCCAGCAGGCCGCGCGCCATGTGCAGGGCCACCTCGCCGCTGACCGAGCCATGCAGGCCGATCAGCGCCGCCGGCACGCCCAGCAGCTCGGTCTTGGATTCATTGCTGTAGCTGACCACGCCGCGCTCGAACCACTGGCTGGAACCCGACAGGCTGGTGCAAGCCGCGGCAATCAGGCCGCCGGTGCAGGACTCCGCCGTGCCCAGGCGCTCGCGGCGCTGGATCAGAGCCACGGCAATGCGGTCGATCAGCTCTTGCTCTTCAGGAAACAGCATGGGGCACCTCCGACAGTTTCGACTCGCAGCAAGCAGCTCTGCTGCATGGGATCAAGCCATGAATGCGCGCCACAGCGCGATCACGACAAGCGTACATCCGGCGGCGACGAAATCGTCAAACAAGATGCCGAAACCCTGGGCCCAGCTGACAGCTTTGCCACGCTCGCCCTTGAAGAGCTGGTCGGCCCAGCGAACCGGCCCCGGCTTGGCGGCATCGAAGTAGCGGAACAGGCCGAAGGCCACCGCCTGGCCCCAGAAACCCGCCGGCATCACCAGCCACAGCACCAGCCAGAAGGCCAGCACCTCATCCCAGACGATGGCGCCGGGGTCAGGTGTTGCCAGATGGCGAGCCGTCATGGTGCAAGCCCACCAGCCCACCAGGGTGCCTCCAGCCAGCAGCCAGGCCCAGCTGCGGTCGCTCATCCAGGGGTTCAGCGCCAGAAAGGCCAGCCAGGCCCAGAGCGTGCCCACCGTGCCCGGCGCCTTGGGCGAGAGGCCGCTGCCGAAGCCCAGGGCGATCCAATGCGCCGGGTTGGGGAACATGAAACGGGCCGTGGCCCGGCGCGGCACCAGGGGCGCGGTGAGGGAGGCGGAAGGGTCGCTCATGGGGTCTTGAAATGGTCAAAGCTGCTGAAGGCTGCCGCGGACAAGGCCTGGCCAGCGGCATCGTGCAAACGCAGGCCCGGCTCGGCCTCGATGGCGCCGATGCGCTGCACCGGCGTGCCGCTGGCCGCCGCGGCAGCCGCCACCGCCGCACGCCCGGCCGCATCGCTGGGCGCAGTGAACACCAGCTCGTAATCATCGCCACCCGCCAGACCGCATTCGCGCTGCAGGGCCAGGTCTTGCCCCGCCAGCACGGCGCTGCGCGGCAGGGCGTCCACGTCCAGCCGGGCGCCCACGCCCGAGGCCTTGAGGATGTGGCCGAGATCGCCCAGCAAACCATCGGACACATCGATGGCGCTGTGCGCCAGGCCGCGTAGCGCCAGGCCCAGCTGCACCCGTGGCTGCGGGCATTCCATGGCGCGCCGCACCTGCTCGAACTCGGCGCCCGAAGCCAGACTCGCCTGGCCGCGAAACACCTCCAGCGCCAGCCGCGCATCGCCCAAAGTCTGACCGGAGACGTAGATGTCATCGCCCACCCGCGCCCCACGGCGCAGCAGGGCCTGGCCACGCGGCACCTCGCCCATCACGGTGATGCAGAGGTTCAGCGGCCCGGCCGTGGTGTCGCCGCCCACCAGGGCAATGCCATGCGCCTGCGCCAGCGCGAACAGGCCCCGGGCAAAACCGCTCAGAAACGTTTCGTCCACCCGCGGCAGGCTCAGCGCCAGCGTGAAGGCCCGCGGCGTGGCGCCACAGGCCGCCAGATCGCTGAGATTGACCGCCAGCGCCTTGTGCCCCAGGCGCTCCGGCGCCACGGTGGACAGGAAATGCCGCCCCTCGACCAGCATGTCGCTGGACACCAGCCACTGCATGCCCGGCGTCGGGTTGATGACCGCGCAGTCATCCCCAATGCCCACCGGCACCGCATCGGCCGAGGGGTGGCTCTGGCTCTTGAAATAGCGCTGGATCAGATCGAATTCGCCCATGGGCGGATTGTCTCAGTCCCAGCACCGGGCCCTGCCCTAGACTCCAGCGCGAGAAGAAAGAATGGCGCGGCCAGGACGCAGCCATGAGCCAGGCACCAGGGAGAAGACACACGATGCGAACACTGCTGCGCGGGTTGGCGATGGCCGGGCTGCTGATCCTGCTGCTCTTGCTGATCCGCCGCGGCCTCGGCGACCCCAGCGCGGACTCCGACACCAGCCCGAAGGTCGTCGAACCCAGACACGAGGCCCCCGCCACGCTGCCGATGCCGGCGGAGCGCCCCAGCGCCACCGCGCGAGCCGAAGGCGGCGCGCCCGAGGCAGACGGCACCCTGCCCTCCAGTGCGGCAGGGACGGCCTATGCCCGCCGTTTGCGCGAGGACTGGTGTGGCTTCGGCGCCGGGGAATCCTGGCGCGACGCACAGCAGGAGCCTGACGAACACAGCCCCGGAGCCAGATCGGCAAACCAGCAAATCCGCGAACAGCTGATGAAAGAGGCCCAAGCCCAGGTGATCCAAAGCTGGCAACAAACCTTACGCCACCGCGGCGAGCCACGCGCCTCAGCAATGGCCGAGTTCATCGCCGCCAGCCAGACCGACGACCTCAAGCTCAACCGTGCCGGCCGGGCTCGGCTGCAAGCCATGGCACTGGCTTCGAGCGACCCCATGCTCACCGCCCTGGCCTTGCAGAAACCATGCGATGCCGGCCAGTGCCGCAATGTCGAGGGCACGCAATGGTCTCGCCTGGAGCCCGAGAACCTGAACGCCTGGTTGCAGCTCTTCGGCGATCCCCAGCTGCGCCCCAGCCAGGGCGACTATCTGATGGAACGCATGGCCAGTCAATCCAAGTTCAGCCGCAGCTATGCGCGCGAAACCGGCGAGATGCTGTCTCAACTCCTTCAAACCGAAACCCCTGATTTGATGCATGAGGCAGAAACCATGCTCTTGGGCCAGTTGGCCGGAACCTGGTCGTTTCCCACTTACAGGCCGCTGCTCCAGCGCTGCCGCGAGCGCCACCCACCAGCTGTTGTTGTTGCGAGGCCGGCTGATGCGCGGGCCTGCGAAGCGATCGCGGACGCCCTCTGGGCCGAGGGCGATCGGCTGGAGCGGCGCATGGCCCTGGCCCTGGCCGGCGCCGTGCTGTCACCCGCTCAGGCCCAACGCGCGCGCTGGGAGGACCGGGCCCGCGAAGCCGAAGCCGTCACAGTCCTGGACAACGAACGTATCGACCGCGCCCTGAATGATCTGATGGCCCTCAACGAAGGCCCCGCAACCCTTTGCCAGCGAGTGCTTCCCTCCTTGCGCGCCACGGCCCTGGATGAAGCACGGCGCAAGTCCTGGCAGCTGGCCTTGGCCCAGTTGCAGCATGCCGGCCAGGATCGAGCCGCCCTGTCCAAGCGTTGGCGAGACAAGAACGGCCGCAGCATGCTGGAGCCCGTGCCCCAAGGGACGGCCCCCTGAAGCAAGAGCAGGCTGCGATCGCTCAGCGCGCACACCCCCCCGCCACCTGCGGCAAAAAATGCGTGTTCAGAAAGTCCCGCGCCAGGTTCAACTTCCGCATCGGTGCGCTGTGGCCGCCCTCGATAGCAGTGTGCGCATGCGCATGAGCAAAGCCGCTGCGCTGCAGGGTGGCCATCATCTGCTCGGACATGGCTTTGGAATCCCAGAGTTCGTCCTGTGTGGCGGAAAGGAAAAAGACCGGGCCGTTGATGCGCTCGACCGGGATGCGCGCGCGGGCCATGGCGGCGCTGTCCTGCATCATCAGATCGAAGACCTTGCGCTTGTCGCCGGCGATCAGGGCCGGTACCGCAGCCTCGCTCAGCGGCACAAAAGGCAGCTCCTCGCCTCGATCGCTGAAGGAACTGGTGTCAAAGGTCTCGGTGTGGCCGACAAACACGGCACTGCCCGGCACCACGGCGGCCACGGCCTTGATCTCGGGGCTGCGACTGGCCAGCAGCAGGGCCAGTTCCGCGCCCTTGGAGCCACCGATCACAGCGATGCAGCGCGGCTCGATCTGCGGGCTGCTGTGTGCGGCTTTGAAGATGGCTTCACGCACGCCTTGCAGATCGATGCGATCGAGCTGGGCCGGGATGCCTGGCAGACCGAAATAGGCGAGTGCCAGCACGGCATAGCCGTCGGCCAGGAATCGCTGGCGCATGGCCTCGGCGCGCGGGCCGGCCCAGGCATTGCCGCCCTCGGCGCCACCCAGGGCCACGAGCAAGGGGCGCTTTCGCGAGGACTCGGCCTCGCCAAGGTAGAGCTGGCTCTGCACTTGGCCGTGATGAGCGGGCCAGGGCGCTCGTGCAGCGCCGGGCTGCGGCGAGGCCGCTTCGGCCGCTCCGGCCCACACAGCGCCGAGCCCCTGTGCCAGCAGCAGCATCGGCAGCATCACACGCCAGGGCTTGAGCAACATCCTCGTCATCTCCATGATTCGATCTCCATGATTCGAGCGCCTTGCGGCGCACAGCCGACGGCAGCGCACGACGCCGCGCAGCGGCCGTACGCCGATGAACAACTTGGCCAGGGCCCGGGCGATCAATCCCCGGCTTGGCGGAAGAACACCTCATCCACCCGCTTGCCGAAGACCTCGGCGATCTTCATGGCCAGCTCCAGCGAGGGCGCATAACGCAGGCCCTCCAGGGCAATCACGGTCTGGCGGGTGATGCCCACGGCCTTGGCCAGGGCTTCCTGCGTCATCTCGCCATGCTCGAAACGCAGGCGGCGGATCTGGTTGACGATGGGCTGGGTGGACGGTTGACCGACGGCCATGGCTCAAGCCCCGCCCGACTGCACATCGCCTTGCAGCTCGCGCGCATCGCGCCAGTAGGCCAAGAGCTGGGCCGCGTACTGGGCCAGGCCGGCAAACATGATGAGATTGAGCAAGGTGTTGGCGATCAGCCAGTGGGTGAAGCGCTCCATCCAGGGCTTGGGCGCGAAGCCCAGGGCCAGCAGAAAAACGGCCAGCAGCCCGATCAAGGTGGAATAGCCGACCCGGTTGGCCAGGGCATCGATGGCGCGGTCGCGTTCGTCCAGCGCCTGAGACTGCCCCTCGTGCAGCAAGGCCCAGGCGATGGCGCCGCAGGCGAACATGACCCAGCTGTCATAGCCGCCCGTCCCGCCGGTGGTGCGATGAACTTCGGAACCCGGCGTCATCAGCACCACCGCGACAAAACCGCAAATCAGGGCGCTGCCCGCCATGTACAGCCAGGCGCGCCGCTCGGCCGCCGAAGGGTCGCGCCCCTGCACGGCATCGCGCTGCCAGCGCCAGCGGGCCCACAAGGCCGAGAGCAACAGGATCAAGCCGCCCACCCAGCCGTCGCGCAGGGGCACCGGGTTCCAACCCGCCGCCAAGGCCGCGCCCACACCCAGAAAACCCAAGAGAACTACCAGGATCTTGATCATGGCTGAAATGCCCGTTAAAGCCGACACAAAGTAAACTTTACCGTACATCATGTTCGCTGCGCAATACACCCAGGATCACGAAATTGCGCCCGGCAGGGTGCGCCGGCCGCCTCCAACGGCAAAGACGGGAAGGGCGGACGCCAGTCTGCCTACAGGCTGGGCGGACGTTGCGCCATGCCGCTTGCACGCAGGCGCAAGCGCGGTTCATCGCGCCACAGGCTCAGGTCGCGCGGCACCTCGGCCGGCGTCAGGTCCTGCGCCTCGACGGCGCCCAGATAGCCATCGCGGCCCTGCGCCTTGGCTGCGTACAGCGCCGAGTCGGCCAGGCCCAGCGTGGCCGGCCAGTCCCAGGCGCGCGGGCGCTGCGGGTCGAGCGGGAAGGCGGCAAAGCCGATGGACACGGTGACCGCCACCGTCTGGCCAAAGCCGATGTCGAAGGGCTGCTCGCGAACGGCGGCACACGCACGCGCAGCCAGATCAGCCGCATCCTCGCGGCTGGTTTCGCGCACCAGCACCAGCACCTCTTCGCCCCCCCAGCGCACCAGAGAGTCGGTGGTGCGGAAGACGCGGCGCAGGCGCGCGGCCAAGGTCACCAGCACAGCGTCGCCAGCGGCGTGACCATGCACATCGTTGATGCGCTTGAAATGATCGAGGTCCAGCAGCATCAGCACCAAGTCGCTGTCGGGGCCGGGCAGCAGGCTGGCGTCGCCGGCCTCGAAGCGGCGCAGGCACAGGCGCAAATCGTCCTGCAGGCGCAGCTCCAGATAGCGGCGGTTGCGCAAACCCGTCAGCGCATCGGTGAGGCTGGCCTCGCGCAACTTGGCCGTGCGCTCGTCCACCAGGGCTTGCAGCTCGGCCTCACGCTGGCGCAGCAGCCGGGTGCGCCAGCGCACAAACCCCCACACCGCCAGCAAGACCGCCGCCCCGAAGCCCAGGCGCGCCCAGACGGTCTGCCACCAGGCCGGCAGCAGCTCGATGGGCAGCTCCAGCTGGGTGGGGCCCCAGAGCGTGGGATGGGCGCTGACCCGCATTTGCAAGGCATAACGCCCCGGCTGCAGGGGGCCGAAACTGGGGCTGCGGGCGCCCGGGTCGACGCTGGTCCAGTCACTGTCCAGGCCCTGCAGGCGGTACTGGTAGCGCAGACGGCCGGGGTCGGCATAGTCCAGGCCGGCGAATTCGACGCTGAAGGTGCGCGTGCCGGCGGGCAGCTGCAAGCCTTGGAGCAGGCCGCGCTGGGGATCTTTGAAGGCCAGCGGGTTGGCTGATGCATCGCCGGGCCGCGCCGGATCGGCCGGCGGCGGCGAGTAGGCCTGGCCATTGACGCGCAAGGCACTGATCACCAGGGGCGGCGCGCCGGTGGCAGGCTCGAACAGCTCGGGCCGCACCTGCAGCAGGCCACGGCTGCCGCCGAACAGCAGGGCGCCGCCCGGCAGCTCGGTGCTGGCGAAGAACCAGAAGCTGCCAAAGGCTGCACCCTCGCCCAGACCGAAGTGGTCGATGCGGTCGGTCTTGGGGTCGTAGACGGCCAGCTGGCTCCAGATGCGGCCACGCGAGTCTTCGTGCAGATTGCCGCCGTACACGCCCTCGGTGCCCAGGCGTTCGCCAATGCGATCGAAGCGGGCCCGGCCCTCGGCATCCCAGCCGCACAGGCGGTGCAGGCCGGCCACCGGCGTGTCCAGCCACAGCGAGCCATCGCGGGCCTGCAGCAGGCCCATGACGATGGGGCTGGCCAAGGATTCACCGGGCGACTGCGGCACCGGCTCCAGCTGACCCGGCGGGCCGCCGGCCGGCTCGCGGAACAGGCCCTGCTGGCCGCCCACCCACAGATGCGGCTGCGCTGCGTCAGTGCCCGCTGCAGGCGGTGCCTCGATCAAGGCATGGACGCCCCCGTGCAAGGCCTGGCCGCCCACCAAGGCCACGCGCTGCAGGGCCGGCGCCGTGGCATCGGGCAGGCGGTACAAGCCCTCCTGCATGCCCAGCCAGACCTCGCCGCTGGCGCGCAGCAGCAGGCGCTGGGCACGGCCGCCATCGAGCGGCCAATCGCGCAGCAGCCGCCCCTGGGCGGAGCGGTGCTCGAGCCGGCCCGCCGAGGCCATCCAGAGGCTGCCATCGGGCGCTTCGGCCAGGGATTCGACCACGCTGCCGCGCTCGCGCGGCCAGACGCCCAGCGAGGCCAGCTCCCGGCCCGGTCGGCCATCCAGTCGCACCACTGGGCCGCGCTGGGTGGGGGCCAGCACCTCGCCATTGCGCAAACGCAGCAGGGCGCGCACATCGGGTTCAGTCAGCGAACCGCTGGCCTGCGAATCGGGGCCGCGCACGGCCAGGGCCGGGTGGTGCTGGTGGCGTTGCAGGCCCAGGCCGTAGCCGCTGACCCACATCGCTCCGCTGGCATCGCGGAGCAAGGCACTGACGTCATTGCCCGCCAGGCCGCTCAGGCGCCGCGGGTCGTGGCGCAGATGGGCTTCGATCTCACCGCTGGCAGGGTTCACCCAGAGCAGGCCGGTCTTGCTGCCCACCCAGAGCCGGCCGTCACTGGCCACGGCCAGGGCCTGCACCGGGCTGCCCAGGCGCTGCACCCAGCGCAGCCGGCCTTGCTCGACCACACCGAGCCGACCGTCCTGCGTGCCCAGCCAGAGCCGGCCGGCGCGGTCTTCGGCCAGCGCCAGCACCGGCGCGCCGGCGGGCAGCTCGGGCAGGGGCACCGATTCCCACCCGCCACCCGGCTGCTGTCGGGCCAGACCTCGCCAGTGGCCGACCCAGACCACGCCGTCCTGCGCCACGCGCAGGGCCAGCACGCGCGCCTCGGGCTCGCCCTGCCACCGCAGATCCTGCGCTTCGAACTGGCGCGTGGCTGGGCGGTAGCGCAGCAGACCCTGACCCAGGGTGCCGACCCAGACCTGGCCCTGCGCGTCTTCGGCCAAAGCCCGTATCGGTGAACGGATGGTCAGCGCCGGGCCGGTGGCCGGCGCCGGCGGCGACATGGCTTCGACACGGTCTTGGGCAGGGTCGAAGGCCATCAGGCCCAGAAACTCGGTGCCGATCCACATGCGGCCATCGCGGCTGGGGCTGAGCGCACGGACCCAGCCGAGGTTTCGCTGGGCCTTGGTGTCGCCAGTGCGTTCGATGGGGCGCAGGCGATAGCCGTCGTAGCGGGTCAAGCCCTGGGTGGTGGCCACCCAGATGAAGCCGGCACGGTCCTGGGCCAGGCTGGGCACGGTGTTTTGCGGCACGGCCACGCTGCGGAACTGCACCTCCAGCGGCGAATTGCCCGCCCAGGCCCCGGCACTCCCGTGCGCAAGCAGCAGCGTCGTCAAGGTCGTCAAGAGCAGCAAGAACAGCGCCTGGCCCAACGAGGGGGGCAGCAGGCGCGCACAGGACGCGCCGCGGAAAGTGAACAGCATGGTGGGGAAAATTGTAAGCAGGGGCCGCGCATCCGATGCTTGCGGGCGGCCCACGCCCCGCCATCGAGCATGCAGCATGACACACCCGCGCGCTGTGGCGGCTGCGCCTTCGCACCCCCTGCCTGTCCGCACTTGCGTCCCCGCAGTCCCCGTGGCGACACTGCGGAGCAGCCACCGAACCATTCCCGCATGAGAGAGAAAAAAAAGCTGTGCCCATGCCGCCTCTGAAGTTCAGCCACATCGACATCCTGGTCCACGACCTGGAGCACGCCTGCGCCTACTACGCCCATCTCTTCGCGGCTCAGGTCTCGCACACCCAGCTCTGGTCGCGCGACGGCCTGCGGGTGCGCTACGCCATCGTGCGCATGGGCGAGGGCGGTGAGCGATTCATGCTGGTGCAACCGGAGGCCGGGCCCTTGCGCGAGCTGCTGGATCGCCAGGGCGAAGGCACGATCTACCGCCACTGCTACAGCACGCCTGATATCGAGGCGGCCTACGACATCTTGCTGGCCCGCGGCGTGCAACCCGAGGACGAACTGGGCCGGCCGCTGGCCCGCGAACAGCTGCACAACCCCAGCGGTGCCCGCATCCTCTGGCTGCCGCGTCGCTTCGGTCATTTCTCCATTGAGCTGCTGCAAGCCGATGAGCTGGAGCGCTTCATCGAGCAGGCCTTTGCTTCACCCAGCCTGGCGCCGCAGGCTAAGGGCCAGGCCCGCGCAGGCAATCAAAGCCGCGAAACTGATTGACAGACGCGCGCCCCGGCAGCCCGGGCCGCACCAAGAATGCAGGCATGAAACACCCCCCCTCTTCCCACCCCGCCGCGCCTGAGGCCCAGAAGCCCGAAGCCGAGGTCAGCCCCGTGCGCGAGCGCCTGCTGCGCGCCGCCAAGACCTGCTTTCTGACCGAGGACTACCACCAGGTCAGCACCCGCCGCATCGCCGAGCTGGCGCAGGCCAATGTCTCCATGATCCGCTACTACTTCGGCAGCAAGGAGGGGCTGTACGAAGAGATGATCCGCGCCACCCTGAACCCGCTGCTGGAGGTGCTGGATCAGGACCTGTTGGCCACGCCCGAAGGCTTTGGCGCCTACCTCAAGCTCTATTACGACACCATGCTGCGTGCGCCCGAGTTTCCGCGCCTGATCCTGCGCGTGCTGGCCTTGCGCCAGGGCCCGGGCCGGCGCTTTGTGCAACAGCTGCTGGAGCGCGGCCGGCAACGCGGCGCCCAGCGCGTGCAAGGCCTCAAGCAGCAAGGCCTGGCCCTGGCCGACCTGGACCCCGATCTGGTGCGCATGGCCTTTGTCAGCCTGGCCATGACACCGCTGCTGCTGCGCGAGTTGTTTGAGGAGCAGATGGAGCGCCCCATGGACGCCAGCTTTCTGGACGCCCTGGCCGCCTTCAATGGCCGCCTGCTCAGCGCCGGCCTGTCCACCGGCCGTGTGGCCGCCGCGACGGAGGCCGGCCCATGAGCGCCGCCACAACCTCTGCGCAAGCGTCCCGCCTGGCCCGCCCCGGCCCGGCGCGCGCCGCGCGCTTGTTCGCCCGCCTCATGCGGGCTGTGCAAGGCCTGCAAGCCTGGACTGCCGGCCTGACACCCGCGCCTTTTCGCCTGGTGCAGATTGGCTCGGCCTACTGGCAATCGCGCGCCCTGGGCCTGGCGGCCGAGCTCGATGTGGCCGAGCAGCTGGGTGAGGCCACCCTGCCCATCGAAGCCCTGGCCGCGCGCTGCCAGGCAGCGCCCGAGCTGCTGCAGCGTCTGCTGCGTGTGCTGGCCGCCCTGGGCGTGTTCGAGGAACCGCGCCCCGGCCAGTGGCGCAACAACAAGGGCTCGGCGCCGCTGCGTGCCGGCCGGCCCGACAGCGTGCGCGAGCTGGTCTTGCTGCACCAGCGGCCCGAGATGCGCGCCGCCTGGTTCGACAGCCTGGGCCCGGCCCTGCGGCAAGGGCGTTGCGCCTACGCCCTGAGCCACGGCCGCCCCTTGTTCGAGCACATGGAGCGACAGCCCGCGCTGGAGCACGCCTTCGCCCGTGCCATGGCCCAGGTCGAGGGCCTGACCGGCGCGCCCTGGGTGCACGCCCTGGACTGGCAGCGCTTCGAGCACCTGATCGACCTTGGCGGCAGCGTCGGCGACAAGGCACTGACCCTGCTGATGCAGCACCCGCGCCTGCATGCCACCGTGGTGGACCGCCCGGCCACGGTGCGCGCCGCGCAGCTGCTGGCCGCGGGAGAGACCGAGCCGCAGCGCCTGCGCGCCCGCGAGCGCCTGCGCTTCCTCGCGGCCGACCTGCGCCAGGAGCCGCCGCCCGCGGCCCGCAGCGCGGCCGAGGTCTACTGGCTGAGTGCGCTGCTGCACGGCCTGCCGGACGCCGACGCGCTGCAGCTGCTGCGCGGCGTGGCCCAGGCCGCCGCCCCGGCCGGCGCCACGGTGCTGGTGATGGAGGTGGTGCGGCCGGAGCAGCATCCGGGCCTGGCGATTGCCGGCATGGACCTGCAGATGGCCGTCTGCACCGAGGGCCGCGAGCGCAGCCTGCGTGAATGGCAGGCCCTGTTCGAACAGGCCGGTCTGCGCCTGTGCGAGCGGGTGCCCCTGCCCAGCCTGGCCGAGATCCTCGTACTTCGGCCTGCGGCTTGAATCCAAGCGACCGGGGCCAGCGGAAACCGGGCAAGTCGGCGACACTGCGGACTTGCCCGCCACGGGTCCCGCTTGTTTTTGCCTGCCCCTTTTGCCAACGGATGTCTGTCTCGCCCTCCTCGCCCCTTGCCCTGCACGCTGCGCAGGCACCGCGCCTCGCCACCCTGGCCAACGGCCTGCGCACGGTCACCATCCCCATGCCCTGGCGCCAAACGGTCAGCCTGAGCGTGTTCATCCGCACCGGCAGCCTGCACGAGAGCGCGCGCCTGAACGGCATCAGCCATGTGGTCGAGCACATGGCCTTCAAGGGCACGGCCACGCGCGACTGCCAGCGCATCAACCTCGATGCCGAGGCCCTGGGCGCCGAGGTCAATGCCCACACCGACAAGGACCACACGGCCTTTCACATCGAAGGCCTGCCGGGCGATCTGCCGGCCTTTGTCGACTGGCTGGCCGACATCGTGCTCAACAGCAGCTTCCCGGCCGAGGAGCTGGAACGTGAGCGGCGCGTGATCGAACAGGAGTTCAGCGAGTTCGAGGACGACCCGACCAGCGTCGCCTTCCAGCTGCTGGACCGCGCCTGCTACGGCGCCCGCCATGCCGCCGGCCGCCCCATCATCGGCAGCCGCGCCAACATCCTGCGCTTCAGCCGCGAGGACTTGCTGGCCTACGCCCAGGCCCAGTACACCGCCTGCAATGTGGTGGTGGCGGTGGCCGGGCCGGTGGACGGCGAGGCCTTCACCCGGCGGGTGGAACGCGCCTTCGGCGCCATGCCCACCGGCCAGCCCAATGCCCTGACGGCGCCCCCCTGGCAGGGCGGGCTCAAGGCCCGGCGCCTGGCTGGCAGCGGCCAGTGCCAGGTCTTGCTGGGCTTCGACGCGCCCAGCCTGGGCGATCGCCTGGACGGCGCCGAGCACCTGCCCCATGTGCTGGCCGCCTCACTGCTGGGCGAGGGCATGAGCTCGCCCCTGCTGGATGAGATCCGCGAGCGCCGCGGCCTGGCCTACCACGTGGCCTGCTCGGCCGACATCCTGCCGCTCTACGGCCAGTTCCTGATCGAGGGCGCCACCGCGCCGGCCCAGGCCGAAGAGTTCTTGCAGGCCGTGCAGCAACTGCTGCAGCGCCAGGCCGATGGCCCGCTGGACCCGGTGGCCCTGGCGCGCGCCCGCAAGCAGCTGCAGATGCGTGCCCTGCGCGCGCTGGAGCAGCCGGCGCGGCGCATGGAGGGCGCCGCCCAGGAGCTGTTCCACTTCGGCCAACTGCGCGATGCCACGGAGGCCATGGCCCAGCTGCAAGCGGTCACGCCGGCCCAGGTGCAGGCGGTGCTCGAAGGCCTGCTGCAGCCGAACCGACCGCGCCCGGCCGTGGCCCTGGCGGGCAGCGTTCCGCAGCGCGCACGCGCCTGCGCCGAAGCGCTGTTTTCCTGATCGCACAGCCCCCACGCTGCGCTATGCTGCGCCCCGCCCGGGGCTGCAGTTCATGGAAAGCTAGTGCCCCATTCCCACGGACGACAGTGCATCGAGGAGAGGGACCCACCATGAAACCACAGCGTGCTCACGGCTTGCGTGTCATCGGATCTGCGCTGACGCTGATCCTCAGCGGCCTGGCCCAGGCCTCTGGCACCGCGGCGCCCAGCTTGCGCTGGGAGACCCTGGCGCCCATGCCCATCGGCGTGCAGGAGATTTACCCGGCGGTGCATGGCGGGCGCCTGGTTGTGGCGGGCGGCTTGAGCAGCGAGCTGCCGGCCGCACAAGGCCATCTCAGCGATGCGCTGCAGATCTACGACCCGGCCAGCGGCCGCTGGAGCCTGGGGCCCCGCCTGCCCGAGGGCCGCCACCATGCGCAGCTGCTGAGTCTGGGCCAGAGCCTCTACCTGATCGGCGGCTTTGTGCGCTGCGCGGGCAGCGACTGGTGCGCCAGCCGCGAGGTGCTGCGCCTGGACGATGGCAGCGCGCGCTGGCAGCGCCTGGGCGCCCTGCCGCAGGCCTTGACCGAATCCACCGCTTTTGTGCAGCAAGGCCAGATCCATCTGGTCAGCGGGCGCAGCCCGCGCGGCGAGGCCAATGCGCAGTGGGGTGACCATGGCGATGTGGCCTGGCATTGGGTCTACGACGCCAAGGCGGACCGCTGGCGCGCCCTGGCCGACGGGCCCGAGCTCAAGAGCAGTGCGGCCGCCCTGGTGACGGGCGAACAGGCCTGGCTGATCGGCGGCCGCCAGTACAACGGCGCCAATCTGCGCAGCGTTCACCGCCTCGACGCGGCCAGCGGCCGCTGGCAGGCCGAGGCGCCGCTGGCCTTTGCCCAGGCCGCCCATGGCGTGGGCCTGCTCGGCGGTGCAGACCAGCCGCTGATCTGCAGCGTGGGCGGCGAGACCGCCGAGAACGGCGGCGGCATGCTGGGGCAGGTGCAATGCCGCGCGCTCAAGGAGGGCCGCTGGCAGGTGATGGGAGAGATGCCCGAGCCGCGCCACGGCCTGGGCGTGCTGAGCCTGAACGGCCAGCTCTACGCCATCGGCGGCGCGCGCCAGCCGGGCCTGACCCAGACCAGCCCGCGCCTGGATCGCCTCAGCCTGAGCCCCAGCAGCACCCGGCCTTGAGGCGCATCGCGCGGCTCAGAGTTCGCGCAGCAGATTGGTCAGCTCCACCGCTGACTTGACGTTCATCTTCTCGAACACCCGCGCCCGGTGCACCTCGACCGTGCGCACGCTGATGTGCAGCTGGTCGGCGATCAGCTTGTTGGGCAGGGCCTGGATGACCAGCTGCATCACCTCGCGCTCGCGCTCGGTCAGCTCGGCCACGCGCTGGGCCATCTGGCCGCGCTGCTGACGCGCCTCGATCGCCTGGCCGCTCAAGGCCAGGGCTTGCTCGATGCGGTCGACCAGGCCGTTGTCCGAAAACGGCTTCTCCACGAAATCAAAAGCACCGCGTTTGACCGCAGCCACGGCCGTGGGCACATCGCCGTGGCCGGTCAGGAAGATCACCGGCAGCAGCGGCGGCTGCACCACGCCCTGATCCAGGCCGCCGCACAGACCGCGCTGCAGCAGACGCTCGAACAGGGCCAGGCCGCTCATGCCGGGCATGCGCACATCGAGCAGCAGGCAGGACGGCGCATCGGGCCAGTCACGCGCCTGGTCGGGCCGGGCATCGAGCATGGCCTCGAAGGCCTCGGCGCTGCCGAAACCCTCGGACAGCAGGCGGCGCGAGCGCAGCAACCAGCCCAGGGCGTCGCGCACCACCTCTTCATCGTCGACCAGATAAACCACAGGCAGCTTGCGGCCGCTGTTGTGATGGGCTGTCATGCTCATGGCGTCGATTCTCCTGGCGTGCGCGCTGGGGCCGCCTTGCTTGCATGGCCAGCATTGGGCAGGCTGAAACGGAACTCGGTGCCCCCGGGGGCTTCGCGATTGAAATAGTCCATGGCCCCGCCATGTTGCTCCACCACGGTGCGGCAGAGGCTCAGGCCCAGGCCCATGCCCTCAGCGCGGGTGGTGAAAAACGGGGTGTAGAGCTGGCGGCCCACTTCGGGCGGAATGCCCGGGCCGCGGTCCAGCACCGAAATGCTGACCCAGGATGCGTCCACCACGGCCGCGCGCAAGGTCAGCACCCGCAGGGCCGGCGCGGTGCGGTCTTCCATGGCCTGGATGGCATTGCGGCTGAGGTTGAGCAGCACCTGCTCGACCATGGTGCGGTCGCAGCGCACGCGCGGGCTGGGCTGGGGCAGGTCCAGCTCGATGCGGGTGCCGCTCTTGCGCGCCTGCAGGCGCACCAGGGGGAGCACGGCCTCGAACAGCAGGTCGACGCCGATGTCCTCGCGCGCCTGCTCGCGGCGGCGCACAAAGTCATGCACGCTCTTGATCACGCGGCCGGCACGCTCGGCCTGCTCGGCAATGCGCAAGACGGCCTGGCGCACCAGATCCGGGGCCTGCGGGTCGGCCGACTCCTGGGCCAGCAAATTGACCGAAGCCGTGGCATAGCTGGCGATGGCGGCCAGGGGTTGGTTCAGCTCGTGGCTGAGCAGGGACGCCATTTCGCCCACGGTAGCCAGGCGGGCCGTGGCCTGCAATCGCTCCTGCTGCTGGCGCGAGCGCTCTTCCATGCGGCGCTGGTCGGAGACATCGAGCACGGCGCTCATCCAGCCGGTCTGCTGGCCCTGAGCGTCAAGCAGAGGCGCCTCGAAGATCAACACCGGGAAGCGCTCGCCATTGCGACGCATGAAGACGGTTTCGAAGCCCTGGCGCGGGTCCTGGCCGCCGGGGCTGTTGTCGGCCTTCCAGCGGGCGCTGCGGTCGGCATGGCGGCGGCGGTACTCGTCGACAAACTCGGGCGGCCAGTAAGGCGGCGTGTCGTCCGGCAGGTCGGGCCGCGCACCGCGTCCCAGCAGCTCCTCGGCCTTGAAGCCCACCATGGCGCAAAACGCCGGGTTCACATAGCTGATGCTGCCGGCCATGGTGCGGGCGCGCAGGCCGGTGATCAGCGAGTTCTCCATGGCATGACGAAAGGCCAGCGATTCCGCCAGCGCCGACTCGGCCACCGCGCGCCGCCGGCCATCGCGCGCCAGCAGCAGCAGCAGGGCGAACAGGCTCAGCGACAGGCCCAGCACCAAGGCGGTGGCCAGGTTGGGAATGAGCTTGGGCCGGCCGGTGGTGGCGTCCACCTTGAGCTGCAGGGTCAGGCCCGGCAGATCGACCAGGCGCTCGGCCAGATAGATGCCGGCACCGCGCGCCAGGCCGGTGCGCGCCAGCCGGGTGCCGTCACCCTCGACAAAGCTGAGCTCATGCCCGCGTGCCAGGTCTTGCGTGACGGCTTCTTCCAGCAGATGGCGCAGGCTCAGCGTGGCCACCAGATGCGACTGCAAGACGCCGGCGCGCATCAGCGGCAAGCACAGATCCACCACCTCCAGGCCCTCGCCGTCGGGCAAGGGGACGAAATAGCTGCGTGAGTAGAGCTGGGTGCCCTGGCGCTGAGCGGCGGCGCAGGCCAGCTCGGTTTCCAGCTGCATCTGACCGCGCGCCAGCTGGCGGAACAGGGGCGAGACGTAGGGCGATTCGGCCGCGTCCAGCACCTGCAGCTTGGCGTCACGGAACTCGATGCGCAGCAGGGTGCGGGTGCGGCGCAGCAGCTCGGCCGCGTCGTTGAGGCGGCGCGGCGCGCTGGTCTGGGGTTGCTGCTCCTGCCAGAGCAGGGCTTGCAGGCCTTGCAAATCCTGACCGGCCAGTTGCTTGACCCGGGCCGCCACCTCGGCCGCCACCTGGTCCACATGCTCTTGCGCGCGCGCGTCCTCGTAGCTCAGGGTCAGCGCGACCAAGAGGCCTTGCGCCACCACCACCAAGGTGATCAGCGCCCCCCAGAGCACCGCGCGGCGCCAGCTCCAGGGCCGAGCCGCCACATCGCGCGCCGCGGACGCTTCGGCGGTCGGCCGGCCGGCAGCAGCGAGCGGAGGATGGAGGTGGGGGGTGTCGTTCAAGCGCTGCCGCTCCTGGATCGGCCAAGCCCGCACAAGTGGTCCGGGCATCGAGAAATGCGTACAAGCATGGGCTTGCGGGAGTATCCCGGTTGCACCGCCCGTCGAGATGCGCAGTTTCGCGTATCCCGGGGCCCGCAAATGCCCGCACACTTCTCCCGGACGAGACTCCTACAATCGCCGACCGTTTTGCCTGCGGCTCGCGGCAGCAGCAGGGGCGGATTCCTCGCGAATGCCCAAGAAAGCCAGCACCATGCCCACCACCGAACAGAAATCCGCACAGCTGCGTCAAGCGGCGCTGGAGTACCACGAGTTCCCGACCCCGGGCAAAGTGGCGATCGCCGCGACCAAGCAGTTGGTCAATCAGCGTGACCTGGCCCTGGCCTACTCGCCCGGCGTGGCCTTTGCCTGCGAAGAGATCGTGGCCGACCCAGCCAATGCCTTCCGCTACACCTCGCGCGGCAATCTGGTGGCCGTGGTCACCAACGGCACCGCGGTGCTGGGCCTGGGCAATATCGGCCCGCTGGCCTCCAAGCCGGTGATGGAAGGCAAGGGTGTGCTGTTCAAGAAGTTCGCCGGCATCGACGTCTTCGATCTGGAAATCCAGGAGAACGACCTCGACAAGCTCGTCGACATCATTGCTGCACTGGAACCCACCTTCGGCGGCATCAACCTCGAAGACATCAAGGCGCCGGACTGCTTCTACGTCGAGCGCAAGCTGCGCGAGCGCATGAAGATCCCCGTCTTCCACGACGACCAGCACGGCACGGCCATCGTGGTAGGCGCGGCCTTCCTGAACGGCCTCCAGGTGCTGGGCAAGGACATCAAGCAGGTCAAGCTGGTGACCTCGGGCGCCGGTGCCGCGGCCCTGGCCTGCCTGGGCCTGCTGGTCAAGCTGGGCCTGCCCAAGGAAAACATCTGGGTGACCGACCTGGCCGGCCTGGTGTACGAGGGCCGCGTGGAGCTGATGGACCCGGACAAGGCCGGCTTCGCCCAAAAGACCGACAAGCGAACGCTCAGCGACGCCATCGAAGGCGCCGATGTCTTCCTGGGCCTGTCGGCCGGCGGCGTGCTCAAGCCCGCCATGGTCGCCAAGATGGCCGCACGGCCCATGATCTTCGCCCTGGCCAACCCGACGCCCGAGATCCTGCCCGAGGAAGTGAAGGCGGTGCGCGACGACGCCATCATGGCCACCGGCCGCACCGATTACCCGAACCAGGTCAACAACGTCCTGTGCTTCCCCTACATCTTCCGCGGCGCCCTGGACTGCGGCGCGACCACCATCAATGACGAGATGGAAATCGCTGCCGTGCGCGCGATTGCCGAGCTGGCCCAGGCCGAGCAGAGCGAGGTGGTGGCGGCCGCCTACGCCGGCGCCAATCTGAGCTTCGGCCCCGAATACCTGATCCCCAAGCCCTTCGACCCGCGCCTGATGATGAAGATCGCGCCGGCCGTGGCCCTGGCGGCGCAGACCTCGGGTGTGGCCTCGCGACCCATCGCCGATATGGACGCCTACCGCGAGAAGCTGCAGAGCTTTGTCTACGCCTCCGGCACCACCATGAAGCCCATCTTCAATGTGGCCAAGCGGGCGCTGAACAAGCGCGTGGCCTATGCCGAGGGTGAAGAGGAGCGCATCCTGCGCGCGGTGCAAGTGGTGGTGGACGAGGGCCTGGCCCGCCCCACCCTGATCGGTCGCCCGGCCGTGATCGCCGAGCGCTGCGAGCGCTTCGGCCTGCGCCTGCAAGAGGGGCGCGACTACGACGTCGTCAATGTCGAGAACGATCACCGCTACCGCGACTTCTGGCAGACCTACCACCAGATGACCGAGCGCAAGGGCGTGACGGTGCAAGTGGCCAAGATCGAGATGCGTCGCCGCCTGACTTTGATCGGCGCCATGCTGCTGCACAAGGGTGAAGTCGACGGCATGCTCTGCGGCACTTGGGGCACGACGGCCAACCATCTGCACTACATCGATCAGGTGATCGGCAAGCATGTAGGCGGCTGCCCGCGCACCCCGCAGGACGTGCCCGTCTATGCCTGCATGAACGGTCTGATGCTGCCGGGTCGCCAGGTGTTTCTGGTCGACACCCACGTCAACTACGACCCCACGGCCGAGCAACTGGCCGAAATCACCGTGATGGCCGCCGAGGAAATGGTGCGATTCGGCATTCAGCCCAAGGTGGCTTTGCTTTCACACTCCAACTTCGGCACCAGCGACCACCCCAGCGCGCTGAAGATGCGCCAGACCCTGGCCCTGCTGCACGAGCAAGCCCCCTGGCTGGAAGTGGACGGCGAGATGCATGGCGACGCCGCCCTGGACCCGGTCAGCCGCGCCGCTACCATGCCGCGCAGCACGCTCAGCGGCGAAGCGAATCTTCTGGTGCTGCCCAATATTGATGCAGCCAATATCGCTTACAACCTGCTGAAGACTGCGGCCGGCGGCGGCATCGCCATCGGCCCGGTGCTGCTGGGCGCGGCCAAGCCGGTTCATGTGCTGACGCCTTCGGCCACCGTGCGCCGCATCGTCAACATGACCGCGCTCACCGTGGCCGATGCCAACGCGGCGCGCTGAGCGCCGACCCGAGCAGACCCAAGCCAGGCCGCGGCTGCCAACGCCCGGCCCAGCGCGAACCCTCCGAGGCACTGCGGCGCGACGCCGGGCCGGAGCGCACCTGCGCACGCGCCGGAAATCGACACCAAGCACGCACCAAATTGGCGCGCACAGCCCAACTCGGGCAGGGGAAAGCCCTGAAACGCGCGCCGCTCAGCGCCCTGTCACGCGACTTTTTACAAAAGTTTGTGAGAACTCACCAGGGGTTTTTGACACGTCAAACTGATGGAAATTTGCGGGGCTCCGCAGCTGTGTGTACACACTCACAAACGCTCTGAACCCGGCCATCCCCGAGCTGCCCGCTTGAGGTTTTCGGGCGGTTTCGGTACCATCATGCTTTCAGGAACAGGGTAAACCCGTGTCTTTGCTCTCTTGGCTGCCTCGGCGGCCCACTTGGCGCAACTCTGGCCTCGCAGCGATTTTGCTCGCTGCTGCGTCGATCAGCTCTCAAGTGCAGGCCAAAGAACCGGTCGCCTCGCCGAATCCGTCACTGGAATCGGTGGCCTTGACGGCCTTGCCCCGCGAAGCCCAAACCACGCACCGTCTGATACTCGCCGGGGGCCCCTTCCCCTACGAAAAAGACGGCACCGTGTTCGGCAACCGCGAGCGCATCTTGCCGCGCCAGGCCCGGGGCTACTACCACGAGTACACCGTCCGCACGCCCGGTGCCCGCAATCGCGGCGCCCGACGTCTGGTCTGTGGCGGTTTGCCCCCAACGCGTCCTGATGTTTGCTACTACACCGACGACCACTACAGCAGTTTCAAGCGCGTCCAGCCTTGAAACCCTGCAGCGAGCCGGCGGCGATAAAAAGTTCTGTGACTATATAGGAGGATCGCGACCATGCTTTTGCAGACCGTCCGTCCCAATATCGTGCAGGCCATACGGGCCTACCGCGTAGAGGACTTGATGCACGCCGCACAGGATGCTGGCCAGCATTTTCTGTACGCCAATCTGAGCGAGGCACAGTCCAAGCAGGATGTGCTGGAAGCCATCGCCCAGGCCTTCCTGTTCCCCGCCCACTTCGGCAAGAACCTGGACGCGCTGCATGACTGCATGACCGATCTGGTTCACAAGTCGGGCGCCCAGCCTGGCTTTGTCGTGGTGCTGGAACAGCTGCCCGACAACTCCAAATTCGACCGCGAAGCGCGCGAGCAGTTGCTCGATGTCTTCCGAGAAGCCGCCGATTACTGGGGCGACCGAAAAGTCCAGTTCAGGTGCTTCTATTCTTTTCAGTAGCCCGCTCCCAAGAAAACGGGTCATGGGAGCGGGCTGCTGAAGAGGCCTCCAGCGTTGCAGCCAAGCCGGCCGCGAAGAATTCCAAGGCGGCAGCCAATGCCAACTTCGGAATGAACATGCCGATGATGAGCAGCGCCTTCGACACCGCCATGTGGCTGAGCGCCGCCTGAGCGACATCAAAGTACGCAAGACCGGACTTGCTCACGCAGCGTCCGGTCACAAAAAAGGAGCCCCTGGGCTCCTTTTTTTTTATGGTCGGCGTCTCGCCGTGGGCCAAAGCTCAGGCGGGCTTGGACAGCTGGCGAGCCAGATCCACATACTCCGCCACCGGCACCTCTTCGGCCCGACGCTGCAGGTCGAAATGGCCGCTGAAGCCGCGTGACGTCAGCCAGACGCCCAGGCTGTGGCGCAGCAGCTTGCGGCGCTGCGAGAAGGCAGCGGCCACCATCTCGCCCATCAAAGCGGTGTCGATGGCAGGCGGCTGGGCGTAGGGCTGCATGCGCACGATGGCCGACATCACGCGCGGCGGCGGGTCGAAGGCCTCGGGCGGCACATCGAACACCGCCTCGACGGCGTAGCGCCACTGCAGCATCACCGTCAGGCGGCCGTAGTCCTTGCAGCCGGGCGAGGCGGCCATGCGGTCCACCACTTCTTTTTGCAGCATGAAGTGGTGGTCGACCACATGGTCGACCGCGCCGAGCAGGTGGAACAGGATGGGCGTGGAAATGTTGTAGGGCAGATTGCCGACCACGCGCAGCTTTTGGCCCTTGGCTGCCGCCAGGGCCGCGAAATCTACCTTCAGCACATCGGACTCGATCACATCCAGACCGGGGCGCTGCCGCAGGCGGGCGGCCAGGTCGCGGTCCAGCTCGATCACACTGAAGGACGGGATGCGCTCCAGCAAAGGCAGGGTCATGGCGCCCAGGCCCGGGCCGATCTCGACCAGGGCCTCCCCGGCCTGTGGGTCGATGGCGTCGCAGATGGACTCGATGATGTGGACGTCAGTCAGGAAATGCTGACCAAAGCGCTTGCGGGCGATGTGTTGGGCCATGAAGTTCTCGAAGCGCCTTCGTCGGTGATCGTTCAATCAATCGGTCGTCAGGGAGGGGCGACCGGCGATCAGTCCAGCCACTCGCGCACTTCGACGTAGGCGCGGGCGCGCAGCTCCTTGATCCACTCCTGGTAGGCCTCTTCGTACTTGCTTTCACGCAGGGCCGCCTTGGCCTGCTCGCGCAGCTGCTTGGGCTCGATCTGCACGGTGCGGCGCTCTTGCACCTGGATCAGGTGCAGGCCGAAACGCGACTGCACCGGCTCAGACAGGCCGCCCAACGGCAGGGCATTCATGGCCTGCTCGAACTCCGGCACGAGCACGCCCGGCGCCATCCAGCCCAGGTCGCCACCGTCGGCAGCGCTGCCATCTTCCGAATTGTCCTTGGCCACCTGCTCAAAGCTGGTGCGGCCGGATTCGATGGCGCGCTTGAACTCAGCCAGACGGCGGGCCGCCACTTCGGGCGTCAGCTGCGCCGAGGGGCGCAGCAGCACATGGCGAACCCGGGTTTGCACGATGGAGTTGAGCGACTCGGCACCCTGGCGCTCCACCACCTTGAGCAAATGGAAGCCTGCGCCGCTGCGCAGCAGGGAGTCGGACACCTCTCCGGTCTTCAAACCCTTGACCTGCTGTACAAAAACATCGGGCAGACGGTCGGCCGGACGCAAGCCAATCTCACCACCGAGTTGCTTGTTGCCATCCTCAGAGATTTCCTTGGCCACCTTGGCAAAGTCCTCGCCGGCCTTCACGCGGGCAGCGGCGGCCTCGGCACGAGCCCGCCGCTCAGCCACCACGGCTTCAGGGGCGCCTTCGGGCACGGACACCAGGATCTGGGCCAGATTGAGCTGGCCCGAGGTGGTCAGCTGCTCGCGCCGCTTGTCAAGGTAGGCATCGATGTCCCCATCGGTGATTCGGATGCGGGCCGGCACCTCGCGCTCGCGGGCTCGCTCGGTCATCAGCTGGTCGCGCAGGTTCTCGCGGAAAGTGCGGAAATCCAGGCCGTCAGCTTTGAGTCGCTCCAACAGCTGAGGCATGGTCAGCTTGTTCTGAGCCGCGACATTGCCCACCACACGGTCCAGCTCCGCCTCATCAACCCTGGCGCCGGTTTCGCGCGCGAAAGTGACCAGCACCCGGTCTTCGATCATGGCCTCCAGCGCCTGCTTGTGCAGGGCATCCATATCGGGCATGCGGTCGCCACGCTGGCGTGCTTCCTCGCGCAAGCGGGCCTTGCGCTGGATGACCTCGCTGGCCGCCACCACGTCCTGGTTCACCACCACGGCGATGTAGTCGCCGGGCTTGAGATCGGCTGCGCGGTTCTGCGCCACGCCGGGCAGACTCGCCGACAGCAGAGCAAGCGCAAGAGAAATGGATCGAATCGACAGTTCAGTCATAGGTGGCTTCAGTGCTTGCCGAGCGCTCAGAGCTCAGTCGTCGGTAACCGGGAATATTGTCCCTCAAGACCTTGAGCGCATTGGAGCCCAGTTGGGACAAGCCCACCAGCTCCATCTGCAGCATCAAGCGCGTGTTCGTTTCGGCGCGTCCGGTGGACAGGCGCTCTGCGCCGACGCGCAAGACCCAGCAGCCGGCGTCGTACTCAAAGCCCAGCACCGAGTCGGTCAAACGGCGGTCGCGCAGGCTGTACTGGATGCGGCCGGCGCTGTACCAGGCTCCCGAGCAGCTGCTGCCGCCAGCGCCGCGTGAGGCCTTGCCGAACAGCGGCCATTGCCAGGCCAGCTCAACCTGCTCACTCTGCTGACGTGCCAAGCGGTAGGCCACGCTGACGGTCTGGAAGGTGCCGGGCGAGTAGCGGGCGCGCAGCACGGCCCGCTCGGAGCGGCCGGTGTCGGAGTTGAACTGCAGGGCGCCATCCAGCCACCACTTCGGGTTCAGGTGGGCCGCACCCAGCAAAAGCAGGTCGGAGAAACGCTGCTTGATCGGCACGTTGTCCGGCGTGATGCGCTGGTCGCGGAACTGGAAACGCTGCACCAGGCCCAGGCGCAAAACTTCATCGCCCTCGTTAGAGTTGACCCAGCGGCTGGTCGCTCCGGCCGTCAGCTGGTGGGCGTCCGATACGCGGTCGATGCCCGAGAACTGATTGGCCGTGTAGATGGAATCGAAGTTGAAATCCTTGGCGGCCGAGTCGAAGCGCGGCAAATGGTCCTGTGCCCGGTACGGCGTGTTGACGTAGAGCAGGCGCGGCTCCAGGGTCTGCGTCAATGCACGGCCGAACAAACGGGTCTCGCGCTCAAAGATCCAGCCATGGTCGAGGCTGAAGGTGGGCACCGAGCGGCCGGTCGAGCGCAGGCCGTTCGTGCCGGGCTGGTCGAGCAGGTACTGCGCCGCATTGAGCTCCACACGCGGGATCAACCACCAAGCCGCGCCGCCCATGGGCGCGCTGGCATGAGCCAGCAGATGGACACGTTGGCCACCGGCTCGCACCTGGCTGGCGGGAGCCGAGGATGGCAAATCAAAGCGGTTGTACTCAAACTCCACCGCGCCTTCGATCCGGGCCTTGCGCCCCCAGGGGCGGAAGCCGTCGAGCACGGAGTCATCGGCCGCCGTGTTGAGGCGCAAGCCGATCTGCGGCGAACGCTGGTAAGGCGAATCAAATCGGGTCAGCGGATCCAGGCCCTGCAGGGTCTGCCAATGCTGGACACGGGCGTAGGCATGGGCCTCGCCCCAGGACCACTCGCGGCGGCGGTCCACCTGCACATCGGCCTGCAGCAGGCGCTGGGTCTGGCTCTTGATGCGCTCGGGCAGGTCTTTCCAGTAATCGTCGTCGGAGACATGTTCGGCGCGCACACGGTAGCGCCAGTTCATGCCCAGCTCGCCGTCCTGCAGCACATGAAAGGCCCAGCGCGAGCGCTTGGCCAGGCGGTCGGAAGGCAGCAGGGCCAGGTTCAGCTCGCCGGCATGCTGAGGTTCGAGATAGCGGAATTCGCTGTCCAGGCCGGCGCCACGCCGCGTCATCACAAAAGGCATCAGCGTGGCATCTCGCTGCGGCGCGATATTCCAGTAGTAAGGCACGCCGATCTCGATGCCGCTGCGCTTGTCCCAGCTGATCTTGGGCGGCAACCAGCCCGATTTGCGCTGACCGGCCAGCGGGAAGCTCAAGGTGGGCGCCGGCAGGATGGGCACGCCGTAGAAACGCAGCACCGCGCCGGTGGCGATGCCCTCATTGGCCTCGAAATCCATGCTCAGGCTGCGCGCGCTGATCTCCCAGGCGCGCTGCGGCTGCCCCTCTTCGACCGGGCAGCTGCTGTAGCTGCCGCCCTCGGCCACCATGTGCTTGGCGTCGATGAAGCGCAGGCGCTCGGCCTGGCCGCTGCCACCGGTTTGCGAGAAGAAATAGCTGGGGTTGAGAAACTCACCCTCGAAACGGTTCACATACAGGCTGAGCTCGGGGCCGCGGAACACACTGCCCGCCCGGCTGACCTCCACTCCGCCCGTGGCCCGCGCCAGATCATCCACCTGGGCATAGCTGAGGCGCTCGGCCCGCAGCAGCAGCTCGCCGTAGCGCAGCTCGGCCTCGCCCTCGGCCACCGACTCCTGGTCGATGCGGGTGCTGACACTGCGTGCGCTCATCACCAGGGCCGGCTTGTGGCTGGCGTCTTCAGCGCCCTCTGCGCCTCGCTTGCCCAGCACCATGGTCGGGCGCAGCTTGACGCCCGCAGCCGACGCTTTGGGAGCAGAGGCTGCCAGGGGCGGCTCGATGGCCTGCGCTTGCGCGCCGGCCCCCAAGCACAGGCTCGCAGGCAGGCAAAGCCAGGCCCAACGCGGCCAGCAACGGGCGACCGCCAGGGTCGAAGGGTTCAGGGACAGGGGGCGCGGCACAGCGTCGGCAGGCGTCGTTAGGTGATGGCAGGAAATCTGAATCGGGGCGCGGCGCAGCCGGCAGCGCACGGCGGCTCGCAAGCCCGGCGCCGAGCCAGCGCTCGCGGTTTGTAAAATCCATTATCCATGAGGCCGCCGCCTGCCACCTGCCGCGGCAGGCCTCGGTCGGCAGGCCCCGGGTCCGTATCGCCGCCCAAGCCTGTTCGGACACCCTGCCGCTCCCTGCCCTTCAACCGCCGACCCGCGCCCTGCGCGCCGCCCTCCCCATGACCACCATTGCCTGGCCCAACCCGCAGCGCCGCGACGCATTCCAGAGCTGGCTGAAGCAGCTGCCCACCGAGCTCGGCCTGCAGCCCACCAGCCTGCGCGAGGCCAATGCCGATGCCAGCTCGCGCCGCTACCTGCGCCTGGACGACGCGGCGGGGCGCAGCTACATCGTCATGGACGCGCCGCCCGAGTCCAACGACGTCCGGCCTTTTGTGCGCATCGCCGCCGAGATGGCGGGCCATGGCCTGCATGCGCCCCAAGTCATCGCGGCCGACGAGGCCCAGGGCTTTTTGCTGCTCAGCGATCTGGGCACCAGCACCTACCTGCCGGTGCTGCTGCAGGCCCAGGCCGAGGGCGACAGCGCCCGCATCCAGCCCCTGATGCGCGCCGCCAGCCAGGCCCTGGTGCAGTGGCAGCTGCAGATGGACGCCCGCCTGCTGCCCGTGTACGACGAGGCCTTTGTGCGCCGCGAGCTGCAGATCTTTGCCGAGTGGTGCGTGCAAAAGGAGTACGGCCAGCAGTGGAATGAAATCCAGCTGAAGTGGTGGGAGCACAGCTGCCAGGTGCTGGTGCAAAACATGCTGGAACAGCCGCAAGTGGCCATGCACCGCGACTACATGGTGCGCAACCTGATGGTCTGTGGCGAACAAAGCCCCGGCATCCTGGACTTCCAGGACGCGGTGCGCGGCCCCATCGCCTACGACCTCGCCTCCCTGCTGCGCGACGCCTTCATCTCCTGGGATGAAGAGCAGGAACTGGACTGGGCCATCCGCTACTGGGAGCAGGCGCGCAAGGCCGGCCTGCCGGTGAACGAGGATTTCGGCGAGTTCTGGCGCCAGGTCGAGTGGTGCGGCCTGCAGCGCCACCTCAAGATCCTCGGCCTGTTCTGCCGCCTCAAGCACCGCGACGGCAAGCCGCGCTATGCCGAAGACCTGCCGCGCCTGTTTGCCTATGCCATCAAGGTCAGCACCCGCTACGTGCAGCTGTCACCGCTGACCCATCTGCTGCAGGACTTGCAGGGCGGGATGGTGGATACGGGTTTTACTTTGCGGTGAACGGGTGAACGGGTGAACGGGTGAACGGGTGAACGCCTCGATGGTGCCCCATTCACCTCTTCACTTGTTCACCTATTCACTCTCCAGTCACGGATGCGCCGCCATCACCTGCGCCACCGCGGCCGTCAGGCGCTTGCCATAGGGCACGTGCAGGAACTCGTTCGGGCCATGGGCATTGCTCTTGGGGCCGAGCACGCCACAGACCACCATCTGCGCGGCCGGGAAGCCTTTTTGCAGCATGCTCATCAGCGGGATGGTGCCGCCCTGGCCGATGTAGCCGACCGGCGCGCCGAAATGCGCCCCGCTGGCCTCGTTGAGCGCCTGGCTGAGCCAGGGCGAGAGGTCTGGCGTGTTCCAGCCGGTGGCACCGTAGGCCCCGGCGCGGCCATCGGGCACGAAGGTGACCTTGGCGTTGTAGGGCGCGTTGTCTTCCAGCAAGGCCTTGAGGCGCAGCGCCGCCTCATTGCCATCAACCAGGGGCGGCAGGCGCAGCGAGAGCTTGAAGGCGGTGAAGGGACGCAGCACATTGCCGGCGCTCTTCATCTCGGGGAAGCCGTCCACGCCGGTCACCGACAGGGTCGGGCGCCAGGTGCGGTTGAGCAGCACCTCGACCGGCTCGGCCGTCATCGGCAGCACCGGGCCGCCGTCGGCCCCGCAGGCCCAGGGCATGCGCTTGTAGACCTCATCCTTGAGGATGGCGGCCGTGGCCTGGGCCTGTTCGACGCGGGCCGCGGGGATCTCGCAGTGGAAGCTCTCGGGCAGCAGGCGGCCGGTCTTGGAATCCTCCAGGCGGTCCAGGACCTGACGCAGGATGCGGAAGGACGACGGCACCACGCCCGAGGCATCGCCCGAGTGGATGCCCTCGCTGAGCACCTCGACCTTGAGCACGCCGCTGACCATACCGCGCAGCGAGGTGGTCAGCCAGAGCTGGTTGTAGTCGCCGGCGCCGGAGTCCAGGCAGACGACCAGGGAGACATTGCCCAGGCGCTCCTTGAGCACGTCGATATAAGCCGGCAGGTCGTAGGAGCCCGACTCTTCGCAGGTCTCGATGATGCCGACGCAGCGCGGGCGCGGGATGCCCTGCTTGTCCAGCGCCATGATGGCGGTCAGCGAGGCGTAGACGGCATAGCCGTCATCGGCGCCGCCGCGGCCGTAGAGCTTGCCGTCTTCGTACTTGGGGGTCCAGGGGCCGAGGTCGTTGCGCCAGCCATTGAACTCGGGCTGCTTGTCCAGGTGGCCGTAGAGGACGATGGTGTCCTGGCAGTCGGCCTTGGTGCCGGGCACTTCAAAGAAGATCACCGGCGTGCGGCCTTCCAGGCGGATCACCTCCAGCTTGAGGCCGGCCACTTTCTTGCTCTCCACCCAGCTGGCGGCATCGCGCAGCACCTTGTCGATGTGACCGTTGGCGGCCCAATCGGCATCGAACATGGGGCTCTTGGCCGGGATGGCGATGTACTGGGTCAGCGCCGGGACGATCTCTTCATCCCAGACGCGCGAGGCGAACTCGCCCAGGGCGCTGGCCTGATCGGGCTGCAGGGGCAAGGAGGGGTCGCGAGCGTTCATGGTGGTTTCCTGCTGCTTGTGGCGGAGAAGCCTGCAAGTTTAGGCCAAGGCCCGTTCGGCCCGCTGCCGCCGGGCCTGTACTGCGCCCCAAAAAAGAAATGCGCCCGAAGGCGCATTACGGACTCGGCGGAGTGGAGCTCAGGCCGGCTGGCGGCGGCGCCAAGCCACCAGGCCCACGAGGCCAGCGGCCAGCATCAGATAGGTCGAGGGTTCCGGCACGGCGGCCACGGTGTCCAGGGTGCGGCCGTTCAGCTGCACGGTGATGTCACCCAGATTGGAGTTCAGGAACAGAGCGTCCGAGAAGCTCAGCGCGCTGCTGCCCACGGCCGTCACATTGAAATCGATGTGCGCCAGCACACCGCTGCCGTTGGCGCCGGGCACGGCGCTGAGCAGGGTGTTGGCGATGTAGCTGATCTGGCCCGCGGTGTTGTCGATGGTGCCAGTGCTACCAAAGGTGCTACCGGCCGTGCTCAGGAAACTGCCTTCCGTCACACCCAGCACTTGCAGGATGGCCGGATTGAAATTCAGGCTGAACTGGTAGCCGTAAAGATCGCTGATGCCGGAGACCAGGATGTCGATGCCGACGGTCGAGCCCTGCACGGCCGGGTCCGGCGTGGCGACGATGGACACGCTGGGATCGGCCCAGGCCTGCGAGGCCAGGGCGCTCAGCACCAGGGCTGCAGCGGCGCTTTTCTTCAAATTCATCTTCTTCATCAGCATCAATTTCTCCTCGGACCTGGGGCCCACTGTTCTGGCAGGTTCGACCAGCTCGTACCCTTGGGTGGGGCTTCGCCTAGCACGACCGCTCCCTGGCGGAACTGTATTGGGATGAACGGAACGTGACGTTCTTCGTGATCCGAAGTCTTTCATCAGCGCGAGGGCTTCGATACGGGGGGATTCCCCAGCCCCTGTGCGCACACCCCTTGTTCAAGGCTCAGGGTTGAAGTTCAGGCGCGCTTGCAGGGCCTGCACGGCGGCCTCCAGGCGCAGCAAGGCGGCGGGCTCCAGACCGCTGCGGCAGAACACCTGTTTCACTTCGACACCACGCTCCACCTGCCAGTTCACCCAGGCGCCATCGCGGGTGTCAGGATCGTCGTAGCTGTCCGACAGAGCGAAATAGCCCTGCTCCTCGAGCATGGCAACCAGAGCCTCGAAGTCCGCCCGTGCCAATGTGGCACGCGAATGTCGATCCACGCCGCCCAAGCGTGCCTTGCCGATCAGCGTCAACCTGGCTGTGCCATTGCGATGCAGGCTCAAGCGGCTGCTATTCGCACAAGTCATGCAATCACGTTCCAGCGTGATCACCTGAATCGGGGGGGAGGCCCCATCGCGCGGGGCTTCTCCCGCCCCGGCCGCCCCTTCGGCCACCACGCCGCAACACAGGGCCAGCAGACACAAACGCCAGGGCATACCCGGCCGGCGCATACGCACACTCATGAGGATTGACCCTCTATACAGCTCAAGAGCTTGTCATCTATCTTCGTGCACTTGTTCACGGGCTGTCGCATGGCCGGTCCTCGGAAATCTTGCGTTACTGAGTTTTCGAGGTGGATCGCACCCGCGCATCACCCCCACGAACCCCAGCCAGTTTGCCCCGAAAAAGGACACCACATGAAACTGCCTCCGTCTTCCCAGCTCCGCCGCCAACGCGGCAGCATCCTGGCCTTGAGCATGGCCTTGGCCGGCACCATTGCCGCCCCCGCCGCTTTGGCCGCCCCGGCAGCTCGCAGCAGCGGCCTGACCGCCAGCGCCAACCAACCCACCGGCGCCTTCTGGCAAGAAGCCAAGGTCAGCAAGGCCAAGGTCTCGGCCAAGGGCGCTGTGCCCTATGTCCAGCCCACCAAGTTCCGCGCCACCACGCTGGACCGCAACGGCATGGCCGCCTTCGCGGCCGGCGCGCCGCTGGAGCGCACCACCGCCGGCCAGCTGAGCCCGCTGACCATCTCCCTGCCGCACCCCGACGGCGGCTTCCAACGCTTCACCCTGGTCGAATCGCCGGTGATGGAGCAGGCCCTAGCCGACAAGCACCCCGAGATCAAGACCTACGCCGGCCGCGGCATCGATGACCCCAAGGCCACCGTGCGCATGGACATGACACCTCATGGCCTGCACGCCTCGGTGCGCACGCCCAAGGGCAACTGGTACATCGATCCCTACTTCCACCAGGACGACAGCGTCTACGCCAGCTATCACAGCCGCGATCTGCCCAAGCCCAGCAACAGCCTGCGCGAGCCCCTGCTGAATGAAGCGCACATTGACCTGACCCGCGGCTTCTACCATGCGGGCGATGCCGTGGAAGTGCGCGGCTTCGGCTTCGTTCCTGGCGCCACCGTGACCATCACCGTGCGCAACCCCGAGACCGACAGCAGCGCCCGCCAGACCCTGACCGTCGTGGCCGATCAAGAAGGCACGGTGAGCACCTCGGTGCAAGCCGATCCTTCGCGCAACCTCGGTGCCTACGAAGTCAGCGCCAGTGACGGCCACACCACCGCCACCGCCGCCTACCATGTGGTGGATGAGTCGAAGAGCCCCACGGCCGCCTCGGGCACTCAGCTGCGCACCTACCGCCTGGCCCTGTTGTCTGACCCCGGCTATGCCAACTTCCACGGCGCCGCCAATGTGACGGCCGCCAAGGTCACGCTGATCAACCGCGTCACGCAGGTCTACGAAGACGAGACAGCGATCCGTCTGGTGCTGGTCGCCAACAACGATGCACTGAACCTGAACACTGCCGCGCAGTTCTCCGACCCCAACGGTCCTTGCGGCGGCACGGCCTGCTTCCCCTCGACCAGCGTCAGCTGCACCTCGGCCACCCTGACGCGCACGCGCCAGGTCATCGGTCTGCTTGTGGGCGCCAGCAACTTCGACATCGGCCACATCGGCGTCGGCGCCGGCGGTGGCGGCATCGCCAGCCTCGGCGTGGTTGGCGGCAGCGCCAAGGCACAGGGCTGCACGGGCCTGCCAACACCCGTGGGTGACGTGTTCGCCGTGGACTACGTGGCTCACGAAATGGGCCACCAGTTCGCCGGCAACCACACCTTCAACGGCGTGAGCGGCAGCTGCACCGGCGGCAACCGCAACCCAGGCACCTCGGTGGAGCCGGGTTCCGGCTCCTCCATCATGGCCTACGCAGGCATCTGCAGCACCGACAATCTGCAGCCGCACAGCGACGCCTACTGGTCGCAGCGCAGCTTCGATGAAATCATGGCCTACACGACCAGCGCCGAAACCGTGATCAGCGAAAGCCAGATGGCCGTGCTGCGCGGCTTCAACGCCAACGGCCTGCAATTCCAACTGCGCTATGCCGGCAACACCTCGGCCGCCATCGTCCGCGGTACCAACTTCACCACCTCCGGCATCAAATCGGCGCTGGAATCCATGCCGGGCTGGCCCAGCGGCGGCACCGTCACCGTCAGCTCGCTGACCGACAACGCCTTCACACTGAGTTTCGGCGGCACCCTGGCCGGCACCAACCTGCCCACCGTGGAGCTGGTCAATGCCTCCGCCGGTGTGACGGGTTACGTAGGTGAAATCGCAGCGGGCGGTCAAACCAACCGCCGCGGCAACCAAAGCGCCACTGGCAACAGTGCGCCGGTCGTCAGCGCCCCGGCGGCCTACACCATCCCGGTGCGCACGCCCTTTGCCCTGACCGGCAGCGCCAGCGATGCCGAAGGCGACACCCTGACCTATCTGTGGGAACAAAACGACCGCGGCGCCGCCACCGGCACCGGACTGCTGACCAATGGCAAGACCAATGGCCCGCTGTTCCGCCAGTTCGGCCTGCGCGCCGAGGTCACCGAAGCCGACACGGTCAAGTACAACTCGCCTGGCGAGAACCTGGTGTCGAGCAACCCGACCCGGGTGTTCCCGGATCTGGCGCAGATCCTGGCCAACAACACCAATGCCGAAACCGGCGCCTGCCCGACGGTCTCCGGCACCGCCACGGGCGCACAGATCGACTGCTACTCGGAGTATCTGCCGACGGCAGCGTACGTCGGCTTCGCAGGCACCAACGCCAGCCCGGCCTCGCTGAACTTCCGCCTGACAGCACGTGACGGTCGCGGTGGTGTCAGCAGCGCCAACACCCAGCTGGTGCTGGCACCCAATGCTGGCCCCTTCCTGGTGACCTGGCCCAACACGGCGCAACAGCTGAACAGCGGCACGGCCTACACCGTGACCTGGAGCGTGGCCAACACCGATGTGGCACCGGTCAACGCCAGCCAGGTGAAGATCAGCCTGTCCACCGACGGCGGCTACACCTACCCGCATGTGCTGGCCGCTGCCGTGCCCAACAACGGCAGCCGCTCGGTCACCCTGCCGGTGCTGGCCGCAGAGAAGGCCCGCATCAAGGTGGAAGCCGTGGACAACGTCTTCTTTGACGTCTCCAACGCCGACTTCAGCATCAAGCTGTACGGCGATGCCAACGGTGACGGCAGCATCAGCTGCGCCGACCTGTCCATCGTGCGCGCCTCCCTGGGCAAGCGCGTCGGTCAGCCCGGCTTCGACCCGCGCGCCGACATCACCGGCGACGGCGTGGTCGACATCCGCGATATGGTGGCCGTTTCCAAGAACGTGCCCCAGTCGGAGACCTGCAACAAGTAAGTCCTTCGCCTCGCTCAGCGCCGCAGCCCTCGGGCATGCGGCGCCTCAAGGCAGCCAGCCCCGCACTGTCTTCAAGCGGGGCTTTTTCATGCCCGCTTCAAACCAGTACCACCAGCCACAGCCATGCCCGCTCAGGGCAAGAAAAAAGGGCCTTGCATCTGCAAGGCCCTTGTTGTTCCTGAATCGAATGCGCCGGTCAGGCGGCCGGTGGCGCTGTGTCGACAAAGCTCGGGCGGGTGCTGAGCTTGTCGAAGTGGCGAGCTAGGTGGGCGTGCTCGCTGCGCCAGTCGAGGGCGGGAAAGCGGAAATCCAGATAGCCCAGGGCGCAGCCCACGGCGATGTCGGCCAGCGAGAAATGCGTGCCCGAGCACCAGGCGCGCTCGCCCAGGCCCTGGTTCATGGCCACCAGGGCGGCGTGGACCTTGCCCATCTGGCGCTCAACCCAGGCGGCGCTGCGCTGCTCGGGCGTGCGGCCGGCCCAGTGCTCTTCCAGCCGGGCGGCCACGCAGGCATCGAGCACGCCATCGGCCAGGGCCTCCCAGGTGCGCACCTCGGTGCGCTCGCGGCCGCGCTCGGGAATCAGCTTGCCCACGGGAGACAGGGTGTCCACGTACTCGACGATCACACGCGAGTCGAACACCGCGCCGGTGATCGAGTCCTGGCCTTCCATGACCAGGCAGGGCACCTTGCCCAGGGGATTCATCTTCAGAATGGCGTCACTGGCCCAAACGTCTTCGAGCAGGAACTGATAGTCGAGCTTTTTCTCGGCCATCACGATGCGCACTTTGCGAACGTAGGGACTGGTGAGTGAACCGATCAATTTCATAGCGTGTACAAGCCTCTCGGATTCATTCTAGCCATGGGACTGTTGCAGCAAAGCCTGTACAAACCGGCTGGACTCGGGCAGGCAAGGCAGGCCATGAGGCCCACAGCATCGCCGCGCGGCCTGCGAACCGAGCCTCGGAAATAACGGTAAAAATGCCGCCACCAGAAAAGCCGCAACACCAGAGAGGGAGCGCGACATGAGCGCAGCAGCCGCACCCCACCCCATGCCCGGCGAGACCGCCGCGCACGAGCGCCAGCAAGCCTTGCAAGAGAGCTTCGGCAGCCAGGCCGGCGGCGTGGCTGCGGTGTTCTCGAGCAAGGCGGGCGACTATCTGGCCGCCCGCCCCAACTACCCTGCCGAGCTGCTGCTGCACCTGCACGACCGGCTGCCGGCAGCGAGCGCGGGCCTGGGTCCACAACAGGCCCATGTGGTGGATCTGGGCGCGGGCAGCGGGCAGTTGACGGCCGGCTTGTTGCAACAGGGCTTGCGCGTGACAGCGGTGGAGCCCAGCGCGGACATGCGGGCTCTGGCCGTACAGCGCCTGGGCCAACAGGCCGGATTCGCGGCGAGCGCAGGCACGGCCGAAGCCACCGGCCTGCCCAGCGGATGTGCCGACCTGATCACGGCCGCCCAGGCATTCCACTGGTTCGAGATCGGAGCCGCCCGGCGGGAATGCCTGCGCCTGCTCAAACCCAAGGCCGAAGTGGCCTTGATCTGGAACGACCGCCGCAGCGAAGACCCCACGCAAGAAGCGCTCGATGCCTTGTTTGACGAATTTGGTGGCGCGCGCCGACAGGCGCAAAAGCAGCATATGAACCGCCAGGGCGATCTCCATGAGCGCGCCGGTCTGGCCGCCTTCTTTGCAGGCCCCGTGCCCGCCAGCCGACACTGGGACCACGAGCACCAGCTGGATCCAGCGGGCTTGCTGAGCCTGGCGTTCTCTCGCTCCTACATCCCAGCCCGAGACAGCGCGGAGGGTCAGGTCTTGACCCAGCGCCTGGGCGAGCTGTTCGCGCGCTTTGCGCAGCAAGGCCGCCTGACCATGAGCTACCGCTGCCTGGCCGTGATCGGTCGGCCACATGGTTGAAGCCGGCGCCAAGATCACCGCGCTCCTGACGTTCCCCCTTCCCTCCCTGCGACCCAAGTGCCATGAACCCACAAACGATCCTCGAACACAACTCAGCGCCTCTGAGCGCACCCACCCGCGCCCTGCACTGGATTCTGGCGCTGGCCATGATCGGCCTCACCGCCGTGGGCCTCTACATGGCCGAGTTCGAGGCCTGGGCGCTGTATCCCATCCACAAATCCATCGGTCTGCTGGTGCTGCCCCTGGCGCTGGCGCGCGCGGCCTGGCGGCTCAAGGAAGGCTGGCCGCCCGCTGCCAGCCCGGCCACCGCCCTGCAGCAAACCCTCGCGAAAGCGGTCCATGGCCTGCTGCTGCTCTGCACCCTGGCCATGCCCATCAGCGGCATGACCTTCTCGGGCGCCAGTGGCCACGGCTTCGGCATCTTCGGCCTGACCCTGATGCACCACAACGAGGATCCGCAGCGACCGGGTCAGGTCTTGCCCTTGCACGAGGGCCTGAGCCAACTGGCGCAAAGCGTTCACAGCGCCCTGGGCTATCTGCTGATCGCCCTGCTCTTACTCCATGTCGTGGGCGCGATCAAGCACCATCTGCTGGACCGCGATGCCACCCTGCTGCGCATGCTGGGCCGCAGCGAGCGCTGAACCCCAACGGCGCGGGCGATCGCGCGCAGAATGGCGGGCTGACGCGCTGCTTTTCTGCGCCCCTTTCTGATTTGTTGTCGCATGTCCTCTTCGTCCCTCGCCCGCCGCCGCCTCTTCACGCTTTGGGGGTTCTCTGCCCTGGCGGCCCCAGGCCTGTTCCTCACACCCGCTGCGGCCAAGCCGGCCCGCCCAGCGGCCACTGCTGATAGCGCGCCGGCCTTTCAGCTGCCCGTCAACGCCCGCCATGCCATGGTGCTGGAGAACGGCAGCGGCAAGGTCTTGATGGCCAAGGATGCCGACACCCAGGTGCCCATCGCCTCGCTGACCAAGCTGATGACGGCCATGGTGGTGCTGGACGCCAAGGCCGACCTGAAGGCGCGCATCCGCATCCAGCGCGAGGACGTGGACACCCTCAAGTACAGCCCATCACGCGTGCCGGTGGGGGCACAGATGACACGCGGCGCAGCGCTGCACCTGGCCCTGATGTCTTCGGACAACCGCGCTGCCGCCGCCCTGGCCCGCACCCTGCCGGGCGGACTGCCGGCTTTTGAGCAGGCAGTGCAGGCCAAGATCCGCGCGCTGGGACTGACGCGCACCGAGATTGCCGAGCCAACCGGCCTGTCCGCCCGCAACCGCTCCACGGCGAGCGAGATGGCCAAGATCACCGCCGCCGCCGCGCGTTACCGGCAGATCAGCAAGCTCAGCAGCGACCTGAAGGAAAAGGTGCTGATCAACGGCCGGCCGGTCGAATTCCGCAACACCAACCGCCTGGTCGGCCGCAAGGGCTGGGACATCCGCTTGTCCAAGACCGGCTACACCGAAGAAGCCGGTCGCTGCCTGGCCTTGCGCATGAAGGATAAGGCGGGCCGCGATGTGACCCTGGTCTTGCTGGACGCCGATGGCTCGGCCGAGCGCCTGGCCGACGCGGCCAAGATCCGCAAGTCCTTGGAACGAAGCCCCAAGAACGGTTGAGCACCCCCGACGAAAGCGAAAGCCCTGCATGAACCCCAGCACGTCTTCCAGCCAACCACCCGCCCGCCGGGTGCTGCTGCGCCCGGTCACCGAAGATGACCTGCCACGGTTGGCGGCCCAGGCGGGTGATCTGCGGGATCGCACGGAGTTCGAAGGCTCCATGCTGCGCAGTCCGCAGTTCTTCAAGAAGCGCTTTGCCGAAGACGGCTTCTCCAGCAACGAGGCCGAGCGCCTGGTCATCTGCGAGGCCGAGAGCGGCGAGCCGATCGGCTCTGCCTCGCATTTCCTGGCCCACCGCTACTCCAGCGCCCGCGAGCTGGGCTGGAAGATCGACGACCCCGCCCGCCGTGGCCAAGGCTGGGGCACGGCCGCCGCGCGCGCCCTGATCGACCATGTGTTTCATAACTTCGAGGTCCACCGTGTCTGCGCCGCGCTGGCGCCGGGCAATCTGGCTTCGCGCCGGGTGGCCGAGAAAGCGGGCTTGCAGTTCGAGGGCCGGCTACGCGGCGTGATCTTCATCAACGGCCTCTACCTCGACAGCGAGGTCTTCGGCCTGCTGCGGCCGGAATGGCTGGCGCGCCGCAGCTGAAGCTGGCGCGCGCCCTCGGGCAGACCCTGTCCCTCTGAAGAGGGGGTGGCTTGCCGCCCCACAGGCGCGCGGGCACACTGCCGGCGCTTCGCGCGCGCGAGGATGCAAACCAGGAACAAGCGCCTTCGCTCGAAAGGCCGCACCGAGGGAGAGGACCCGCCATGCTTGAACTGCCCGACGCCGCCTGCGTCTACGCACCCACGCCCGCCGCCGACGCGGCGGCCCGGCCGCAGACCCTGAAGATCCAGTTCACCGGCAGTGGCAGTGAGTACTTCCGCATCTGGATCGTCAACCTGCTGCTGACCTTGGTGACCCTGGGGCTCTACCTGCCCTTCGCCAAAGTGCGGCGCCTGCGCTACTTCTACGCCAACACCCGTGTCGGCGGCCAGGCCCTGAGCTTTCATGGCCGGCCCTGGCCGATGTTCCGCGGCTTTGTACTGCTGCTCCTGCTGGGCGGCGCCTACGGTCTGGCCGGGCATTTTTCGCCGGTCGCTGGCGTGCTGGCTTATCTGCTGCTGTGCGCGCTCTGGCCGGCACTCTGGCGATCGGGCCTGCAGTTCCGACTGGGCAACACGCGCTGGCGCGGCCTGCGCCTGAGCTTTCAGGGCGACCTGGCCGGCGCCTACAAGGCGGTGGCGCCGCTCTACATCCCCGCCATGATGTTGATGACCGGCAGCGCCTGGCAGGCCTGGAATGACCCCATGGACCAAACAGGGCCAGGTGCCATGGTCGGTATGGTGGGTTTACTCGGCATGGTCCTGCTCAGCCCCTACTTCATGGCCCGCATCAAGCGCTACCAGCATGAGGGCTACGGCTACGCCGATCAGCGCGGGCAGTTCCAAGTGGGCACGGGAAGGTTCTACGGCCTGGTGCTCAAGGGCCTGCTGCTGTCCCTGCTGCCCCTGGCCATGGCCATCGGGATAGCCGTCGGCCTGGTGATGCTGCTGAAGCCCAGCGGAGCGGTGAATCCAGCCATCGGCCTGGGCATCGCGCTGTTGGCCTATCTGCTTTATTTCATGATGATCGGACCCTACTTCTCCGCCCGCATGCAGAACCTCGTCTGGTCGGGCACACGCAGCGAGCGTCTGGAGTTCCACAGCCGACTGAGCTTTCGCAGCCTGCTCTGGCTGACCCTGGTCAACTGGCTGCTCACCGCCCTGACGCTGAGCCTGTACCGCCCCTTCGCCGCCATCCGCACAGCACGGCTGCGCCTCGAGGCCGTGTCCCTGGAAGTGCATGGGGATATCGAAGCGTGGCGCGCGCAGGCGCAAGAAGCCCACAACGATACCAGCGGCGAGGCCGCCGGTGACTTCTTCGGCTTTGACATGGGATGGTGAGTCCGCCCCTCTCACCCCCGTCCTGGCGCGGGGAGCCGCGTCTGCGCGCGCAATGGTTTGATGGCCGCAGCGCCCAGGCCCAGCCTGTCTGGGCCTGGCTTGGCGAGGACGGACGCTGGCTGTGTCTGCAAGCGGCGGCAGACCCTTCGCATGCGCCCCTAGCGGCCGTGCTGGCCTGCCATGCCGCACGCGAGGTGGTCTGGCCCGAACGCCTGCGCCATGGCGAGCGCCAGGCCCTGCTGCCCGACGGCAGCATGCTTTGCGAGGACCCGGCCGACGAGGGCCGCCAACGCTGGGATGCCTGGGCGCAGGCCTCCGGCCTGCGCGACAGCCTGACCGTGCGCAGCATGCGCAGCTGGCGCCTGGTCGGCGTGAGCGTGCTGCTGAGTGCGGGCCTGCTCGCATCGGCCTGGGTCTGGGGCATTCCCTGGGTCGCGCAACAAACTGCGGCCCTGGTCCCAACCGCCATAGAACAGCAGATCGCCAGTGAGGCGCTGGACCATGTCGACCGCATGTGGCTCAAGCCCAGCACGTTGAGCGAGGCGCGGCGGGAGGAGATCACACGGCGCCTGGCCGCGGCCGTGCGCCGCGACGAGATCCTGCGTGCCGGGCTGGAGCCGCAGGCCGCCGCCTTGCCGGCCTACCGCCTGCATTTCCGTGCCGGCCCCAAGGCCCTGGGGCCCAATGCCTTTGCCCTGCCCGGCGGCGATATCGTGCTGACCGATGCCCTGGTCGAGCTGGCCGAGGGCGAGCCCGACATCATCACCGGCGTGCTGGCCCATGAACTGGGCCATGTGCGCCACCGCCACGGCATGCGCCTGGTGCTGCAAGCCGGCATGGTGGCCGGCGTAAGCGGGCTGCTGGTCGGTGATTTTTCGGCCTTGCTGGCCGGGCTACCGGCCTGGCTGGCGCAGGCCGATTACTCGCGCGAGTTCGAACGCGAGGCCGATCTGCACGCCCGCCAGATGCTGCAAGCAGCCGGCATCTCACCGCGAGTGATGGTGCGCTTTTTCGAGCGCCTCGATGCTTATCAAAAGCAGCAGGGCCGGGACAAGTCGCCCTTGCCCATGGCCTTCGCCAGCCATCCAGCGAACGCCGAACGCATCGCCTTCTTCAACGCGGCGCCTTGACGAAACAGCGCCGCGCTGAGGGCGCCCTCAAGGCCGCACGAACACCACCGCCGTGCGCGCCGGCAGGCTCAGCACACCGCTGGCCGCATCAAAGCTGGCCTGGCGGGCGCGCGCATCGGCCGCACCCGCTGCCAGATGCACCGGGTGCAGCTGTAGGGCATGGCCGAGCAAGCCAGGCACCGTCAGCTGCTTGGCCTGCTTGTCCACATTGATGGCGTAGACCAGCTCCTGGAAGCCGGCGCCGGCATAGCCCTGGCCGTCGATCTGACCGATCAGCACCGTGGCCTCCTGGGCGGAGCCGGTGTTGTGGAACTTGAGCCGGGCCTTGATGTCCGCCGCCGTGCGCAGGCGCAAGAGGCTGCTACTCTTGCGGATGGCCAGCAGGTCGCGGAAGACATCGCGCGTCCAGGCGATGTCGGCCGCGGCAGGCTTGATCAGCGGGTCGGCCAGCAGCGGGCGCAGCAGCGGCCAGTTGTCGCCGTTGTCGCGCTGCGGCGGCAGGCCGACGCCGAAGTTGTTGTCGGCATAGCTCCAGTCCAGGCGGTTGAACCAGTCGCCCGAGTCATAGCTGTTGCGGTCCATGGACTTGCTGCGCAAGGTGTCCACGCCGGCATGGAAGTAGGCCACACCCTGGCTGAAGGCATTGATGGCCATGCCCAGCGCCTGCACGCGGGCGCGGTCCTCGCGGCTGGTGCCGGCGGGCAGCTTGAAGACGTTGTTATCAAACAGGCTGGCGTTGTCGTGGTTCTCCACATAATTGACCACCTCGCCGGGCTCCAGCACATAGCCGGCCGGCAGGCCACCGACATTGATCTGCTCCAGGCGCAGATTGGCATCCCAGCTGGTCTGCAGCTCGTAGCTGCGGATGGAGCCGGCCAGCGAGGCCTTGATCTGGTCGCCATGCCACATCAGGTCGCCCCGGGTCTTGCCGCCGCCGAAGGCATTGGCGTCGTAGAACAGGCCGTTGATGAAGCCCTGGTTGGCCAACTGGTTGTTGCCGCTGTCGAAGGAGCTGCCGCCGCGCACGGCGTCGCGGATGAAGGGGTTGAAGCTGCCGATGCCGGTGCCGTTCAGGCCCAGCATATCGGCCTGCACAAAGCGGGCGCCATTGGCCACCTCGCCGAAGTTCCAGCCCTCGCCGAGGATCTGCACCGGGCGGCCGCTGGCGCGTTCGACCGCGGCCTTGAGGTCCACCATCACCGAGCGCGGATGGTGGCCCATGATGTCGAAGCGCAGCGAGCTGATGTGATAGTCACGCACCCAGACGATGGCCGAGTCGATCATCAGCTTGGCCATCATGCGGTTCTCGGCCGCGGTGTTTTCGCAGCAGGTGGAGCGCTCGATGCCGCCGCTGGCATTCAGGCGGTGGTAGTAGCCGGGCACCACTTTGTCCAGCACCGAGGCGCTGTTCAGGCCCGAGGCACTGGTGTGGTTGTAGACCATGTCCATGCCCACGCGCAGGCCGGCGGCGTTGAGCGCCTGCACCATGCGGCGGAACTCGACGATGCGCGCGGCCGGGTCGGCCACGCTGCTGGCGTAACTGCCTTCCGGCGCGGTGAAGTGGTAGGGGTCGTAGCCCCAGTTGAAGCAGTCGATGCCGGCCGTGGCGCTGACCAGGGCCTGCTGGCTCTCGCCGTTGGCGCTGCCGCTGGGATTGGGCGTCACGCAGCCTTTCTCCGGCACGCTGGCGATGTCGAAGACCGGCAGCAGATGGACATCCGTGAGCCCGCTCTGGGCCAGAGCGCGCAAATGCTTCATGCCGTTTGAGTTGCCCTCGGCAAAAGCCAGGTACTTGCCGCGCTTGTCGGCCGGCACGGTCGGGTCGTTGACCGAGAAGTCGCGCACATGCAGCTCGTAGATGCTCATGTCCGGCGTGGCCTGCACCGTGGTGGGCGGCTGGCTGGCGTCCCAGCCGGCGGGCTTGAAGGCGGCGCTTTGCAGATCGGCCACCACGCTTTGCTGGCTGCCCAGGGTCAGGGCCAGGGAATAGGGGTCGGTGACCAGGCTGCGCACCAGACCGACGCCGCGCACAAACACCGTCACGGCATAGCGGTAGCTGCGGCCATTCAGCTCGCCGGCCAGGCTGGCGCTCCAGGCGCCGGTGGCCGGGTCACGCTGCAGGTCCACCGTCTGGCTGCGGCTCAGGAAGGGGTTGCTGCTCGGGGCGGTGACGATCACTTGCACGGCCTGGGCCGTGGGCGCCCAGAGCTTGAACTGGGTGCGGCCGTTCTTGACCGTCGCGCCGTAGTCGTTCACCTCGGCGGCAGCGCTGTAGAGGTCGTCAAGCGCGCCGGCGATCTGCGCGGTGCTGGCGTTCTGCACCTGGCCGGCTGCGTTTTCCTGCACCAGCACCAGCTGCTGGGTGTGCAGCTGCGGCAGGCGCGGCAGATCGGCCTCGCGCACCTGGAACACACCGCCTGCGGCCACGTACTTGAAGCGCAGGGCCTCGGCCGCCGGCACATTGCCGCTGAAGGCATCGAGGGTGATGGCGCCATCGGCACCGCTGACCGGTGCATCCTTGGCCACCACGATCTGGCCGGTGGCCGAGTGATAGAGCTTGACCACCGTGCCGGCCGGCGCGGAGGCTGCGAACACACGCGGCCATTGCAGCAGGCGGCGGTTGAGCCAGACGGCGCGGGCGTCGCTGCTGGAGACCGAGCGCAGATCGGGCGGTGCGGTGTAGACGGTGGCGTCCTGCTGCACCAGCCAGATCTCGCCGACCTGGTTCTGGATCTTCAGGCCGGCGTAATCGACGCGGATGTTGTTGTCGCGGCCGTCCTTGTCGTTCTGGTTCGGCGCCATGCCATGGATGATGAATTCCAGGGCCTTGCGGCTGGCATCGTCACGCGGGTTGAGCACGGGGATGTCGAAGACGATCTCGCCCGCGCCGGCCGCATGGCCCGGCATGGCGTTGAAGGCCACGGGCGCGCCCCATTGGTCGATGGGCAGGCCGGCGGGCAGCGCGGCGACATTCAGGCCGCTGCCGTTCCAGAGATGCAGGCCCCAGCTGCTGTAGCCACCGTCGAAGCGCTGGTAGTGCACGCGCACGGTGTGCAGATTCGGCACAGGCAGGCCCAGCGGGTTGCTGGTGTAAGTGACGTTGTCGCCCTCGACCCGCCAGATCTCGTTGGCGCCGGGCTTGAGCACATAGCTCTGGTCGGCACCACCCCAGTCCTTCCAATCGCCCTTGTGCAGCAGGTAGCCGACCGTGCCGCTGTCGGCGGCAAGGGGCACGTCGTAGATGGCGCCGAAGTCGTCGCTGCCGCTGGCGTTCCAGCCGCTGTTCCAGGCCGGGCTTTGCGCCGCGCCCCAGCTGTGCAGCTGCCAGCCGCTGGTGTCGCCATCGGCTCGGCGGTAGTGCACGCGCAGCGAGGTGCCGGCTTCCGTGGCCACGCGGGCGGCAGCGGCCTTGACACGGCTGCTGGGCTGCACGGCGGGTGTGGCGGGCACCGAGGGCACCGGAATCAGCACCGTGGTGTTGGCATCGATGACCCGCGGGCCGGCACCGGCCAGCCCCTCGGGGGCCGCGGCCGTTGCAGCGGCCGCGGCCTGGCTCATGGACGAGGGCCCGGCCTCCTCGGCCTGACCGCCGCCACAGGCGCTCAAGACCACGCAGGCCAGGCCCACGCAAACGCCGCGGGCCTGATGAGCCAACCACCGGGCCGCGCGGCCCCAATCCAGGTGCATACCCATGTCTGTTCTTCCTTGCGTTCGAGGAGAGCCGCGCGCAGAGCATCGGGCGCGCCATCTGGCCGCTCACTCGCCCTCGCACCGTGCGCCCACCACCGGGCCACGAGCGTGGCTGGTTCAGGCAGCGCGATGCTAGTGAAGTAAAACTACATTCGATAGCTGGTGATTTCCCGGTATTTATTCACGATGAAAACAATATTTGTAGTCAAAGTACGAGATCAAAAGCGCGAGTCGCTGCAGAGATTTGACACCACGCGGGAGGCAGGCACGCGGTTTTCATCGCCCTGTCATCGCCGGTTAAAATCTGCGGGTTTTTCCTGAGCCGGTGGCGGCGCGCGCCCTTCTTTGTTTGACGACGGGTGAGCGCGTTTCGCTGCAGCAGTCTGGCCGGCCGGAAGCTCAGCGCCCTCTGCACCTCCCCCTCATCAGCCCTGGCGGCCCGCAGCCGCCCACTGCCATGACCACCCAGTCCAACGCCTCGCTCTCCTCGATCAGCGCCCTCTCGCCCCTGGATGGCCGCTACGCCGCACGCGTGGCGCCGCTGCGCCCGCTGCTGTCCGAGTACGGCCTGATGCACCGCCGCGTGCAGGTCGAAGTCGAGTGGTTCATCGCCCTGTCCGACGCCGGCTTTGCCGAGTTCAAGCCCTTGAGCGAGGCCGCTCGCGGCCTGCTGCGCGGCCTGGTGGCCCGCTTCTCGGAAGCTGATGCGCAAGCGATCAAGGACATCGAGAAGACCACCAACCACGACGTCAAGGCGGTCGAGTACTGGCTCAAAGCCCGCTTCGACGCCAGCGCCGAGCTGAAGGCGGCCGGCGAGTTCGTGCACTTCGCCTGCACCAGCGAAGACATCAACAACACCAGCCACGGCCTGATGCTCAAGGCAGCGCGCCAGGACGTGCTGCTGCCCACGGTGGACCGCATCATCGCCAAGCTGGGCGAGATGGCCCATGCCACCGCCGCCACGCCCATGCTCAGCCGCACGCACGGCCAGACCGCCAGCCCCACCACCGTGGGCAAGGAGATCGCCAACGTCGTGGCCCGCCTGCGCACGGCGCGCAGCCGCATCGCCGAGGTGAAACTGCTGGCCAAGATGAACGGCGCCGTCGGCAACTACAACGCCCACCTGAGCGCCTGGCCCGAGTTCGACTGGGAAGCGTTCAGCCAGCGCGTGATCGAAGGCCAGCTGGGCCTGAGCTTCAACCCCTACACCATCCAGATCGAGCCGCACGACTACATGGCCGAGCTGTTCGACGCGACCACACGCCTGAACACCATCCTGATCGACTGGTCACGCGATGTCTGGGGTTATGTCTCGCTGGGTTACTTCAAGCAGCGCACCAAGGCCGGCGAAATCGGTTCCTCGACCATGCCGCACAAGGTCAACCCGATCGACTTCGAAAACGCCGAGGGCAATTTCGGCCTGGCCAATGCCTTGCTGACCCACCTGAGCCAGAAGCTGCCCATCAGCCGTTGGCAGCGTGACCTGACCGACTCCACTGTGCTGCGCAATATGGGCGTGGCCATCGGCTATGCCGTGCTGGGCTATGAATCCCTGCTCAAGGGCCTGGACAAGCTGGAGCTGAACGAAGCCGCCCTAGCGCAAGACCTGGACAGCGCCTGGGAAGTGCTGGCCGAGCCCATCCAGACCGTGATGCGCCGCTATGCCCTGCCCAACCCCTACGAGCGCCTGAAGGAGCTGACCCGCGGCAAGGCCATCACGGCCGAATCGATCCGCGAGTTCATCACCGGCCTGGAACTGCCGGACGCCGAAAAGACCCGCCTGCTGGCCATGACCCCAGGCAGCTACACCGGCAAGGCCGAAGAGCTGGCGCGCCGCATCTGAGCCTGAACCGCTCGCGCCGTGCAAGGCCCGCCACCCGGGCTTTCACCGATCACCAGCGCCCTCCGGGGCGCTTTTTTCTGGGTGTCTTTCCGTAGTGTCGTCGCCGCGCTCGGTGCCATGATGCCGCGTCTGCTTGCTTCACAGCGCCACCCCGGGAGGTATCGCCATGCGTCAGCTGCGTCAATGTCTGAGCCTGACTGCCCTGCTGTTGTGCAGCACCGGGCTGTGGGCCCAGAGCTTCAGCAACCTCGACTTTGAGGCCGCGAACCCGGCCGCAGGCCCGGGTCCGGCCCCCGGCCTGCTGAGCTGGGCTGCCGCTGCACCGGACTGGAGCCACGGCGGAATCGGGGGAAGCGGCGGCAATGGTGACGCCGACTATGTCTACCAGGACCTGCCCCATGTCGGGATCAGCCCCTGGTACGCCTTGCTCGATCGCGAGGCGGGCTCGAACGTGCTGCAGGGGCGCTACAGCCTGTCCTTTGCCAGCGGCCATGCCTCGAGCCTGGACCCGAACTCCGCCTGGGTGCCGGCCTACCTGAGCCAGACCGCCCTGATTCCGCTGGACACACGCTCGCTGCAATGGCTGGGCACAAGCCCGCTGCAGCTGTTCGTGAACGGGCAAGCGCTCACGGGCGTGGCTGGCGCTACAGCCCACGCCTGGGCCGCCGACCTCTCGGCCTATGCCGGACAGATCGCCGAGCTGCGCTTCCAGAACATGGCCCTGAGTCCGCAAGTACCGGTGACCCTGGACGGCATCGCCTTCTCAACGGTGGCCGTGGTGCCTGAACCCGCTTCGGTGTGGCTGCTGCTGGGTGGATTGGCCGGACTCATGGGCATCCAGCGACGCCAACATGCCGCACAGCATGCCATGGACTAGGCCCTGCAGCCCGTGCCGCCACCGGGCTCATGGTTCCGGGGTCGGCCCTGACGGGCCGACTTCCCTGCGCTGCTCGCACCTCGGGGCTGGCGCATAACTCACTCCGCTCCCTGCGTTCGCTTCGTTCAGACAGAAGCGCCAAGTCAGAACTTGAAGCGCACGTGTACGTGCGCGCCCCGAGGCGCTGTGCTGCTCGGCCCTGCACAAATCGCCCGGCAGCGGCACGGGCTGCAGGGCGCTTGCATCGCGATCGATCTGCCCCTCGTCGGTGGAGAACGCCATCTTCGGAGGCGGCTCGGCCCGCCGACGGGCGATTTGTGCGCGGCCGAGGGCGCAGCGGAGCGGCTCAGGCGCGCGTACCCGCGCGCTTCAAGCTCTGACTCGGCGCCACTGTTTGACCACAGTGAGCGCAGCGAACGGAGGGAGTTTGGCGCCGCTGAGCCGCGGAGCGAGCACCGAGGGGAGTCGGCTCGCAGAGCCGACCCGCGAACCATGAGTCCGGCGGCGGGCCGAGACACCGCAGCGAGAATGCGCAGCATGATCTGTCGGCATGACCGATCCAAGGTTTTGGCGGCCCGCAGTTCGACGGCCACCCCGCATTTCGGGACGATCTGAACGACCATGCCGCCGCGGCATCAGGCTGCTGCCACCCCGTTGGCAAGAGCCATTGACTAGCATTCAAACTCCACAGACCACCGGAGCTCCGACATGGCCGCTCGATCAATCGAACATTGGCTCGATGACATCCGCCTGCTGAACGAAGACGGCCACAGCATCGCGCTGGCCGTGCGCGCCCTGATGAAGCGTGAGTTCAAGCCTTTGGCGGAGGAGATCAAGTACGGCGGCATCTTGTTTGCGTCTGGATCGCAGCATTTCTGCGGCCTGTTCGTCTACAAGGCGCATGTCTCGGTCGAATTCGGGCAGGGCGCGGCCATGCCGGATGAGCACGGTCTGCTCGAAGGCAGCGGCAAGCTGCGCCGCCACCTCAAGCTGCAGCGCCTCGCCGACATCGAGGCCAAGCAGCTGGCGCACTACCTGAAGCTCGCCCATCATCAAGCGGCTCAGGCATCATGACGACATGCTGAGCACTGCACGCTTGACCCTGCGCCCTTTCACCCCGGCAGACGCTGGCTTCATGCTGCGCCTGCTCAACGAGCCCAGCTGGTTGCGCTACATCGGCGACCGGGGCGTACACACCCTGGCCGAGGCCGAACGCTATCTGGAGCAAGGCCCACTGGCCAGCTATGCCCAGCATGGTTTCGGCTTCGAGGCCGTGGTCTTGCACGAGACCGGCGAGACCGTGGGCCTGTGCGGCTTGGCCCAGCGCGAGTATCTGGACGCGCCCGACATCGGCTTTGCCTTTCTGCCCGAACACGCCGGCCGCGGCCTGGCCTTCGAGGCCGCGAGCGCGGCGATGGCGCATGCGCACGGCCCCCTGGGCCTGCGCCGCATCCTGGCCACCACGCGCGAGGACAACCAGGCTTCGCAGAAGCTGCTGAGCAAGCTGGGCCTGCAGTTCGAGCGCCGGATCCGCAGCGCCGATGGCAGCCGCGAGCTGCTGCTCTACGCCTGGCAGGAGAGCCCTTCGCCATGAGCCCGGCCCGCATCACGCTGCGCCCCTCCGAGCTCGCCCGCGACCGCGAGGCCCTGCGGCAGCTGAACAGCGAGTACATGAGCTGGGTGATGGGCCAGCTGCAGCAGCATCTGGCCTTGTCCACCGAGCAAGCCCTGGGCATGCCCCTGGACGACTACATCGATCTGCATCTCGATGAAATCTGTCAGCCACGGGGCGGGCGCTTTTACCTGGCCTACATCGGTGACGAGCTGGCTGGCATGGGCGGCTTGCGCGCCTTGACGCCGGAGCTGGGCGACCTCAAGCGCATCTACCTGCGCCCGACCCACCGTGGCCAAGGCCTGGGCGACGTCCTGGTCAGGCAGCTGATCGGCGATGCCCGCAGCCTGGGCTTGCAGCGGCTCTGCCTGGACTCCGCGCCCTTCATGAGCTCGGCCCACCAGCTCTACCGCCGCCACGGCTTCCGCGACTCCGGGCCCTACCCGGGCGCAGAAGTGCCCGAGCACATGCACCCGGGCTGGTGCTTCATGACGCTGGATTTGAGCGGATCGCAAGAAGCGGGCTGACGGCTCGCCTGGCCGAGGCAAGACTGGTGGCTCCACCGAGCACCCGGAGCCCAAAGCCATGCACCGCACGATCGAACCTGCCATCCACTACTGGGGCACGCCCGTCGTCCTGATCAGCAGCCTGAACGAAGACGGCAGCGCCAACTTGGCACCCATGTCCTCGGCCTGGTGGTTGGGCTGGAGCTGCATGCTGGGCCTGGATGCCAGCTCGCAGACCTTGCTGAACCTGCAGCGCCAGCGCGAATGCGTGCTGAACCTGGCGAGCGCCGCCAATGCCGAGGCCGTCAACCGCCTGGCCTTGTGCACCGGCACGCCCCAGCTGCCCCCGCACAAGCAATGGCTGGGCTACCGCCATGTGGCGGACAAGTTCGGCGAGGCCGGCTTGAGCGCCCAGCCCTCGGAGCAGGTGGCGCCGCCACGCGTGCGCGAATGCCAGGTGCAGCTGGAGGCCCAGGTCGTGGACATCCGCCCCTTCGGCACGCAGGACCCGCGCCTGCCCATCGCCAGCTGCATGGTCGAGCTGCGCCTGCTGCGCGCCCATGTGGACGAGGCCATTCTGCAAGACCCGCAGTCAGAGCGCATAGCCCCTGCGAAGTGGCAACCGCTGCTGATGAAGTTCCGCGGCCTGTACAGCGGTGAACGCGAAGCCCTGCCCTCGCGCCTGGCCCATGGACCGGAAGAGCGCTACGCCCCGTGGAAGTAGCAGCCAGCCGCCTGAACTGGGACTGCGAGCGACCTTGAAAGAATCAACGAGGACCTCTCTCTGACCTTCACGGCCTCGCCATGCCGAGGAGCAATTCGACTGGGTGCAGGCCCAGACCTGCACCAAAGATGACACGCACGCGGCGCGCCAGCTGATGCAGGGGCTCGAGGGTCAGGTCTTGCGCCGCGCGATGTTCCCCGACCGGATGGCACGCCATCTCTACCTGCCGCGCAGGCGCGCGGCTGCCACGGCGCCTGGCTGGACACCTTCGAGTTCCAGGCCCGCGGTTTCTACGAGAAGCTGGGCTACCGCTGCTTCGGCGAGCTGGCGGACTACCCGCAGGGCGGTGCGCGCTTCTTCATGCAAAAGGCTTTGCTGCCCGCGCGCTGAAACGCGCTCGCCCCGTCTGGCGCGGCTTACTTTTTCTTCTGCGCCAGCAGTTGCTCCAGCTGGTCGATGGCGCGATCCATGCGGCGCAGCAAGGCGCGGTAGGGCGCGGGCGTGGCCAGGTCCACGCCGGCGGCGCGGGTCAAGGCGTAGGCATCGGCCGAGCTGCCCGATTTCAGCAGCGTGAAAAAGCGCTCACGCAGGGCGCTGTCGCCCTGGCCGATGCCCTCGGCGAAGTAGGCCGCGGCGCTGATGCAGGTGGCGTACTGGTAGACGTAGAAGTCGCGGTAGAAGTGCGGGATGTAGGCCCACTCGATGCCGTAGAGCGGGTCGATCTTGACCACGTTCTGCGCGTCGCCGTGGTAGCGCTTGAGCAGGTCCAGATAGATCTGGCTCAGGCGCTCGCCGGTGACGGCCTCACCCTTTTCCACCGCTTCGTGCGAGGCCAGCTCGAACTCTGCAAACATGGCCTGGCGGAAGAAGGTGCTGCGGATGTTCTCCAGCTGCTGGCTCAGGGCGAAGATCTTTTCATCGCGCGTCTTGGCATTGGCGACCATGTAGTCAGCCAGCAGCAGCTCGTTGGCGGTGGAGGGGATCTCGGCGATGAAGGTCGAGTAGTCGGCCGTCTCGAAAGGCTGGTTGGCGTTCGAATAGACCGAGTGCATGGCGTGACCCCACTCGTGGGCCAGGGTGGACATGGCCAGGTAATCGCCGTTGTAGCTCATCAGCAGATAGGGGTGCACATCGTAGGCCGCGCCGTTCATGTAGGCGCCCGAGACCTTGCCGCGCTGCGGCACCGAGTGCATCCAGTTCTGCTTGAAGGCGGCAGCCAGCTTGGTGGTGTACTCAGCACCCATGGGCTGCAGGGCGGCCAGGGTCAGGGCTTCAGCCTCGGCCTGCGGGTACTGGCCCGAGGGCTTGGCCAGGGGCACATACATGTCCTGGTAGCCCGGAGCTTTCAGGCCCAGCACGCGGCTGCGCAGCTTCAGATAGCGGTGCAGGGTGGGCAGGCCGGCGTTGGCCTCTTGCACCAGGCTGCGGTAGACGGCCTCGGGGATGTTGTCGCTGCCCTGGGCCATGGCCACGCTGCTGGGGTAGTTGCGCGCCCGGGCCATGAAGACGGTGCCGCGCAGATTGGCGGCGTAGACGGCGCCCAGCGTGCGCTCGTAGGCCTTGTAGACGGGCCAGAAGGCCTTGAACACCTGCGCGCGCACTTTCGGGTCGGCATCCGAGCGGTAGGCGGTGTACTGCTCCTGATCGAGCACCACGGTCTTGCCGCGGATCGTGATCTTGGGCCAGGGCAGGTCGGCATTGCTCAGCAGGCCGTAGATGGCGCCGGGTTGCTGCAGCGGCTCGGCGGCGGCGGCCAGCAGGGCTTCTTCCTTGGGGCTGAGCGTGTGTTCGGCCAGGCGCAGCATGGTGCGCAGGCCCTGGCCATGCTTGGCCAGGCCGGGCTCGGCGGCCAGGAAAGCCTCGACCTTGGCGCGGCCGATGGCGCCGACCTCGGCGCTGACAAAGGATGCGGCCTCGCCCAGCTGGTTGCCCACGGCATCGGCCAGCTGGCGGCGCGCCTGGTTGTCGCTGTGCTGGGTGTTCTCGTCGGCCTTCTGGAAGGCATAGGCCTGCAGGCGATTCAGGCGCAAGCGCAGGGCGGAGATCTGGTCCAGGCCGGCGCGCAGGCTTTGCGCGCTCTGGCCCAGCGTGCCCTGCAAGACATTGACCTTGGGCAGCTCGGCCAGCAAGGCCAGGCGCTCAGCCTCCCAGGCGGCATCGCTGGGGTAGAGCTGGCTCAGGTCCCAGACCTGGGTGCCGGCGGCGCTGTTGGCGGCCTGTGCTTGCTGGGCCGCAGGCTTGGCGGCGGCCTGAGTCGGCGCGGTGGATTGCAGCAGCAGCAAGGCAGCGGCGAGGGCAAGAGCGGTACGTTGCATGGCGGAGAGGCGGTCCCGGCGCGCCGGGAGCAAGGGAGCTGGCGAAGGCCCGCATTGTGCGCGGCGCGGCCGGGCCGGCCGCAGGTCACAGCGGGAGAACCCCTAAGCCCGTGCGCCAGCGCGGGCGGCACCAGCGGGCGGGGGCCGACATAATCGCCATCCAGTACAGCGAGCCGGCAGAGATTCAACCAAGCGCCGGCGCCAGACACAGGCCAGGGAGAGGCTCGATCATTCATGCGTCACAGCAACACACCCCGTTTCACCCTCATGTCGTTCGCGCGCCGCCGCGGCCTCCAGCTGGGCCTGAGCGCCCTGGCCCTGCTGAGCGCCAGCTCCATCGCCTGGGCCCAGGCGCCCGCAGCCAAGGCCAAGAAGGCCGCGGCCACGGCCGCCGCCACCAAGGAGGCCGAAGGCTTCAGCATCGCGCCCGCCCCCGCCTGGGTGTTGCCGCTGCAGCCCGAGGCCAGCACCGGCCTGCCCAGCGCGCCGCTGCAGCTGCTGCTGATCGACAAGCAAACCCGCATCGAGCCCAGCGGCACGGTGCGTTACCAGCATGTGCTGCGGCAGATCAACGAGGCCTCGGGCCTGCAAAAAGGCGCGCAGATCGAGCTGGACTTTGACCCCAGCTTCCAGAAGCTGCAGTTCCACCGCCTCGAGGTCTGGCGCGATGGCAAACGCCTGGATCGGCTGGAGCGCAAGCGCATCAAGCTACTGCACCGCGAGCCCCAGCTGGAGCGCCAGATCATCGACGGCCGCATGACCGCCTCCATCGTGCTGGAAGACCTGCGCATGGGCGACCGCGTCGAATGGGCCGTCTCCCTGATCGGCGACAACCCCGTGTTTGGCGGCAAGTTCGTCGATCAGGAATGGACCAGCTCCAGCGGCGGCCCGGTGGGCCTGGTGCAGCTGCGCCTGCTGAGCCCGGCCGAGCGCCAGATCCAGCACCGCATCGCCGAGCCCAGCGTCGAGGTCAGCAGCCGCGTCGACGGCGCTTGGCGCGAGACCTTGTTCAAGCGCCGCCTGGTGCCGCAGTTCCATTACGAGGAGACCGTGCCGGTCGGCGTCATGGTCAAGGACCAGGTGCAGCTCAGCGAGTTCGCCAACTGGGCCGAGGTGGCCGGCTGGGCCGAGCAGCTGTTTGCCAAGGCCATGCTGCCGGCCGAGGCGCTGGACGCCCGCGCCCGCGAGATCGAGGCCCTGGCCGCAACGCCTGAAGAACGCCTGCGCCTGGCCCTGGACTTTGTGCAGAAAGAGATCCGCTACTTCGGCACCGAGATTGGCGCCAACTCGCACCAGCCCGCCCCCACCGAGCAGGTGCTGCGCCAGCGCTTCGGCGACTGCAAGGACAAGGCCGCCCTGCTGGTGACCCTGCTCAAGAAGCTGGGCATCGAGGCCACGCCCGCCCTGGTGCCAGCCAGCCTGCGCAGCGATGCCGCCCAGCGCCTGCCCAGCCCCCTGGCCTTTGACCATGCCATTGCTGCCGTGCAGCTGGGCGAGCAAACGCTCTGGCTCGACGCCACCCGCAGCCAGCAGCGCGGCGCGCCGGCCGAGCGCCAATCGGTGGGCCTGGGTGTGGGCCTGCTGGCCAAGGCCAGCAGCGCCGAGCTGAGCCGCCTGCCGCCTGCGCGCGAGGCCCTGCGCCTGGAGACCGTGGACACCTTCAGCTTCCCGCGCCTGGACCAGCCCGGCACGCTGCGCAGCGTCAGCACATTCCACGGCGACATGGCCGAGTGGATGCGCGAGGCCCGCGCCGCCCTGCCGGCCGCCGATTTCCGCAACCTGCTGGCGGCCGAAACCCTGCGCTTCTACCCCGGCCTGACGGTGGACGGCGAGCCCGAGATCAGCGACCCCGAAGGCCGCAACGCCCTGCGCGTGGAGATCAAGTACCGCAGCGGCGATTTCTGGACCTTCCCCGAAAAACGCTGGCTGGCCGGCCCCATCGCCCTGCCCACCCTGATCGCCCAGCTGCGCCTGCCCGACCAGACCCCGCGCACCCAGCCCATGCGCCTGGCCATGAACGGCCGCTACCTGCACACCGTGCGCTACGAGTTTGCCGAGCCGCTGTACAGCCAGCCCAGCGACAGCCGCTTCGAGGAACGTAACGAGCATTTCGAGCTGCGCCTGCGCTACCGCGGCGAGCCCAAGATGCAGCAGATCGAGGGCGAGCTGCGCCTGCAGGCCGAGCAGGTGGCGGCCGGCAAATGGAGCAACTACCGCGACCAGCTCAACAAGGTGGCGCCGCGCCTGGCCAACACCCTCACCGTGCCCGTGCTCAGCAGCGAAGACCTGGTCAGCCTGCGCCGCGACATGACGGCCCTGACCGATCGCATGCGCAATGGCTCGCTCAAGGTGCTGACCGAAAACCAGGGCAGCGCCCATGCCCGCCTGCTGATGATGGACCGCATCCTCGCCGCCGACCGCCTGCCGCCCAAGCTGCGCGCGGCCGCGCTCGTCGAGCGCGCCATCCAGCTCGACCACCTGGGCCAGTCCGACCGCGCCCAGACCTCACTCTACGACGCCGCCCAGCTGCACGACGAGTCCTCCGAGGTGCACGCGGCCATGGCCGTCAACGCGCTGATGCAGCGCAAGGACGAGCAGGCCGTCAGTCACGCCGATCGCGCCCTGGCCCTGGCGCCCAATGACACCGGCGCGCGCTACACCCGGGTCTATGCCCGCTACTTCGGTGGCCAGCTGCAAGAGGCGCAGAAAGAGCTGCAGGACATCCTGCAATCGGGCAGCGAGGTCGAGCGCAGCTACGGCAGCATCTGGCTCTACCTGACCAGCCGCAAGCTGGGCCAGGACGGGCTGGCTGCCATCCGCGATCTGCGCCCCAGCGCCGACAAGCCGGCCTGGCCCTACCCGGTGCTGCAGATGCTGCAGGGCAGCCTGGACCTGGACGGCGCCCTGGCCATGGCCCGCGACGGCAAGCCCGAGGGCCAGGCCGACCGCGGCCGCGACTGCGAGCTGTACTTCTACGCCGCGCAGAAAGCCCTGCTCGACCAGGACCTGCCCAAGGCCCGCAACTACCTGAAGAAGAGCCTGGCCACCGGCGTGGTCGAGTTCAACGAGTACAGCATGGCCCAGCGCGAGCTCGATCGCATCGGCGCCCGTTGACCCTTTGCTGCCGCCGGAGCCCCCCGATGACGCCCTTGTTCAAGAAGCTCAATCTGGGCGCCCAGCGCCAGCTCACCGTGCTGAACGCCCCGGCCAGCTTCGAACCCGAGCTGGCCGCCCTGGTGGCGCAAGACCCGACCCTGCTGCTGCAGCGCGAGGCTCATGGCCCCGCGCCGCTGCACTTTGCCCTGGCCTTTGCCATCACCCAGGCCGAGCTGGACGCCGCCTGCCGCGCGCTCCTGCCCCTGGCCGAGGGCGACGCCCTGATCTGGATCGCCTACCCCAAGCAAAGCTCGAAACGCCTGCGCGGCGAGTTCCACCGCGACAGCGACTGGACCCTGCTGCGCGCCGCCGGCTTCGACACCGTGCGCCAGGTCGCCATCGACGAAGACTGGTCGGCGCTGAGGTTCCGGCGGCAGGAGTACATCGGCTGAGCCGCGGGCAAGAGAGCAGCGCGCTGCACCGCTCTGCACAGGGCTTCACTGCGTCTATCATCCCCGCCGACACAGGGACGGAAGAGAGGCGGAACAGCCCATGACAATGCTCCAACAACACCCCCAACAGCAAGCGCTGCTCGGGGCCGACACGCGCGTGGCCGTGCTGGTCGACTGCGACAACACCACCCCAGACATTCTGGAATTCGCCCTCCGTGTGGTGGCCAAGTTCGGCCGCGTGGTGCTGCGGCGCGGCTATGGCAACCACAGCACCTTGGCCAACAAATGGCAGGAAGCGCTGGTGCGCCTGGCCTTCACGCCCTGCCTGCAGTACCAATACGCCGCCGGCAAAAACACCTCGGACATCGCTCTGGCCATGGACGCCATCGAAGCCCTGTTCGACCAGCGTGCCGATGTGTTCTGCCTGGTGACCAGCGACTCCGACTTCGCCGGCCTCTGCCGCAAGCTGCGCGAGCGCGGTGCCACGGTGCACATCGTCGGCGAGGCCAAAACGCCCGATGCGCTGCGCAATGCCAGCGACCAGTTCTTTGAGTGGATGCCGCCAGAGCCTCCACCCGCACCAGCTGTTGCAACCAACCCCGCGAACAGCAAGCTGATGCCGGCCTCCACGGCGGCAGCCGAGAATCCTGCGCCCAAACCCGGCGCGAAGAAGCGCCCCAAAACCCTGCTCGGCGCCGTGAGCTTGCTGGCTGCCGATGCTCCAGATGGGCGTATCGGCCTGGGCGCCCTGGGCCAGTACCTTAAGCGCACCGACCCCGGCTTTTCGCCAAAGACTTACGGTTACACCGCACTGTCCGATTTGGTCCGTGCCTACCCTGAACTGCTGCTGACGCAGGAGAGCAACTCAGTTCATTGGGTCAGCCTCAAACCCAAGGCCGTCGCAACGGCACCGACTTCGAAGACCGCCTCCTGAACTCATTCATGCTCGACGACATCAAGAAAACCCTCTGGGCCACGGCCGACAAGCTGCGCGCCAATATGGACGCGGCCGAATACAAGCACCTGGTGCTGGGCCTGATTTTTGTGAAGTACATCTCCGACACTTTTGCGGCGCGCCGCGCCGAGGTGGTGGCCCGGCTGGCGGACCCGGCCGACGAGTACTTCTACGGCGACGCCAGCCCCGAGGACCTGGCCGCTGAAGCCGATGACCGCGACTACTACACCGCCGTCAACGTTTTCTGGGTGCCCGAGGACGCGCGCTGGGAAACGCTGCGCGCCCAAGCCAAGCGGCCCGAGATCGGCAAGCTGATCGACGAGGCCCTGAGCCTGATCGAGGCGGACAACCCCAAGCTCAAAGGCATCCTGGACAAGCGCTATGCCCGCGCCCAGCTGCCTGACGGCAAACTGGGCGAGCTGGTCGATCTGGTCTCAACAATAGGCTTCGGCGAGAACCCCAGCGCCGCCCGCGACGTACTGGGCCAGGTGTACGAATACTTCCTCGGCATGTTCGCCAGCGCCGAGGGCAAGCGGGGCGGGCAGTTCTACACGCCGGCCAGCATTGTGAAAACACTCGTCGCTGTGCTGGCGCCGCACCACGGCCAGGTCTATGACCCCTGCTGCGGCTCGGGCGGCATGTTTGTGCAGAGCGAGCGCTTCATCGAGGCCCACGGCGGCAAGCTCGGCGATGTGTCCATCTACGGCCAGGAAGCCAACCCCACCACCTGGCGCCTGGCCGCCATGAACCTGGCCATCCGCGGCATCGACTTCAACCTGGGCCGCGAGCCCGGCGACACCTTCACGCGCAACCAGCACCCCGATCTGCGCGCCGATTTCATCCTCGCCAACCCGCCCTTCAACATCAGCGACTGGTGGCATGGCAGCCTGGAGGGCGATGCCCGTTGGCAATACGGCGACCCGCCGCAAGGCAATGCCAACTACGCCTGGCTGCAGCACATGCTGCACCACCTGAAGCCCAGCGGCCGCGCCGGCATCGTGCTGGCGAATGGCTCGATGAGTTCCAGCCAGAACAACGAAGGCGTCATCCGCGCCGCCATGGTGGACGCCGATGTGGTGGAGGTGATGATCGCCCTGCCCGGTCAGCTGTTCTTCAACACGCAGATTCCGGCCTGCCTGTGGTTCCTGGCCAAGACCAAGCCCGCGGCGCGCAAGGGTCAGGTCTTGTTCATCGATGCGCGCAAGCTGGGCCGCATGATCTCTCGTGTGCAGTGCGAATTTGCTGACGAAGAAATTGAGCGTATTGCGGCGGTGGTGGCGGCGTGGCGTGGTGAAGCACCAGCCGGCGAGGCCGTGGGGGGATATGCCGATGTGCCGGGCTTCTGTCGCAGCGTGTCGCTGGCCGAAATCGCCCAGCATGGCCATGTGCTGACGCCGGGGCGCTACGTTGGCGCCGAAGCCGTGGAGGACGACGACGAGGCCTTTGCAGACAAGATGACGCGGCTGACCGAGCAGTTGGGCGAGCAGATGGCCAAGGGGGCGGAGCTGGATGCGTTGATCCGGGCGAAGCTGGGGGGGCTCGGGTATGAGTTCTGAATGGACTGCTTTCACGGAGCTCTTGACTGCCATCGTGGACAACCGCGGAAAGACATGCCCCGTAGGTGAGGTTGGCCGCCCGTTGATTGCGACGAACTGCATTGATGGCGAGGCCTTGCACCCCCGGTACGACACCACCCGTTTCGTCGATGAATCTACGTACGCAAGTTGGTTCCGAGGCCATCCGCTGCCGGGTGACATCCTGTTCGTATGCAAAGGCAGTCCAGGTCGGACGGCAGTGGCGCCTGATCCAGTCGATTTTTGCATCGCTCAGGACATGGTCGCTGTAAGGGCTGACAAACGAAAAGTGAGCCCGAGGTATTTATTTGCAGCACTGAGATCCAAGACTGTCCAGGACCAGATTGCCAACATGCACGTTGGCACCATGATCCCGCACTTTAAGAAGGGCGATTTCGGCAAGCTCTTGATTCCGCGACTAGACCGTCCCCAAGAGGCTGTAGTCGGCGATCTCTACTACGAAATCTGCGAACGAATCCGAATCCTCCGCGAAACCAACGCCACGCTGGAAGCCATCGCCCAGGCGCTGTTCAAGTCCTGGTTCGTGGATTTCGACCCCGTGCGTGCCAACATGGCCAACCTGCAGCATGCCGGCATTGATGCAACTGTCGCCGCCCGGTTTCCTGACGACACTGAATCCACTGAGCACGGCGAGATCCCTGAGGGCTGGCGCTACGCCCCTCTGCGCGAGATGGTGCAGGGCGTCTACGACGGGCCCCATGCAACGCCGCCCGAGGCGAATGAGGGCGCCGTATTCCTTGGCATCAAGAATCTCACTGGCACCGGCCTGGACTTGACCGAGGTTCGCCACATTTCGGATGCTGACTGGGCGCAATGGACCAAGCGCGTCACGCCGCATCACGGCGATATCGTGTTCAGCTACGAGGCGACTTTGGGCTTCTTTGCCCTGGTGCCGCCTGAGCTACGTTGCTGCTTGGGCCGTCGTTTGGCCTTGGTGCGACCACTGCCGGATGGCGGAACGCCTCACTTTTGGTTCCATCAGTTCGTCGCATCCCCGTTTCAGCGCTTGCTCGAAAAACACACGATTCACGGGGCGACGGTCAACCGGATTGCGTTGAAGTCCTTCCCTGACTTGCCTGTGCTCGTTCCACCCCTTGAACTACGGGACGCCTTCGAGCGCATAGCGGCGCCAATATGGCGGCGCATCCACGAGAACAGTGCTCAAGTCATGACCCTTACCGGGCTGCGCGACACCCTTCTCCCCCGCCTGATCTCCGGCCAACTTCGGCTGCCGGACTTGGTGTCTGAACTCACTGCAAAACACTAAGCGCAGATTTCAGTCATGCAGGGTCCAACTGCGGTCATCTTCGCAGCGCATCATGCTGAGCGAAAGCAAGCCCGACCTACTTCAAGGCCCACACTTCAATCAGAAGGAAATTTGGAAAGTCACTCATGTCTGATCTCGAACAAAAAACCAAACGACTCAAGCGCGCCGACTTGGAAGGCCAACTGAAACAGTTGCAAGGCTGGCAGCGCCTCACGGAGAAGGACAAGGCATGGGGTATCCAGGCCGCTGTTGTCGTCCATCGCCTGTTCCCAGGCTTGCAGGTGGGCCTTGGCGACAAGAACAAGGCGCTGGTGTTTGGCGAGTCAGAGCAACCTGAAAAGCAGGAAAACCGGCGTTTTGCTTTCCGGCTCGACAAGAACGACGGTGCTGGCTTCGCCGTGCCTAGGGATAAAAACCAACCGCAGATCATCCATCTCCGAGTTGCATCCACCTATCTGACGAATCGGGGGTGCACCCACGAGGAAGGCATCACCTGGATCTATCGCAAGCTGACGGGGAGTGAGCAGGGTATAGAAGGCTGGCTTCAATCCCTTCGTTCGATTGGCCTGACTTCGACCGGCAACGTCGATGCCGGCTCCAGCGGCGCGACGCAAAGCAATCGGCCGACGGTCATGGCAGAACTGGATCGACCGAGCGTCTTGCGCGTCGAGGCCTCTGTTGATGCGTCGTTGGACGAGGGCATTGAAGTTGACCAGCAGGCCACGCTGGGACATTTCGAGCAGGGCTCAGAGGAGGCAACTCCAGTGGAGCGGACATGGAATGGCATTCATTCCGAAGAGAAGCTCCTCTCGACCAAGGAGTTGGCCGAGGCCACCGCAGGCGGTGACGACTACATTCGGACCAAGGGCAACATCGTCAAAGGGCTGGCCTTGAGGTCAGATGTCAACCCAAACGCCCCGAGCGTTGTTGCCTACGGCTCCGGCCCACAGATCATGGCCCGCGCGGCACGCTTCTTCGAGCAAGGAACTTCGGTGCCGACTTATCTCAAGCGCGATGTGAACGCCTGGGCTTTTGTAGGGCACTACCGCGCAATCAAGAACTTGACGGACAAAGCATCGAAACGCCGGTACGCCGCGCATTGGCCTGCGGGGAGCGTTGCAGGCGTTCTTCTGTTGGAACGGACGGATGTTGAAGAGATCCAAGTTCGCGGCGGCGGATTTGCCGATGCTGAAACTCGAAGGGCAGTCGAGAAGGCCGCAGTGGACCATGTGATTGAGGTGCTCGAAGCGGAAGGCTATGACATTGAAGACCGGCAGGCAGAGAACTGCGGCTTTGACCTGCTGGCGAAACGCGAAGGGGCTCAACTAGAAGTTGAGGTCAAAGGCACGAGCGGAGTGGCCCGGAACTTCTTCATCACTCGAAACGAGCGCCAGCATGCAGAGGAGTCCGCAGAGAAATCTGGGAGCTGGCGTCTGTACTTGGTAACCAGAGCATTGGACGAACCGACCTTGCATCGCTACACATGGTCGGAACTTCAAGATTCCTTTGAGATGGACGCCCTCGCTTGGCAATGCAAAGCCAAGGAATCCAAAAGCTGAGAACAGAAAGCTAGCTAGCCCCTTTCAAATCATCACAAGCTGAGGAGGACCCCATGGAAGACACCGTTCGAGTGCCATTCAAGGTTGAAGAAGATGGCTCACTCACCTACTTCTTCCCAGACTGCCGAGACAGCAAGGGCTACAAGGTAGGCCCCAAAGAGGCCGCGACGTATCACACCGACTACTGGGCTGCGCTCGCGCATGTCATGAGTTTCGGCCAGCCGGAGTTCAGACGGAAGAACGCCAATGGGAACCGAGGCCGTGTGGTCTGCAAACCAGGCGATGTCCGGGCCTTCCCCAGGAGCCACATTCAGCGGATGTTGTCGAATGACTGAGGCTGAGCGCGCGCGTAACAAGGGTTTCGATTCAAAAGACCGCCAAGAGTTCTGGACGGCCTTCCTCACCCGGTGGCCCCTGCAGACGCTTGAGCAACTGACGCTGCAGGACTACACCCGGACCGAAGACCGCGAGAACTGCCTTTCGACCTGGGTGAAGTACGGCTGCGAATCGCTTGGTGCAACCCACACCCGTGGCACTTGGTACGACACCATCGGCATCTTTGCGGTACCTCAAGGTATGGACGTGAGCCGCTACCTTGAAAAAGGCCGGCGGCTGAGGGATGCGCAGGATATGAGTCAGAACGTCGATCTGCTGCCGGGAGCGCAGGCGCTCAACGAGGAAGCGGTGGCATGAGTCCCGCACAATACGCGTCGGCCGCATTGCCCTGTCTGGGCGCCGCGCCTGCATCCCCCCTGTAGAAAGCCCGACATGCTGCAATCCCTGACCCTGAAAGGCGTTGGACCGGCCAAGCAACTTGGACCGGTGGAGTTCGCGCCTCGCATGAATTTCTTGACCGGCGACAACGGCCTGGGCAAGAGTTTTTTGCTGGATGCCGCCTGGTGGGCCTTGACGCGAACCTGGTCCAGAGGCGTACCAGCGGCCCCTCAGAAAGCGGCCAAGAGTTCCAGCATTGCGTTTCGCTACAGCAAGTCCACACCCGGGGCCTATGACGAGTCGGTCACTTTTGACCACCTTGACGGGGTCTGGCCGCTCAAGCAGGGGCGCCCCCCGATCCCCGGCGTGGTCATCTACGCGGGAGTGGACGGCAGCTTCTCGGCCTGGGACCCCGCCCGCAATTACTGGAAGGACAAAGACGCATCGCCCTCGGTCAAGCCACGCGGCTTCAACTTCTCGCCGGAACAAGTCTGGAAGGGGCTGCAGGGGCCCGATGGGACCTGGTACTGCAAGGGCCTGATTCACGACTGGGTGCTTTGGCAAAAAGGAAAGGACCCGGCGTTCAAGGATCTGGTCACGGTCTTGGATGCCTTGTCCCCTTCAGGGATCGAGAAGCTCACGCCGGGTGACCCGGTGCGCCTGGGTGAAGATGTGACCGACCACCCCTCGCTGCGCATGCCCTACGGCCAGGATGTGGCCCTGGTCCATGCTTCGGCAGGCATGCGGCGTATTGCCGCCCTGGCCTATCTATTGGTGTGGACTTGGCGCGAACACGAGCGTGCGTGCGAGCGCACGCGGCAGAACAAGGCCAAGGAAGTCATCTTTCTCATCGATGAGATCGAGTGCCATTTGCACCCGCAATGGCAACGCCGCATCGTGCCGGCCTTGCTGCGTGTCATGGAAGCGCTCACAGGCAAAAAGGTGCCGGTGCAACTGATTGTGGCCACGCATTCGCCGCTGGTGCTGGCATCGGTGGAACCCGCGTTCGACATCGAAAAAGACGCCATCTTCAACATCCGTCTGAAAGACCATCAGGCCGTGATCAATGCCGAGCTCTGGGCACCCGAGGGCGACGTGGTCAATTGGCTGGTGTCGCCGGCCTTTGGTTTGCAGCAGGCCCGATCGGTCGAAGCCGAGCAAGCGATTGAGGCTGCCGAGGCCTGGATGCGGGGCGACACGGACAATTTGCCGCAAGAACTCAATACACGGGACAAGATTCACAAAGCGCTGCTCAAGAGCGTGCCGGGCCATGACATCTTTTGGCCGCGTTGGGTGGTGCGGACCGAGCCCAAGGGGGGCAAGGCATGATCCCGGTCTCGCGCAGCGTGCTCAAGAAGGAGCCCGTCGGCTTTGATGAGAAATGCCGAAAAAAGGGTGCCGGCTGGCTGGCCCGTAACCCCAAGGCGACGCGCAAAGCCAAACGCCCCAAGGACTTTTGGAGCCCATTCCGGCCAGCCCTGGCGGAGGCCTTCACAGACCGCTGTGCCTACAGCGCAATGTACGAACCGAATGGCACGGTGGACCATTTCAAGCCTGTCAACACCGATGAGTCGCTGGCCTACGAGTGGAGCAACTACCGTTACGTCACAGGCTGGATCAACAGCAGCAAGAACAAGCGGCCCAAGGTGCTGGACGCGCTTCAAATCAAGGCCGGTTGGTTCGAAGTGCTGCTGCCCTCGCTGCAATTGGTAGCCATCAAAGCGAACATCCCGCTCAGGCTCCATTCGCTGGTGGACCGAACACTGAATGATCTCCATCTGGTCGACGACGAGCGCATCGTGCGCCTAAGGCGGGAGTGGCTGCGGATGTATGAAGACCAAGAGATCAACCTCGAAGGCTTGAGGAAAAAGGCCCCGTTGATTGCTGCGGCGATCGAGAAAAGAGATGCCGTGGCCTGATTTGGAACTCTGCGTTTTCTATTCGCATGCCTTGCCGGGTAAGGCGTGCTCGATCCGCTTTGATTGCGCCCTCGCTCATTAAAGAATGCTTTAACAAGCCCGCCCCCATTCAAGACTGCTTTCATACCGACCACCACCAGACCTATCTTCGTGCACCCCTATACCAAGATTCAATTCTTGGTCGATGCGGGCATTGCCAAGCGTCAGACGGCATCCAGCTATTTGCAAACACTGGCAGGTTTGGGACTGCTGCGCGCCAGCAAACAGGGTCGGGAGATGCATTACATCAACGATGCCCCGTTCGCGGAGCTGGTGGCTTAAGGGGGGAGCATCTGTCGATGCAATCGACGGATGCGCCAGACATGTCGAAATTCTTGTTAAATTTCGACGCATTCTGGCTTCATGTCGATCACATCGACATGTGAATTCAAACAAGAGCCATCGCCTGGGGAGGCGCGCGTGACTGAAGACCAGTTAGAAAAAGAAACGCTGTCTTGGCTGGTCGAGAAAGGCTGGCGCCATCGCCATGGCGCTGACATCGCGCCCGACAGCCCGGCGCCCGAGCGCAGCGACTACCGCCAGGTGCTGCTGCGCGGCCGGCTCAGCGCGGCCATCCATCGACTGAACCCCGGCATCCCAGCCAGCGCCCGCGAGGATGCGCTCGCGCAGCTGCTGGACTTGGGCATCCCTGCGCTGCTGTCAGCCAACCGCGCCTTCCACAAGCTCCTGGTGAGCGGCGTGCCGGTGCAGTTCCAGAAGGACGGCGAGACGCGCGGCGACTTCGTCCGCTTGATCGACTGGGGTGATGGGGTAGCCAACGAATGGTGGGCGGTCAATCAGTTCACCATCAAGGGGCCGCATCACACGCGCCGGCCGGACATCATCTTGTTCGTCAACGGCCTGCCCCTGGTGCTGATCGAGCTGAAGAACCCGGCCGACACGCAGGCCGACATCTGGAAGGCCTTCGACCAGATCCAGACCTACAAGGCGCAGATCCCCGATGTGTTCCAGTACAACGAGCTGCTAGTCATTTCGGACGGCAGCGAGGCTCGCATGGGCTCGCTGTCCAGCGATGAAGAACGCTTTCAGCAATGGCGCACGATCAATGGCAGCGACCTGGACCCGCTGGGGCAGTTCAACGAGCTGGAGACGCTGGTGCGCGGCGCCTTGGCCCCGGCCATGCTGCTGGACTATCTGCGCTACTTCGTGCTCTTCGAGGATGACGGGCGGCTGATCAAGAAGATCGCGGGCTATCACCAGTTCCACGCGGTGCGGGCGGCCATCACAAGCGTCATTGCCGCCGCAGGGTACGCCCCACATCTGTCGCCGGGCCGCCCCAAGACAGATGGCGCCCCCTCGGGGGGCAGGAGCGAAGCGACGTGGGGGCACACAGGACGGGGTGGTGTGGTCTGGCACACCCAGGGCAGCGGCAAGAGCATCACCATGACTTGCTTTGCGGCGCGGGTGATGCGAGAGCCGGCGATGGAGAACCCGACCATCGTCGTGATCACTGACCGCAACGACCTGGACGGCCAGCTGTTCGGCGTGTTCAGTCTGGCGCAGGACCTGCTGCGCGAGCAGCCGGTGCAGGCGAGCACGCGGCAAGAGCTGCGCGCGCTGCTGAGCAATCGGCCCTCGGGCGGCATCGTTTTCGCGACCATCCAGAAGTTCATGCCGGGCGAGGATGAGGACTTGTTTCCCATGCTCTCGGACCGGCGCAATATCGTGGTCATCGCCGACGAAGCGCACCGCACGCAGTACGGCTTTGAGGCCAAGCTGAAGGAGGTGAAGGTTCGCAGTGAGCCAGCAGCAAGCGCCTTGACCACGGACGGCGCAGCGCCAGCGCACGCGGCGGGGGATTTTGAGTCCCCCGCGTACAAGACCAAGTACCAGGTCGGCTATGCCCAGCATCTGCGCGACGCCCTGCCCCATGCCACCTTCGTCGCCTTCACCGGCACGCCGGTGTCGGCGGCAGACCGCGACACGCGCGCGGTGTTCGGTGACTACATCCATGTCTACGACATGCAGCAGGCCAAGGAAGATGGCGCCACGGTTGCCATCTACTACGAATCGCGCCTGGCCAAGCTGCGCCTGAAGGACGAAGAGCTGCCCACCATCGACGACGAGGTGGACGAGCTGGCCGAGGATGAAGAGGAAAGCACCCAGGCCAAGCTCAAGAGCCGCTGGGCGGCGCTGGAGAAGGTGGTGGGCGCCGGGCCGCGCGTGGCCAGCGTTGCGGCCGATCTGGTGACTCACTTTGAGGCGCGGGATGCGGCCCAGCGCGGCAAGGCCATGCTGGTGGCCATGAGCCGGGACATCTGCGTCCACCTCTACGACGAGATCGTCAAGCTGCGGCCGGATTGGCATGACGCCGATCCTGAGCGGGGCGCCATCAAGATCATCATGACCGGCTCAGCCAGCGACAAGGCGCTGCTGCGCCCGCACATCTACAGCAGCCAGGTCAAGAAGCGGCTGGAGAAGCGTTTCAAGGACCCGACCGACCCGCTCAAGCTGGTGATCGTGCGCGATATGTGGCTGACCGGCTTTGACGCGCCATGCGTGCACACCATGTACGTGGACAAACCCATGAAGGGCCACAACCTCATGCAGGCCATCGCCCGCGTGAACCGCGTGTTCAAGGACAAGCAGGGCGGCCTGGTGGTGGACTACATCGGCATCGGCAACGAGCTGAAGGCGGCCATGCGCGAGTACACGGCCAGCCACGGGCGCGGCCGGCCGACCGTGGATGCGCATGAGGCCTATGCCGTACTGGCCGAAAAGCTCGATGTGCTGCGAGCCATGTTGCATGGCTATGACTGGAGTAGCTTCCTCACGGGAGGCCACAAGACCCTCGCGGGCGCGGCCAACCATGTGCTGGGCCTGAAGACTGAGGGCAATCGCGACGGCAAGAAGCGCTTCGCCGACGCGGCCTTGGCGATGAGCAAGGCCTTCACGCTGTGCTGCACGCTGGACGAAGCCAAGGCCGTGCGCGAGGAAGTGGCCTTTCTGCAAGCGGTGAAGGTGATCCTGACCAAGCGTGAGATCTCGCAGCAAAAGAAAACCGACGAGCAGCGCGAGCAGGCGATCCGCCAGATCATCAGCCAGGCGGTCGTGTCCGACGCCGTGGTGGACATCTTCGATGCGGTCGGCCTGGACAAGCCCAATATCGGCCTGCTCGATGACGAGTTCCTGGCTCAGGTGAAAAACCTGCCCGAGCGCAATCTGGCGGTGGAGCTGCTGGAGCGGCTGCTGGAAGGCGAGATCAAGTCCAAGTTCGCCAGCAATGTGGTGCAGCAGAAGAAGTTCTCCGAGCTGCTGGGCAACGTCAGCACGCGCTACCAGAACCGCTCGATCGAGACGGCGCAGGTGATGGAAGAGTTGGTCGAGATGGCCAAGAAGTTCCGCGACGCGGCCTCACGCGGCGAGGCGCTGGGGCTGAGCGAGGACGAGGTGCGCTTTTACGACGCCCTGGCCAACAACGAATCGGCTGTGCGGGAGCTGAGCGACGAAACGCTGAAGAAAGTCGCCCACGAGCTGACCGAGAACCTGCGCAAGAACCTGAGTGTGGACTGGTCCGAACGCGAGAGCGTGCGTGCCAGCCTGCGTCTGATGGTCAAGCGCATCCTGCGCAAGTACAAGTACCCGCCGGACATGCAGGATGCGGCGGTGGAGTTGGTGTTGCAGCAGGCGCAGGCCTTGGGAGAGAGCTGGAGCTAGCGCAGCCGATCAATCCGCCCACTGCCACCGATCCCGCCCCGCTGCCTTGGCCTGGTACAGGGCCTCGTCGGCGCGGTGGCAGAGTTCGGCGATGGTGTCGCCAGGGCGGGCCAGGGTGAGGCCGGCGGAGGCGGTGTAGTGCAGACCGGGTTGTTCGGCCAGGGGGCTGGCCTGGCGGGTGCGGGCGAGCAGGCGCTCGACCACGGCCTGGGCCTGCTCGGCGCTGACATCGACCAGCAGCAGCACGAACTCCTCACCACCCATGCGGCCGCAGGCGTCGACGCGGCGGCTGCTGGCTTGCAGCTGGCGGGCGAAATCGCAGATGACGGCGTCACCGGCGCCGTGGCCCAGGGTGTCGTTGATGCGCTTGAAGTGATCGAGGTCCAGCAAGGCCACGGCCAGCTGGCCGGCGCCGATCTGCACACGACTGAGTTGCTCCTGCATCTGCTGCAGCACATGGGCGCGGTTGCTGATGCCGGTCATGGGATCGGTCTGCGCGGCGCGCAGGGCGCGGTCGCGCTCCTGGCGCAGGGCGCGGCCTTCGATCTTGAGCGCAGTGATGTCACTGGCGCTGCAGAGCATCCAGCCTTGCTCATCCACGGTCTCGGTCATCCAGATCCAGCGGCCATCGATCAGATCGGCCTCGAAGGCGCGGAAGGGCTCCTTGCCACGGCGCGAGGCGGCACCGGCCAGCCAGGTCTCGGGCTCGGGCGCGTTGACCTTGCTGCCACGGCCGCTGGCCAGATTGCGGCGCATCATGTCCAACCAGGTGATGCAACCGTCGGGCTGCACATCAAAGGACTGGCAGAAGGCCTCATTGGCAAAGCGCAGCACATCATGGTTGTCGAACAAAGCCAGCAGCTTGGGGCTGGCTTCATGCAGCGCCAGCAGGCGCTGGGCGATCAAGGCCTGTTCGGCATCGTCGCGTGAGAGTTCGGCGGGGTCCATGAGACAGGAAGGCTGGCAGACAGACAGGTGGCTTGGGTCGGGTCGAGTGCAAAGGACAAAGCCAGAACGAGGCCCCATCATCGCCGCAAACGCCGCCGTTGCAAGCGCGAACCTGCCGCCGCATGTGCACTTCGGCCCGGAAAACGTCGGCGCGAGGAGAATCAGCCGCATGAACACCCATGCCGATCTCTCCGCCCTGATCCTGCGCCTGGAGGCCGAGCGCACCCAGGCCCTGGTGCGCAAGGACATGGCCACCGCCGAGCGACTGCATGCGCCCGACTACCAGCTCATCACCCCCGGCGGTCGGTGCATGGACAAGGCCGGCTATCTGCGGGCCGTGGCCGAGGGCCGGCTGAACTACCGGGCCTGGCAGATCGAAGCGCCGCAGCTGCAGCTCTCGGACACGCTGGTGCTGCTGCGCTATGAGGCTTTGCTGAGTTTTCCGGAGCGGCAGCTGCGCTGCTGGCACAGCGACCTCTACGCCCTGCACCAAGGTCAATGGCTGGCTTTGCGCTCACAGGCCACGGCCTTTCCGCCGGAGGCAGCGGCGGCAACGCCCCTCACGGCAGGCTGAGGTGCTCCTGCTCCAGGCCCTGAGCGAGGGCCGCCAGGCGCGCCTGGGCGCTCTGCGGCAGCAGGGTTTGCAGATGCTGGCAGATGCGCAAGGCATAGCTGGGCCGGGTCAGCTGGGCGATGCGCTCGAGCACCGGCTCCAGGCGATCGAGCAGCTCCGTTTCGCTGCGGCTGCCATGCACCAGGGCGGCCAGGGTGCTGGCCTCGGGGCCGCGGATCATGGCCAGCATGTCGATCAGGTACATCTTGGCGGCTGCGGAGGAGCGGCGCTCGGGCGCGGGCGCTTCGGGCTGAGGGTCAGGTCTTGCCTCGGCGGCGCTCACCTCGGCGGATGGCGACGTGGCCGCGGGCCACTCGATGCTCAAGAAACCCAACTCGGCCAAGCGCTCCATGGCGGCCGCGCCGCCCAGGCCGACCATGCCGGCCAGCTCCTGAAACGCGCGCTCACCATTGGCCAGCACCAGAATCTGGCGGTCGCGGGCGCTCAGCGCGGGGTCGCGCAGGCGCAGGGCCTCGCGGCCCGAATCGGTCTTGCGGGGGTACTTCATGGCAGTGGCGCTCGATGCGGCAGCTGTGCTTCATGCCTCAGCCGCCAAGCGTGCCCAGCAGCACGGGGCCGCCAGTCTCTGCCGCGCCTGTGACGGTGCTGTGAAAGGAGAGCGCCTGCCGGGCGTTCAGCGGAAAGCGCCGGCGTGGCGCTCAGCGCGCCAGAGGGGAAGTCAGAGGCAAGGGCAAGGTCAACACCGCCAGCATGTCCTCGCCCTCCTCGTCCAGGCCCTGCTCGACAAAGCCATGGCGGGCGTAGAGCCGGCGCGAGCCCTCGTTCTCGGGGTGGTAGCAGATCTCCACCTCGCGCACAGCCGGGTCGGCCGCGATCTCACGGATGGCCGCCTGCAAGGCCAGGCTGCCCAGACCCTGACCCTGATGCGGCAGGGCGATCATGAAGCGCCAGATGGACACGCGCTGCGCCGACTGCGGCACCCACATCATGAAGCCCACCAGCTCAGCGCCGGCGTGGATGGCCCGCACCTGGTAGCCCGGGTTGTAAGCCGCCTCCAGCAAGGACCAGGTGTTGCTCGCCAGCATGGGCTTCTGCGCCTCGCTCAGGGGCAGGTCACAAATGGCCTCGTAGTTGGCGCGGGTGACGGGCTGCAGGGTGACTTCAGGTGTTGGGGTCGGCATCGGTTTCAGGGGTAGCTGTCGGGGATGCCTTGCACGCCGGTGCCGCGCCGGGCCAAGAGTAGCAAGGGCTTGCTGAAACAGGCATCGGCCAGGCATGCCAGGAGCGGAACCGCCACGATCAATGTCGCGGTCGCGAGAAGAGCCCAAAGCGCCCAGTTCATGGGCAGCAGGAGCAGCAGGCTCGGGTACAACCAGGTGTTGCGGTAGTAGCGCAAGTTCCGCCACACCGTAGGCATGTAGCTGCGCCACCACGCTTGAAGCGGCCAGGGCGAGGGCGGAGGCAAGCCAAACTCGCGGCGGCGCGCACGGTCGGCGCTACGCCAGCGCCAGAGTGCACCTGGCCCGAAAATCAGCACCACCAGGGTCCACGGAAGCCAGGCTCCCAAGCGTTCGGTGCACCAGCGCAGCGCGCTTGGTTTCGCCTGCTGCCAAGCCTCGTGCACCCACGGCAGCCCAGCATTGGACACCCACTGCCACAGGCCATCACGGCTGAGGCCGAACAGCAGCACCAGCAAGCCCAAGCCATGGATTGCAGGACGCCAGCCTTCGCCGCCGGCCGCCAGCAAACGCAGAAAACGATGCCGGCCGGCGCGCAGCAAACGCTCGCGCCGGCGCATCGCCGCCTCGTCACGAAACGGCGGCTCGTACGGCACCGCGGCCTCGTGCTGCCAGCCCGGATGATGCTCTAGCGGCGAGCCCGCCTGACGCAGCGGCGCCAGGTTCTCCTCGGCCTGCAGATAGCCCTGGCGAATCAGCGCCTCGGCTTCGAGATCGCTGAAGGCATCGAGATCGGTGCGCAGGCGCGCCAGCAGGCGGCGCTCGCGCTCGTCGGCCTGGGCCAGGGTCAGGGCTGGCTCCGGCGAGCGCTCGCCCGGCGCCCGCTCCTCCAGCATCTGCCGCCCGCGCAACAGAGGCACACCGGAATCGATGCGGAAGTTGATCAAGACCTTGAGCGCACGCAGGCTCAGAAACTCCTTCGCGGTGGAGCCCAAAGACTCCCCCGAAAGCCGCTCCGTCAGACGCACGCGCTCGCGCAACTCATGGCGGAACAGATTGAGCGGCAGCTCGGACAAGATGGCCGTCAGCCGCGCGCTCAGGCCCAGGCGGCCGACGGAGGCCTCTTGCTGCTCGGTCTCGAAAATGCCGCCGGGGTCGCTGGCGATGATGAGATTGCATTGCTCATCCAGCAGCGCCGTCGTGCCCATATTGTCGAAAACGCCACCATCGGTCAGGCCCAGGGTGCGCACGCGGCGGTCGTCGTAGAAGTCCGACAGCAAATAGGGCGGGAACACCGGCGGAAAGGCGGCCGAGGCCGTGACGGCCTGGGCCAGCGGCAGCCGCTGCCATTCCTGGCTGGCCTGCGGGGACACCATCCAGGCAGCTCGCAGGTTGTAGATTTCCAGGATCAGTCGACAGGCCTGCTGCTGCGCCCGCGCAAGACGCATGGGATGGAGCGCGCGCAGTTGGTCCCAGTTGAACTGCGAATCTCGTTGGCCGTCCGGCAGCAGGCTGAAAAACGCTTCGCGCAAGCTGGCGACATGCTGGCTCAGGCTGAGCCCATCGGTGACCTTGGGGCGGAGCCGGCGGCCTCGCAGCAGAAACCAGGCGGGCGTTTTGAGCGCACGCAATCGGCCCGATTCGGCATCGCTGAGCCACTGCACCAGCGTCTCCAGCGTCACACCCGGTGCCAGCTGGTCCATCAACGTTTGCAGAGCCCGGCAGCGCTGGCGCAAACCAGAAGCATCACTTCGGCTCCAAACCGACAGCACCGACTCGGCCCATGCCTTGTCCTTCGCGCTCAATGTCACGCGCGGCTTCAAGGCAGTGTCTTCCGGATACAGCAGCACCTTGCGCGGCAGAAGCTCGGTCTCGATCTCGCCGTAGCGCAAATGCCCGAAGTACCACTCGCCCAGCTCCGCGTGCGAGAACCAGAAACGCGCGCCAGAGTTGAGCGAGGTGGCGTTGATGATCCAGCGGGTCAGGGCCGAGCCCGGCTTGGCGTCGGCTGCCCCCTCCCACAAGGCCTGGTGGTTGTAGTTCTCCGATCCGCCGGCGCGGGACGATGCCTCCGCCCGCAGGCGCAAAGCCAGCAGGGGTAGGCGATCCGACTCGGGCTGCCCCGTTGTGCTGCGCAGGCGCTGGGCCACCCCTTTCAGCAGATGCTCGTCGTACAGCTTGGCCATCGCCGTGGCCAGCGAATCCGGCCCCAGGCACACCTTGAACAAGGTCCAGGGATGCATCAGCAAGCGGGTGCGCAGATTGAGCTGCGCGGCACGGCGCATGTCCTGCTCCACACGTCGCACCAGTTGCAGATAGGCATAGCGGCTGAGCCCGCCCAAACGCGGCGGCAGCTGCGCCAGCATCGGCTGCTCCAGCTCCGCCTTCAGATGCATCAAGTACAGCGCCCCCACCACCGAGCCGCCGGACACGGTGGACAGCACCTCGACATAACGCAAAAGGTCCAGCTCCGCCAGGCGGCGCAAGACGCCGACATGAAACAGCGAGGCACGGAAGCCCCCGCCGGCCAGGGCCAGGCCCAGCTTGTGGCGCGGTGGGTGATCTGACGAAGGAGACAGCTCAGTCATGATGTGTGGGGCTCATGCATCGACTCCTCGGGCCGCGACTGTAAGGCCTGCAAACAGCCGCAGCAGTCTCCAGAGAACTCACTGAGGGAAATCACGGTTAGCCCCGGCTGGGCCTGCTTCTCTGGGTTGCCGGGTGCCGCGCCGTGGCAGATCGCCCGCTGGTGGGCTCAAAACAGACAGCCAGGCCTGCGCTATATTGCGCCGCACCCCGCCGCCACTTTCTCCCGGATTCGCCCTCCCCGCCCCTGCCCATGGATGCCGCCTGGATCGCCCTGGCCCTGTCACTCAAAGTGGCCGGCTGGGCCACGGCCGTGAATCTGGTGCTGGGCACGGCGGCCGGCTATGGCCTGGCGCGCTGGCGCCGCTTTCCGGGGCGCGAGCTGCTCGATGCCTTGCTGACCCTGCCCATGGTGCTGCCGCCCACGGTGCTGGGCTACTACCTGCTGGTGCTGCTGGGTCGGCGCGGGCCGATCGGCCAGTGGCTGGACACCCATCTCGGCATCCAGCTGATCTTCACCTGGCAGGGTGCGGTGATCGCCGCAGCCCTGGTGTCGTTTCCGCTGGTGATGAAATCGGCCCGGGCCGGTTTCGAGGGCGTGGACCGCCAGCTGGAGCAGGCCGGGCGCGTGCTGGGCCTGGGGCCCTGGGCGCTGTTTTTCCGCGTCAGCCTGCCGCTGGCCTGGCGCGGGGTGCTGGCCGGGCTGCTGCTGGCGTTTGCGCGCGCGCTCGGCGAGTTTGGCGCCACGCTGATGGTGGCAGGCAGCATCCCGGGGCAGACGCAAACCCTGTCCATCGCCATCTTCGAGGCGGTGCAGGCGGGCCAGGACGGCAGCGCCAGCCTGCTGGTCGGCCTGACCTCGCTGACCTGTGTGGCCGTGCTGCTGGCCGCCGGCCGGCTGCAACCCTCGCGGAGCGCGGCATGAGCACGACAGTCAGCAACACACCGAGCGCCTGCTTCGATGTGCAGATCCAGCAAACCCTGCGCAGCCGCGAGCGCTCGGGCAGCCGCTTCAGCCTGAACCTGCGCTTTCGCAGCGAGGCCATGCACACAGTGCTCTACGGCCCCTCGGGCGCCGGCAAGAGCCTCACGCTGCAAGCCATCGCCGGCCTGAACCGCCCCGACCAGGGCCGCATCAGCTGCCAGGGTCAGGTCTTGCTCGACAGCGTGCGCGGCATCGATGTGCCCGCGGCGCAGCGCGGCTTTGGCTATCTGTTCCAGGACTACGCCCTGTTCCCGCACCTCGATGTGCGGCAGAACGTGGCCTTTGGCCTGCGCCGCGGCTGGCTCAACCCCAGCAGGCGCTGGCGCGACCCACGCGTCGAGCACTGGCTGCAGGCCTTCGAGCTGGACGCCGTGGCCGGCCAGCGGCCCGAGCAGCTGTCTGGGGGGCAACGCCAGCGCACCGCCCTGGCCCGCGCCCTGGTGGGTGCGCCGCGCGCCCTGCTGCTGGACGAGCCCTTCTCGGCCCTGGACCCGGCCCTGCGCGGCCGCCTGCGCGAGGAGCTGGCCGCCCTGCTGCAGCGCCTGCAGATCCCCATGCTGATGATCACCCACGACCCCGAGGACCTGGCCTTCTTCGGAGGCCTGGCCCTGCAGCTGCGCGCCGGCCGCCTGGTGGGCGGCGAGGCCGAGATCGACAGCGAGTTCGAACAAGGGCTGGCCGCGTGAACCTCTTCGTCTCGCTCAAATACCTGGTCGCGCTCGACGACCACAAGCATTTCGGCCGTGCCGCGCTGGCCTGCCATGTCACCCAGCCGGCGCTCTCCAACGCCTTGCGGGCGCTGGAGGAAAGCTATGGCACGGCCATCGTCAAACGCGGCCGCAGCTTCGCCGGTTTTACCGAAGAGGGCGAGCGCGTGCTGGCCAGCGCGCGCCGCATGCTGCACGAGCAGGAGCTGCTGCAGCAGGAGCTGGACAGCCGCAGCGGCTCGCCCTGCGGGAACCTGCTGATCGGCTCGGTGCCCACGGCCATGCCCATCGCGGCCCGCTTTGTGGCGCGCCTGCAGGCCCTGCATCCGGGCATACGGCCGACGCTGCGCTCGATGAGCTCGGTCGAGCTGGAGGCGGGGCTGGAAAGCCTGGCGCTCGACCTGGCTCTGGGCTATAGCGAGCGCCTGGAGCGCAGCCGCGCCCAGCTGCGCCTGCTGCCTCAGTACATCGAACATTACTTCCTGCTGCAGCGGCACGCCGAAACTCCGGGCCGCAGCGGGATCGGCCTGTCCATCGGCGCAGAGCTGGGCTGGCAGGCCGCCGCCGCACTGCCCCTGTGCCTGCTCAGCGCCGAAATGCACAACCGCCGCATCATCGACCGCGCCTTTGCCGACGCCGGCGTCCCCAAGGTGCAGGCGGCGATCGAATCCAATTCCACCGCTGCGCTGGTCAGCTGTGTGCTGGCCGGCCAGGTCAGCAGCGTGCTGCCCGGCGCCCTGCTCGGCGAACTCCAGGCCTACGGCCCATCCACATGCGGCCTGCAGGCGCGCCCCCTGGTGGCGCCCCAAGTGGCCGTGCCCATCGCCCTGATGCTGCACCAGGGCAGCCGCCCCTCACGCACACTGGAAGCGGCCTTGGCGCTGGCGGAAGATCCGGCATGGTTGGCAGAGGCGGCGCAACACAGCGGCTTGTTGCAGGGGCGCTGAAAGCGCTAGCGCTTGTCGACTTCCAACGGTTGAATGGCCGTGTGAAGCCCGCAAGCGTGAAACCAGGCGTGCATGCAACAGCGAAGGCGACAGCCCGGGCACCGCACACACCAAGCAGGAGCGTCCCTCTACACTCGGCGCTGTGCGTGCTGACTGCTCAGGAAAGGTGATGTCCATGGCAACTTTGAAGAATTCACTTCTCGGCGTCGCGCTTGGAACTGCACTGTTGCTTCTCGTGCCGGCTGTCGCGATGCAAATCAGCTCAGAGGTTTCGTGGGGCCCCGGTGATTTCCTCGCTGCCGCAGTTCTTCTGTTTGCTTCCGGCTCCATCGCAGTCTTGGGGCTGAGACAGGTCTCGGGTGAGGGTCGTCGGCTCGCCCTCGTGCTTGCCCTTGCCTTCGGCCTCGCCGTGGTGTGGGCTGAACTCGCGGTTGGCCTTTTCTCCTGAATGCTGGCCGCAGCGCCAGTTCAGAACGATGTGGTTCCGCCGTTCGCTGGGACTGGAGTCGCGCAGCCCAGGCGATGCGGAAGCCTGGCACTGCATCAACTCCGCCGCCATGGGCTTCTTCTCATCAAGACCTGAGGTCGGCTTGGCTGTGCAGTTCAGTTCGAGCACCCGTGGGCTGCTGTTCGAACCCGCCACCTGAGCAGACGCGCGGTCTTCTCGGCGGAAATGGCACTCCGGAGCGCTTACCAAGCCGGGGTAGCGGCAGTCTGGCGGCTCGGAGGCAGGCACAGACCGCTCAGCCCTGATTCCCCAAAATGATCGCCCCATTTCCGGATTGAATTGGACAATCTGAGCCGTCTGAGCGACCCTCGCAACGCCCGCAGCCATGGATGCCACACAGCCATGCGCCTCTGTCTGAACAGCCTCTAGCCATGAACGATCTCTCCCTGTCCGAACTGCTGGCCGCACACCCGCCCCGAGACGGCGCCCTGCTGCCCCTGCTGCATGCCGTGCAGGAGGCCCTGGGCCATGTGCCGCCGGCCGCCGTGCCCCTGATTGCCGAGCACCTGAGTCTGTCCCGGGCCGAGGTCCATGGGGTGATCAGTTATTACCATTTCTTTCGCAGCTCAGCGCCGGGCAAGCAGGTGCTGCAGGTCTGCCGCGCTGAAGCATGCCAGGCCCGCGGCGCCGAAGCGCTGCTGGCCCATGCCGAAGCGCGCCTGGGCTGCGCCTCGCACCACACACGGGCCGATGGCGCGGTGACGCTGGAGCCGGTCTACTGCCTGGGCCTGTGCGCCTCGGCACCGGCCCTGCAGATCAACGAGCGCCTGCACGCCCGCATGACGCCGGCCAAGCTCGACGCCCTGCTGGCCAAGGAGGGCCTGTGATGACGAGCGCCATCGTGAAAGTATTCGTGCCGCGCGATTCCGCCGCGCTGGCCGTGGGCGCCGACGAGGTGGCCGAAGCCCTGCGACACGAGTGCCAATGCCGTGGCCTGAACGTCGAGCTGGTGCGCAATGGCTCGCGTGGCCTGTTCTGGCTGGAGACCCTGGTTGAGGTGCAGACGCCGCAAGGCCGCATCGCCTACGGCCCGGTCGAGGCCGCCGATGTGCCGGGCCTGCTCGATGCCGGCCTGCTGCAGGGCGGCGAGCACCCGCTGCGCCAGGGCGTGACCGAGCAGATCCCTTTCCTCGCGCTGCAAGAGCGATTGACCTTCCGCCGCGTCGGCGTGATCGACCCGCTCTCGCTGGCCGACTACGAAGCCCACGAGGGCTGGGCCGGCCTGCGCCGCGCGCTCAGCCTGGACGGCAGCGCCATCATCCAGGAGATGCTGCACTCGGGCCTGCGTGGCCGCGGCGGCGCGGCCTTCCCGGCGGGCATCAAGTGGAGGACCGTCCGCGAGGCGCAATCGGCACAAAAGTATGTGGTCTGCAACGCCGACGAAGGCGACTCCGGCACCTACTCCGACCGCATGACCATGGAGGGCGATCCCTTCATGCTGATCGAGGGCATGACCATCGCCGCGCTGGCGGTGGGCGCCACCCGCGGCTACATCTACATCCGCTCCGAGTACCCGCATGCCATCGCGACGATGAAGGAGGCCATTGCCCGCGCCACGGCCGCCGGCTTCCTCGGCGACAGCGTCTGCGGCAGCGGCCAGGCCTTCCATCTGGAAGTGCGCAAGGCGGCGGGCAGTTATGTCTGCGGCGAAGAGACCGCCATGCTGGAGAGCATCGAAGGCAAGCGCGGCGTGGTGCGCGCCAAGCCGCCGCTGCCGGCGCTCTCGGGCCTGTTCGGCCAGCCGACGGTCATCAACAACGTCATCACCTTTGCCAGCGCGCCCATCATCCTGGCGCGCGGCGCCCAGGCCTACCGTGACTTTGGCGTGGGCCGCTCGCACGGCACCCTGCCCTTCCAGCTGGCCGGCAATATCAAGCATGGCGGCCTGGTCGAGAAGGCCTTCGGCCTGACGCTGCGCGAGCTGCTCTACGGCTTTGGCGGCGGCACGGCCAGCGGCCGGCCGATCAAGGCGGTGCAGGTCGGCGGCCCGCTGGGGGCTTACGTGCCCGAGTCGCAATGGGATGTGCCGCTGGACTACGAGGCCTACGCGGCCATGGGCGCCGTGGTCGGCCACGGCGGCATCGTCGTGCATGACGACACGGCCGACCTGTCCCAGCTGGCCCGCTACGCCATGGAGTTCTGCGCCATCGAGTCCTGCGGCAAGTGCACACCCTGCCGCATCGGCTCGACCCGCGGCGTGGAAGTGATCGACCGCATCCGCTTCAACCGAAACAACGACCAGAACCGCGCCGAGCAGGTGATCCTGCTGCGCGACCTCTGCGACACCATGACCCACGGTTCGCTCTGCGCCATGGGCGGCATGACGCCGTTCCCGGTGCTCTCGGCCCTGAACCATTACCCGCAGGACTTCGGGCTTGCCGAGCCCGATCAGGCCGCCGCCTGAGCCCAGGAGCAGATCATCATGTTGAACCATCTGAAGCAAGACATCGATCACGGCACCCCGCGCCGTGAGCCGAGCGAAGAAGTCACGCTGGAAATCGACGGCTTCCCGGTCACCGTGCCCAAGGGCACCTCGCTGATGCGCGCCGCTGTGGACGCCGGCATCAAGGTGCCCAAGCTCTGCGCCACCGACAGCCTCGAGCCGTTTGGCTCCTGCCGGCTCTGCCTGGTGGAGGTGGAGGGCCGCAAGGGCTTCCCAGCCAGCTGCACCACGCCGGCCGAGGCTGGCATGAAGGTCAAGACCCAGACGCCCAAGCTGCAGGATCTGCGCAAGGGCGTGATGGAGCTCTACATCTCCGACCACCCGCTGGACTGCCTGACCTGCTCGGCCAATGGCAATTGCGAGCTGCAGGACATGGCCGGCGTGACGGGGCTGCGCAATGTGCGCTACGGCGTGGGGGGGGCTGTTGTGGATGGGGTGGCCGGCGCCCACCATTGCGACTCGAAGAAGGACGAATCCAACCCCTACTTCACCTACGACCCGAGCAAGTGCATCGTCTGCAACCGCTGCGTGCGCGCCTGCGAAGAAACGCAAGGCACCTTTGCGCTGACGATCTCGGGCCGCGGCTTTGAATCGCGCGTGTCGCCGGGCCAGGACCAGCCCTTCATGGAATCGGAATGCGTGAGCTGCGGCGCCTGCGTCGAAGCATGCCCCACGGCCACGCTGCAGGAAAAGTCCGTCATCTGGCTGGGCCAGCCCGAGCACAGCGTCATCACCACCTGCGCCTACTGCGGTGTGGGCTGCGGCTTCAAGGCCGAGATGAAGGGCACGCAAGTCGTGCGCATGGTGCCCTGGAAGGACGGCAAGGCCAACGAAGGCCACAGCTGCGTCAAGGGCCGCTTTGCCTGGGGCTATGCCACCCACCAGGACCGCATCACCAAGCCCATGATCCGCGCCAGCATCCAGGACCCCTGGCAAGAGGTCAGCTGGGAGGTGGCGCTGAACCACGCGGCCAGCGAGTTCCGCCGCATCCAGGCCAAGCATGGCAAGGATTCGATCGGCGGCATCACCTCCTCGCGCTGCACCAACGAGGAAACCTACCTGGTGCAGAAGCTGATCCGCGCGGCCTTCGGCAACAACAATGTCGACACCTGCGCCCGTGTCTGCCACTCGCCCACCGGCTACGGCCTGGGCCAGACCCTGGGCACCTCGGCCGGCACGCAGACCTTCAAGTCGGTGGAGAAGGCCGATGTGATCATGGTCATCGGCGCCAACCCGAGCGAGGCGCACCCGGTGTTCGCCTCGCGCATGAAGCGCCGCTTGCGCGAGGGCGCCAAGCTCATCGTCGTGGACCCGCGCCGCATCGACCTGGTCAAGTCGCCCCACATCCAGGCGGCCCACCATCTGCAGCTCAAGCCCGGCACCAATGTAGCGGTGATCACCGCCCTGGCCCATGTCATCGTCACCGAGGGCCTGGTCAATGAAGCCTATGTGGCCGAGCGTTGCGACCCCAAGAGTTTCAATCAGTGGCGTGAGTTCGTGGCCCGGCCCGAGAACTCGCCCGAGGCGCTGGAGGCCGCCAGCGGCGTGCCGGCGGCCGAGCTGCGCGGCGCGGCGCGGCTGTACGCCACCGGCGCGAGCGATGGAACGGCCGCCGTCACGCGGCGGCCGAACGCCGCCATTTACTACGGCCTGGGCGTCACCGAGCACAGCCAGGGTTCGACCATGGTGATGGGCATTGCCAACCTGGCCATGGCCACCGGCAATGTCGGCCGCGAGGGTGTGGGCGTGAACCCGCTGCGCGGCCAGAACAATGTGCAGGGCAGCTGCGATATGGGCAGCTTCCCGCATGAGCTGCCAGGCTACCGCCATGTCTCGGACAGCACCGTGCGTGCGCAGTTCGAAGCGGCCTGGGGCGTGAGCATCAACCCCGAGCCGGGCCTGCGCATCCCGAATATGTTCGACGCGGCACTCTCGGGCAGCTTCAAGGGCCTGTACTGCGAGGGCGAAGACATCGTGCAGTCCGACCCCAATACGAAACACGTGGCCGCGGCCATGATGGCCATGGAATGCGTGGTGGTGCAGGACATCTTCCTGAACGAAACCGCCAAGTACGCCCATGTCTTCCTGCCCGGATCGAGCTTCCTGGAAAAGGACGGCACCTTCACCAATGCCGAGCGCCGCGTCAGCCGCGTGCGCAAGGTCATGCCGCCGCTGGCCGGCTATGCCGATTGGGAGGTGACACAAAAGCTGGCCCAGGCCCTGGGCTACCCGATGGACTACAAGAATCCCGAAGAGATCATGGCCGAGATCGCCGCGCTGACCCCGACCTTCGCCGGTGTCAGCTACGAGAAGATCGAACGTTTGGGCAGCGTGCAATGGCCTTGCAACGAGCACACCGAAGAGGCCGGCACGCCCATCATGCACGTGGACAAGTTCGTGCGCGGCAAGGGCCGTTTCATCATCACCCAGTACGTGCCCACCGATGAGAAAGTAACGCGCAAATTCCCGCTGCTGCTGACCACCGGCCGCATCCTGAGCCAGTACAACGTGGGCGCACAAACCCGGCGCACGCCCAACAACCAGTGGCACAGCGAGGACCGCCTGGAGATCCACCCGCATGACGCCGAGGAACGCGGCATCAAGGACGACGACTGGGTGGGCATCGCCAGCCGCGCCGGCGACACCGTGCTGCGCGCCACCGTCACCGAGCGGGTGCAGCCGGGCGTGGTCTACACCACCTTCCACTTCCCCGAGTCCGGCGCCAACGTCATCACCACCGACAACTCCGACTGGGCCACCAACTGCCCCGAGTACAAGGTGACCGCCGTGCAGGTCATGCCGGTGCAGCAGCCGTCCGACTGGCAGCGCGAGTACAGCCGCTTCAACCAGGCCCAGCAAGACGCGCTGCAACAGGCCCGCCAGCCCGAGGGCGCCCATGGCAAATGAGGCCCCCAAGGCCGGCGCCGAGCCGGCCTCGCGGCCCACGTTCTGCGAGGGCGCTCGCGTGCTGCCCGTGCAGGGCGTGCGCGCGGGCGCGGCCTTTGCGGTGGACGACTGGGTGGCCGAAGAAGTGCCGGTGGCCCTGGAGTACAACGGCATCTCGCATGCGGTGATGCTGGCCACGCCGCTGGACCTGGAAGAGTTCGCGCTCGGCTTTTCGCTCAGCGAAGGCATCCTCAGTGCACCGCATGAGCTGTTCAGTGTCGAGGAAGAAAGCAGCGAACAAGGCATCACCTTGCACCTGCGCATCGCCGGCGAGGCCTTCGCCCGATTGAAAGACCGCCGCCGCTCCATGACCGGCCGCACCGGCTGCGGGCTCTGCGGCACCGAGAGCCTGGCCCAGGTGGCGCGCCACCTGCCGGAGCTGGCCACGCCGGGCCAGGGCCGGCTGTTCAGCCGCGCAGCGATAGCCCGGGCCATGGGCCAGTTCGTCGAGCACCAGACCCTGCAACAGGCCACCGGCGCCGTGCACGCGGCCGCCTGGTGTTCGGCCGAGGGCGAGGTGAAATGGCTGCGCGAAGACGTCGGCCGCCATAACGCGCTGGACAAGCTGATCGGCGCCCTGGCTCGGCATGAGGTCAAAGCCGGTGAGGGCTTCATCGCCGTGACCAGCCGCGCCAGCTTCGAAATGGTACAGAAGACCGCCAGCGCCGGCGTGCCCCTGCTCGCGGCCGTGTCCGCCCCCACCTCCTTCGCCGTGGCCACCGCCGCGCGCGCCAATATGACCCTGGTCGGCTTCGCCCGCCGCCAGGACCTGGTCGTCTACTGCCACCCCGAGCGGCTCGACCTCCACGTCCCCGAACCCCAGCTCAAGCCCTCCCATGGACATTGAAAAACTCGTCCGCATGGCCAACCAGATCGGCACCTTCTTCCAAGCCATGCCCGACCACGCCGAAGCCCTGGACGGCATCGCCACCCACATTCAAAAGTTCTGGGAGCCGCGCATGCGGCGGGAACTGCTGGCGGCGATGGAGGGCTCGGGGGCAGCCAGCGAACTCTTGCCCATCGTCAAAGAGGCGATTGAGCTGCGCCGGGCGAGCTTGGGCTGAGCCCAGGCCTCAGTCGGTGCACCACTGCCATTCCACTTCGCTGAGCTTCCCGCTGGCAAATCTGAAAACAAACTTGTCGCTGCAGACCTCCGCCAGGCCCTGGTAGGAGATCCAGTTGGGTCCGCGTGCGTCTGGCTCACCCAGCAGCCGTCGCAGTTGGGCGGCATCCGAGGTACCAATGACGATGTCGCTCGCCAGGTGGCCTTTGCGGCGAACGCTCAGCTTCAGCGGAACTGGCTTGTTCGACGACTCTGACGCCTCCAGCCAGCTGACTTGCAGACCTGGGTCACGGTACTCCTTCTTGACCCATCCTGCTGAAACCGTCGTTGTCACTTTGGGCGCAGCAACCAGGTCAATGGCAGCCTGGGTGTACCCCTCGCCAAAACGGTAGAGGTTCGCGCGGGCCTCCAGAGCTTCCGCGCTGGGCACATCCGCCTGCGCAAAGCCCAGCGGCAAGACGATCAGACACCAGGCGATGAGCTTTTTCATGAATGCATCCGCAATGAAGTCATGGTCGCCCCGAGGCGAGCCTACAGTGGGTCACACGTTCGATGGTATCGGCACAGGACTGGCAAGGGCGGTCAACCTGTGTGTGCCTGTAGCGTTGTGGAGTCACCGGCGCCATGTTTCTGAGCCGGCAGTTCGAAGCAACGATTGAAAGAAAGCCAAAGCACCATGACCACGCTGACCCTCACCTTCAACGGCGCTCCGCGTCAGGCTCGCCAGGCCTTGGGTGAACTGCTCTTGCGTTTCAAGAGCGCTTACTTCGTCGAGCGCAGCAGCACGGAGTTCCTGGTCACCGCCGATGAAGCCACGGCCTCGGAACTGGCCCGGCAAGCGCAATGGTCGAGTGCCTTGGCCACCGGCCCCGTGTCGAACCCTCGCTCCCACTGATGGACCCACGGTGGGACGGATGGCTTGAGGGGCGGGCTGCTGCGGGCAGCAAGCGGCTAAGCTGGGCGCAGGTTTGTGAGGTCGGTCGTTCACACCCACACGCCCTTCTACTGTGCTCTGCTCTGCTCTTCAAGCCGCTTCCATGACCGCCCCTCGTTTCAGCAACTTCATCGCCGCCATCCCCAGCTTCGAATCCGAGCGCCTGTGGCTGCGGCCGTTTGCCGAGGCGGATTTCGAAGGCATGGCTCGTTTCTTTGCCGACCCCGTGTCGGCCAGCTACGGCGGGCCCTGCGGGCGCGATGAGGCCTGGCGCAAGTTCGCGGCCTACTTCGGCCACTGGGCCTTGCGCGGCTACGGGCCCTGGGCGCTGGAGCGCAAATCCGACGGTGTGTTTCTGGGCCTGTCCGGGCTCTGGTTCCCTGAAGGCTGGCTGGAGCCCGAGATCACCTGGGCGCTTTTGCCCGAGGCCCAGGGCCAGGGCTATGCCACCGAGGCCGCCCGTGCGGCGCTGCGGGCCGCGTACCACCAATTCGGCTGGCAGACGGCGGTCAGCGTGATCGCGTCGGGCAATCGGCCATCGGTCCAGGTGGCTGAGCGCCTGGGCGCCACGCTGGAGCGCAGCATCCCATTCCGCGGCGGCGAGGGCCTGGTGTACCGGCACCAAGGGCCGGCGGCGCTGGACGCCACTCTGCCGCGCTGAGCCTGCTGCCCACTGCCCACTACCTGCCGTCACATTTCGTCAAAGTCTCGGCACACAAGGGCCACGGACAAAGCCGGCCCAGCTTTTGACAATGCGTCTCCTTCTTTCCTGATGCACGCTGTGGGTCCACGTCGTGGGCGACATGCGTGCGGAGACAGCACATGAAAATCCTGACCCCCCACCACAAGCAGTTCGACTTTTCCTGGGCCAAGCTGCCCGCTTCAGCCCGCAAGACACTGGCGCTTATTGCTGCAGGGCTGGCCTTGTCGGGCGCCTCTGCCGTCTGCGCCCTCTTGCTCTTCAGCAAGGTGGCCCATGCTGCAGACACTCAAGGCGCCGACAGACCGGCCCTTGCAGCAAGTTCGCAGCCCTGAGCCGCAAACTCAGGCGGCGCGGCGAACTCAGGACAGTGACAGCGACATGTGCACTTTGCCCTTGAGGCCCGCCTCGATGCGAATCGCCTGCGGCTGAACACCCCAGGTGACAAAGCCCACCGAGCGATACAGGCGAAGGGCCGGCTCATTGCCCTCGGTCAGGGTCAGGTTCAAAGCCAGGATCTCAGGTCGCGACGAGGCCGCCGCCACAGCCGCCTTCATCAGCGCCAGACCCAAGCCCTGGCCCCGCTGCGCCGCCTGGACATACATGCCCAGCACCAGCGCGGCGTGCCGTGTCTTGGGCTTGGCCGAATACTCAAGCGCCACCGTGCCGACCAACTGCTCGTTTTGCCATGCCCCCAAGCTCGTGGCCAGGCCGTCAGCGCTGCCGATCCGCCGGATCCACCAGGATTCGGGTTCCGCGCGGCGCTCGGCCGGCGTGGCCGTGAACGCATCCGGCGCTTGCTCGTAGGCCTCGAGCATGAGGCTGCGGTAGGCGGAGGCGTCAGCGGCGGTGAGGATGCGGATCGGGTACATGCCGGGCTCGATGAACTGCATGGCGGAGACAGGGAACCCACGAAGCCCCCTGCAAACTTGGGATCTGTGCAGAGGCCTAGGAAATCCGGATCCGAAACTCGGATTCGATCTCCTGATCCGCTGCAGCGGGCACGCACTCGTAGGCGCGGATGGACTCCGCAATGGCACGGCGTAGGCTCTCGGGGCCCTTGCCTTCCACCGTGATCTGCTCGATGGCACCGTCGGCCTTCAACAGATACCTCGCCGTCATGAAGAACTCGCCGTTCGGCAGCCGCTTGTCGCTCAGCTGCGGCGGCGGTTTGACCGGGCAGCGCCCGGGCTCCAATTTGGATGGTGCCGCGCTGGTGAACGAGGACGCGCCGGCCAAAACCATGACCATGAAAAGTTCAAAGAATCTCATCTTTCTTTCTCTATCCTGCAATCTCGCTCCGCCAGGCGTTCCCACGGCGAAACTCATCCCTGAGATGAAGCCAGCATGGCGCCAGGCTCTCACAGGCATTTGAGCATGAGAACTTGGCTTCACTTGCGACCTAACGCCAATCCAGCCGCGCAGCCAGGCCAGTCTGCGGCCCTCGGTGACACCGGTGCCGATGTCGCGCCAACAGACCTGAGCCCTGATCCCGCGCGTGCAGCGCGAACTGAACGAGCCAGACCCTGAGCTATGCCGACCCGCGCTCCTTCCGCCGCGCCTTCAAGCGCTGGTCGGGCGAGCTGCCCACGGCGTTTCGTCAGGGTTGAGTGCGGCTCGCTCATGGCAAGATCAGCCCGCCTACCGTCTCAAGCCAAGGAACCCGATGAAAGCGCTGACCCTGACACTGAGCCTGCTGCTGCTCGCACTGAGTGGGCTGCACGCCGCCCCTGCCACCGCTGCGGACGCCCCGGCCACTTCGGCTCGCTTCATCCTGCTCGGCGAGGTGCATGACAACGCCGAGCAACACCGCCTGCGGGCGGCCTGGTTGGCCGAGTTGATGAAGGACGGGCGGCGCAGCACGGTCGTGTTCGAGCAGATCCCGGCCCAACGCACGCCCGCCCTGGCCAGCCTCCCGGCCGAAACGCGCCACGATGCCGAGGCCCTGGTGGAGCTGGCCCAGCTGGACAAGAAGAATTGGCGCTGGCCCCTGCACAAGCCGCTGTTTGAAGCCAGCCTGCAGGCCGGCGCCACGGTGGCCGGCGGCAACCTCAGCCGCGAGGAACTGCGCCCGCTGATGAAGGGCGTGTCGGCCGAAACCTGGCCGGCCGATTTGCGCCGCCTGCTGGAGCAGACGCCCTGGGGCGAAGCCCAGCAGAGCGCCATGATCCGCGCCATCGACGAAGGCCATTGCGGCGCCCTGCCTGCGGCCATGCAGGCCCCGATGGCCCTGGCCCAGCGCGCCCGCGATGCAGCCATGGCCCGCGCCATGCTGGCCGCGCGCGAGAGCGGCGCCGAACGCGTGGTCCTGATCGCCGGCAACGGCCATGTCGACCGCGAGCTCGGTGTGCCGCGCTACCTGGAAGCGGCCGGCGTGCCGGCGAGCGAGATCCGCACCATCGGCTATCTGGAGCAAGGCCAGGAAGGCCCGGGCCGCTTCGACAGCCGCGTGCTGACGACGCCGGCCGAGCGCGAGGACCCCTGCAAGTCGCTGCGGCGCTGAAGCCCAGCCTCAAGATCGGGACAGACGGTCACAGATCGTCAAACTCAGCGCACGCAAGCGCTACAGACCTGGCGGCCCGGGTTTCTGACAATTCCGTTCATCGACAACAGATCCATCCCGCGATCAGCAACGGAGACCGAAACCATGCACGCCTTGGCCACCACCCTCAGCCCCTTCCAGCGTAAGTTCAACAGCCGCCGCGCCCGCCCCGAGGCGCGCCCGCTGCAGCAGCTGCCGACCCTGGCCGAGCAAAGCATCGCCGAACGCAGCCCGGCCCAGAACATCGCCGCCAGCGCCCTGGCCCTGGGTTTGAGCGCCGTGCTGTTCGCCGGCCTGCCGGCCGAGGTGCGCGCCCAATCCCTGGGTCCGCAGGCGAACAGCAGCACCCTGGTGCGGGTGATCTCGTCCACCCCGAATCTGGAGCGCATCACCGAGACGCGCCAGCAATGCAGTTATGAGACCCAGCAGGTGGTGCAACCGCCCGTGGCCAGCCAGGCCGGCATGAGCGGCACCGGCGGCGCGGTGCTCGGCGCCCTGGCCGGCGGTCTGCTGGCCAGCCAGATCGGCAAGGGCAATGGCAAGCATGTGGCCATCGCCGCCGGCAGCGCCACCGGCGCCCTGATCGGCAAAAGCATGGCCGAACCCTCAGGCTCGACGGCGAACTATCCCAGCTACAGCCAGCAGCAGGTGCAGGTCTGCCGCCCGGTCAGCGTGCAGCGCGAGCAGGTGCGCGACTACACGGTGCGCTACGAGCACCAAGGTCAGGAGTACCAGGTGCAACTGCCTCAGCAACCAGGCCAGTGGCTCAAGCTGAACATCAGCCACACCGTTCAGCCCGTTTGAGGCGGATGTCCGGGGCTCACCAGCCCGGCGGCAGCTTCTTCAGCAGCACCATGCGCCGGCCCTGGCGCTCGATATAGCCGCCCTTGACCAGCTGCTGCAGGATGCGGCTGATCATCTCGCGCGAGGCGCCGACGCGCTCGGCAAGGTCCTGCTGGGTCAGCTTGTGCGGCACGACCAGGCGGCCGCTGACATCGGGCTCGGCCATTTCCTGCAGCAGCTTGGCCAGGCGGGAATAGACATCGTCCAGGGCCAGGCTCTTGACGCTGTCGGTCGAGCGGCGCAGCAGGGCGATCAGGTGGCGGATCAGGTGCAGGGCGAAATCGGGGTGCTGGCCCAGAAACTCGCGCATATCGGTGCCGCGCACCATCACGCACTTGACCGGCTCCAGGCATTGCACCGAGGCCGAGCGGCTGGAGCCGTCCAGGCTCAGCTCACCGAAGTACTCGCCCGGGCCCATGGTGTTGTAGACCACCTCGCGGCCCTTGCTGTCGGTGCCGAAGACCTTCACCCGGCCCGAGAGCAGGATGTAGAAGGCGTCGGTGGTGTCCCCCTCGCGCAGCAGGGTGCTGAGCGCCGGGAAGGCGCGCACATCGCCGCGCCGGGCGATTTCACGCAGCATTTCGTCCTTGATCACATCGGTGTAGGGCGTCAGTGTCAATGTCATGATGTCAGTGCTTGAGGTGAAAACTCGGTGCAAGAGCGCACGGGGCTCAGGGCTCGGGGTCAGTGGCTATTGTCCGTCAGGCCAGCGCATCAGCAAGCGAGCGCCGGCGAGGCTGGGGGCCTGTTGCATCAGCGCCTCACCGCCCAGGCCTTCGGCCACCCGCCGCACGATGGCCAGGCCCAGGCCGAAGCCGCGGCTGCCCCGCTCCTTGGGCCCGTCCAGACGCTTGAAGGGGGTGAACACGGCCTCGCGCAGCGCCTCGGGCACGCCTTCACCATCGTCGTCCACGGCCAGGCAAATGCGCCCCGCCTCGTCCTGCCAGGCCGAGAGGCAGATGCGCTCGCGGGCATGGCGGGCGGCATTGCGCAGGCCGTTGCGCAGGGCATAGGGCAGGAGCCGCGCATCGAAATGCAGGGCCTGCGGGCCGAGGCGGATGTCGGTGCTGAGCTGCTTGCCGTCCAGCAGCGGCGCCAGGCTGGCCGCTTCCTGCTGCAGCAGCGCCCCCAGATCGCCCGGCGTCTTGCTGACCTCCAGCGCCCCCATGTCCAGGCGGGCCAGCATCAGGCTGGCGTCGATCAGGGCATCGAGCTCGTCGATGTCGCGCTCGCAGGCCTGGACCGCCAGTTCGCGCCGGCCGGCATCGTCTTCGTCCACCAGGGCATCGATGGCAAAGCGCAGGCGGGCCAGCGGCGTGCGCAGCTCATGCGAGACCGCGCCGGTCAGCTCGCGCTGGGTGGCCAGGGCCGTGGCCAGGCGCTCCAGCGTGGCGCGGGCACCGGCGGCCAGCGGGGCGAAAAGGCGGCTCTCGGGCTCGCGGATGGTGATGTCAAAGCGGCCCGCTGTCATGCCCTCGGCCGCCAGCTGCAGGGCCCGCATGTCCCGCCAGACCGGGCGCAACAACCAGGCGGCCAAGGCAAACACTGCCAGGCCCAGCAGCACGGAGGCCGCCAATTGCAGCCAGAGCTCACGCGGCACCTGCAACTGCCCGGCCGGGTGGCCATCGGCATTCAGCGGCCCCAGGAGCAAGACCTGCCCCCCGGCCTCGTTCAGGCCCGGCAATGAAGCGTAGATGCGGCGATTGAAACCCTGCACCACCAGCTCGCCACGGCTCAAGATCACCAGATCCTCGGGCCGCAGGCCGGACGCGGGCACCAGGGTCACCGGATAGGCGAAGAGCTGGTCCAGCACCTGCACCCGGCGCGCGCGCTGTTCGGGCGCCAACGGAGCCAGCTCATGCTGCAGCATGTCCACGGTGCCGCGCATGAAACGGCGCACATAGTCATCGGTCACGCCGTCCACGGCCAGCATCAACAGCCCTTGCACCAGCAGGACCAGGGCCAGCACCGACACCCCCAGACCCAGGGCCACCCGGGTCATGGGCGAACGCATGCTCAGTGCAGGCATGGCCCGTCCAGCAGGGCGACCGAGACGGCGGATGCGGCAGGGGCGGTGGGCATGTCCGGCCTCGAATCAGTCGCGGGCGAACAGATAGCCCTGGCCGCGCACCGTCTTGATGCGCTCGGCGGCCTGCGGGTCGTCGCCAATCTTCTTGCGCAGGCGCGAGACGCGGGCATCGATGGCGCGGTCCAGACCGTCGAACTCCAGGCCGCGCAGGCCTTGCATGATGTCGTCGCGGCTGACCACCTGACCGGCCCGTTCGGCCAGGAAGAGCAGCAGCTCGTACTCGGCCGTGGTCAGATCGACCCGCTCGCCCGCGCGCAGCACATCGCGCGCCGCCGGGCGGATCAGCAACTCACCGAAGCGCAAGTCGGCGTCTTCGTCCGCCTCGCCGGCCGGCGCCACCTCGCGGCGCAGCAAGGCCTTGAGGCGGGCCAGCAGCACGCGCGGCGCCACCGGCTTGGTGATGTAGTCGTCGGCGCCGCCCTCCAGGCCCAGGACCTGATCGATGTCGTCATTGCGCGCGGTCAGCATGACGATGCGGCCATGGAAGACCGGCCGCACATCGCGCAGCACGTCGAAGCCGTCCTTGCCCGGCAGGTGTCCGTCCAGCAGCACCACATCGAAAGGCTGTTCGCGCATCAGGCGCTCGCCCTCGGGGCCGGTGGCGGCCAGGCTGACCTCGTAGCCGGCCTTGCGCAGGGCCTCGGCCACCAGCTCGGCCAGGCGTTCGTCGTCTTCCACAAGCAGGATGGAGGAGGCCATAGTTCGGAGGCTTCAGGGCAGGATGTCGTGAGAGCCCGAAGTGTAGCCAGCCCGCTGCGGCCGCTGGGGCGGGTTTAATCCCGGTCTTGCCAGGCGATGGCGGCAATCTTCCAGCGCCGACCGGGCTTGACCAGCTGCACGGTTTTCTCGCCGCCGCCCTCGAAGGCCTGGCCGTCCAGGATGCCGCTCTTGCGGTAACGCAGCCAGACCTGGGCCACGCGGCCACTGACCTGCACCTGCTGCTCGCTCACCCACTCGGAAAACTCCTGCAGGCGGCCACCCGGAGCCAGCATCTGCACGCGCGGCTCGACGAACTCGCGCACGCTCATGCGCTGCACGCCCGCCGGCTCACCGGGCAGGCTGGCGCGGCTGATCACCGCCTCGGGCAGGAAGAAGTAAGGCAGGGCGGCCAGCGGCGCATGGCGGCCGATGCGGTTGTCGAAGACGGCAAAGAAACGGGCCAGCAGATCGCGCACCTGCCCGTCCTCGCTCAGCCGGTTGGCTTCGCCGACGCCGTAGAGGTGGCTGTCCTCCGTGCTGTCACCCAGCGGGCCGGTGGACAGGCGCAGCATGCCGATGGCTTGCAGCACCCGGCCCGAGGCCTCGTTGAAGGTGGCCGTGGTGCCGAACAAGAGCGGCTCTCCCAGCACATCATGGGCATAGGCGCGGCAGGCCTGGGCGGCCTCGCGGGCGTAGCCGGCGCCTTCATAACGCGGCAGCAGGGCGTAGCCGATGTCGGGCGCCTGCAGATGGTCGCGCTGCAGCAGGCCGCACATGCCGACCACCACGCCGTCGCTGAGCCGCTCCATGGCCCAGAGGCCCAGGCCCTGGGGCCAGTACCAGTTGAAGAGCTTGGCCTCCATCCAGTCGCGTGCGGCGGCCAGGTCGTTGACGCCGGGGTCGCTGATATTGCGCTTCCAGCCCGCTTCGCTGATCTGCTCCAGCACGTAGTCCACATCGCTGGGTTCGAACCAGCGCAGACACAGCCTTTCCGTCTTCAAGACCCGCATGATTGGGCTCCCTGCTTGAAAAATTGGACAATATGCCACCCTGCCCTGCCCCCACCTCAAGGTCATAGCCCCCATGAACTTCATCCAGCAACTGCACGCCGCACAAACCCTGAACGACTCGCTGCTGTGTGTGGGGCTGGACCCGGAGCCGAGCAAGTTTCCGGGCGCCTGGAAGGGCGATGCCTCACGCATCTACGACTTCTGCGCCGCCATCGTCGACGCCACCAAGGACCTGGTGGTCTCCTTCAAGCCACAAATCGCCTACTTCGCCGCCCACCGCGCCGAGGACCAGCTCGAGCAGCTGATGGCCCACATCAAGCGCGTGGCGCCCAGCGTGCCCGTCATCCTCGACGCCAAGCGCGGCGACATCGGTTCCACCGCCGAGCAGTACGCCCGCGAGGCCTTCGAGCGCTACCAGGCCGATGCGGTGACGCTCTCGCCCTTCATGGGCTTCGACTCGATCGAACCCTATCTGCGCTACCGCGACAAGGGTGCCATCCTGCTCTGCCGCACCTCCAACCCAGGCGGCAGCGACTGGCAGAACCAGCGCCTGGCCGATGTGGCCGGCCAGCCGCGCCTGTACGAGCACCTGGCCCGTTTGGCTCAGACCGACTGGAACCAGAACGGCCAGCTGGGCCTGGTGGTGGGCGCCACCTACCCGGCCGAGATCGCCCGCGTGCGTGAGCTGGCACCGACCGTGCCCCTCTTGATCCCCGGTGTGGGCGCCCAGGGCGGCGATGCCGAGGCCACGGTCAAGGCCGGCTGGCGCGCCGGGGCCGGTGGCCGCGAAGGCCCGGGCGGCCCCATCATCGTCAGCAGCTCGCGCGCCGTGCTCTACGCCAGCGCCGGTGAGGACTTTGCCGCCGCCGCCCGCCGCGTGGCCCTGGCCACCCGCGAGACCCTGAACGCCGCGCGCCGCTGAGCCTCCCCCGCGCGACTTCCTGCACGCTGTTCGCACGCCCGTGGCCCGGCGGCGAAATAGCGCCGCTTTACCGGTGCAGTCCCGATGTTCAGCCCGCGCGGAGTCGGGGAGACTGCGGTGTTTGTCGGGGGCAGGCCCCGTCGTGTGCGGCACGTTTTCATGCCGCCAAGCCAGGGCGCAGACGTGAGCAGCAGCAGCGGTACCGATTCCCTCGATGATTTGAGCAGCCTGGTCGGCCAGGATCTGAGTCCGGCCGAGCAACAGGCCGCGATTGAACGCAAGGTGCGCTGGCATGCGGTGCGCCTGTTCCTGATGACCTGCGGGCTGATCATGCTGACCGGCTCCCTGGTCCTGATGCTGAGCCGGCCTGGCAACGAGCCCCTGCAAGGCCTGCTGCCACCGGCCGCCTGTTTTGTGCTGGGCAGCCTGAGCCTGCTGAGCCTGTGGAAGCTGCCGCGCCAGCATGGCCCCAAGGCCGTGGTGCTGCTGCTGTCGCTGGTGATCGGGGTGGCGGTGCTGATCGCCGTCTCGCGCGGCGTGGGCTTGTATTCCATCGCCATGGCCGTGGTCGGCCTGATCGCCGCCTTCGGCACCGGCATGCTGGGCCTGCGCATCGGCCTGGGCCTGAGTGCGCTGAGCCTGGCGGCCATCCTGGGCCTGGCCTGGGCCGAGTACCAGGGCTGGCCGGCCAGCACCGCCGCCATCGAGCCCCTGGGCACGCGCATCGCCATCCACTGCCTGCTCTTGTTCTCGGGCCTGCTGGTGGGTGTGGCGACCGAGCGCATGGTCAAGCGCTCAACCAAGGCGGCCAGCGACCGCAACGCCCGATTCCGCGGCCTGCTGAGCATGGCGGCCGACTGGTACTGGGAGATGAACCGCGACTACCGCTTCACCCACCTGGCCGAAGACAAGCCTGGCAGCTCGGGCCTGGACCTGCAGGCCCGCCTGGGCAAGACGCCCTGGGAGGTGGAGCAGATCGGCCTGAACGACGAGGACATGGACGCGCACCGCGCCGACCTCGAATCGCACCGCGCCTTCCACGGCCTGGTGGCGCGCCGCCGCGCCATCGATGGCAGCGTGCTGTACGTGTCGATCAGCGGCGAGCCGCGCTTCGATGCGCAGGGCAATTTCCGCGGCTACTGGGGCGTGGGCCGCGATGTCACCGCCGAAGTGCAGGCCGAGCAGGCCATCCACGCCACCGAGACCCGCTACCGCGAGCTGTTCCGCCGCTCGCCCAGCCCCCTGGTGCTGCACCGCTGGGGCCGGGTGCTGGACGCCAACCCGGCCGCCATGGCCATGTTCGGCTACACCCAGCGCTCGAGCATGATCGGGCAGGATCTGTTCTCGCATTACGAACCCGGCGATGACGAACGTGCCCGCCAGCGCGCCGCCAAGATCGAGGCCATGCCCGTGGGCGGCATGCTGCCCATGGCCGAGTTCCGCCTGCGCACCCTGTCGCGCCGCCACCGCCTGGTGCAGGCCACCAGCGTGCGCGTGGACGCCGCCAGCGGCCCGGCCACCCTGTCCTTCTTCATCGACCAGACCGAGCAATCGCGCGCCCAGGAGGCCCTGCGCCGCAGCGAGGGCCTGCTCTCGCATCTGGTGGCCACCAGCCCCGACGTCATCACCCTGACCGAGATCAGCTCGGGCCGCTACGCCATGGTCAACAAGACCTTCGAGCGGCTGAGCGGCTACAGCAGCGAAGAGGTGCTGGGCCGCAGCGCCGAGGAGTTGGGCATCTGGAAGAACCGCGCCGAGCGTGACCACATGCTGGAACTGCTGCGCAGCCAGGGCCGGGTTTCGGAACTGCCCGTCACCTTCGTCACCAAGTCCGGCGAGCCCCTGTCCATGCTGATGTCGGCCGCGCCCTTTGCGCTGGACGGCCAGCAGTACGTGGTCATCAACGCCCGCGACGTGACCGAGACCGAGCGCACCCGCCTGGTCCACCAGGCGATTCTGGAGAATGCATCGATCGGCATCTCGCTGACCCGCGAGCAGCATTTCATCCAGGCCAACCGCCTGATCGAAACCATGTTCGGCTGGCCGCCGGGCGGCCTGATCGGCCAGCATGGCAGCGTGGTCTGGCCCAGCGCCGAGGACTATGCCGCCGTCGGCCGCGACCTCGGCCCGCGCCTGGCCCTGGGCGAACAGGTCGAGACCGAGCGACCCATGCGCCGCCGCGACGGCAGCACATTCCTCTGCCGCCTGCTGGCCCGCGCGGTGGACCCCAACCACCCCAGCCGCGGCGGCACCATCTGGATCATGGAAGACGTGACCGAGCGCCGCCGCGTCGAAGCCGCCCTGGCCCAGGCCAAGGACGAAGCCCAGGCCGCCAGCCGCGCCAAGAGCGCCTTCCTGGCCAACACCAGCCACGAAATCCGCACGCCGTTGAACGGCCTGCTGGGCCTGGCCCGCATGCTGCAGCAGCCCGACCTGCCCGAGGCCACGCGGCGCGAGTACCTGGACCAGATGCTGGACAGCGCCGAAAGCCTCTCGGGCCTGATCTCCGACATCCTCGATCTGTCCAAGATCGAGGCCGGCCGCCTGACGCTGGAAGCCTCGCCTTTTGCCCTGCGCGACATGCTGTCCACCATGCGCATGGCCTACCTGACCCTGGCTCAAGCCCATGGCCTGGCCTTCAAGATCGACGTGGCGCCCGAGATCCCCGCCTGGGTGGTGGGCGACCAGGTGCGCATCCGCCAGATCCTCAGCAACTACCTGAGCAATGCGCTGAAGTTCACCGAGTCGGGCTCGGTGGCGGTGCGCGTCAGCACCCTGGACGGCGAGCGCGTGCGCATTGAGGTGAGCGACACCGGCCCCGGCATCGCCCCTGAGCTGCACGAGCGCCTGTTCGAAGCCTTCACGCAGGCCGATGAATCCACCACCCGCCGCTACGGCGGCACCGGCCTGGGGCTGTCCATCTGCCGCGAGCTGGCCACCCTGATGGGCGGTGTGGTCGGCGTCAACAGCCAGCTGGGCCAGGGCTCGACCTTCTGGGCCGAGCTGCCCCTGCCCGCCGCCCCCACCCCCATCAGCAGCCAGCCGCGCGAAGCGCGCGACAACCAGGACCTGCAAGGCCTGCGCGTGCTGATGGTGGAAGACCACCCGGTCAATATGATGATTGCCGTGGCCCAGCTGCAGCAATGGGGGCTGGAGGTCTCGCAGGCCAACGACGGCAGCCAGGCGGTGGAGGCCATCTTTGCCGCCGCCAGCATGGGCCGGCCGTTTGACGCCGTGCTGATGGATGTGCAGATGCCGGTGATGAGCGGCCACGAAGCCACCCGCCATGTGCGCCAGCGCTTCAGCGCCGAAGAGCTGCCCATCGTCGCCCTGACAGCGGCCGCACTCGTCTCCGAGCGCGACGAGGCCCTGGCCGCCGGCATGAACGATTTCCTGACCAAGCCGATCGACGCCCCCAAGCTGCGCGCCACCCTGGTGCGCCTGATCGGCCACAAGGACAACGACCAGACGCGTTCCTGAGCCGCCGCCGGGTAGCCGCGGAGCGAGGGACAATCGGCCCATCATGAGTACCCCGCAACGCTCCCAAGCCCTCGCCCTGCTGCCCGACAAAGGCCTGCCCGACCTGCTCTTCCTGCTGCTGCATGGCGCCGGGGGCGATGCCTCGCAGATGCGGCCCCTGGCCCAGGCCTTGCGCGGCCAGTACCCGCAGGCGGCCGTGGTGTCCATCAACGCACCCGAGGCCTTTGACCAGGTCACGGATGACGCGGCATCGGCACAAGGCCACCAGTGGTACTCACTGCAAGGTGCCAACGACGACAACCATGCCCAGCGCGTGGCCGAGGCCCTGCCGGGCTTCATCGCCACGGTGCGCGCCTGGGCCGAGCAGTTCGACATGGCCTGGGAGCGCGTGGCCCTGGCCGGCTTCTCGCAAGGCGCGGTGATGGCCCTGGAGGCCGTGCAGGCCGAACCACAACTGGCCGGCCGCGTGCTGGCCTTCTCGGGTGCTTACGCCACGCCGCCGGCCCATGCGCCGCAAGAGGTCAGCGTGCACATCCTGCATGGCCAGCGCGACCCGGTGCTGCCCTTCCAGGACCAGGTCACGGCCGCGCGCCGCCTGGTCCATCTGGGCGCCGATGTCACCGCCGATGTGCTGCCCGATCCCGGCCATGAGCTGCACGCCGAGCTGATCGAACGCGCCCTGCACCAGCTGCGCACCTTCGTGCCTGCACGCATGTGGCGCGAGGCCATGCAGGCCGCCGCTGACGAGGACGCCCAGCCCCGGCATTGAGCGCTGTAGCTGCGGCTGCGGCAGGAGCAAAAGGCCTGAGCCTCGTGGCACACTGGCCGCCACAGCGCCCGCCGGGGCGCTGCTGGATCCGCAGACAGGCCCGAGGCCACCCGGTGCGGCGTGAATCACGCCGGGCTTCAGCGTTCTGCATCCCCCTTTGTGCGGCCCGGTCGCGCGGATCACGGGCATGAACTCGCATGGAGGACAGCCTTGAACACCCCCCAAGCCCTGCGGCCCCAGCTCCCTGAGCAGGCCGATCTGCAGCAACTCAAACGCCGCGCGCGCGAACTGCTGCGCGCCTGGCAGGCCGGCGAGGCCGACAGCCTGGCGCGCGCCGCGCCCTATTTTCAGCACCCGAAGACGGGCCAAACGCCCAAGCTCAGCGCAGCCCAGCTGGTGATCGCGCGCGAGCTGGGTTTTGCCAGCTGGCCGGCCCTGCAGCGCGCGGTCATGGCGCAGACGCAAGCCCGGCAGCTCGACCAGGCCACCCTGATCACCCGCGCCCTGGCGCTGGCCCTGGGCCGCGGCTGGGACAGCCCGCAGCCGGAGCGTGCCCTGGCCTTGCTGCAAGCGGCCCGGGTGAAAGCCGGCGCCTGCCCGCCCGAGCTGCGCCCGGCCCTGGCCCTGGTGCAGGGCGATCTGAGCGCCCTCCCCAGCCTGCCCGCAGCGGCGCTGCGCCTGCCGCCCTTCGACGCACCGGCCCTGGCCTACGTCTGTTTCTCCAGCCTGCATCGCCTCGGCGAACCCTGGGCTGGACAGCTGCGGCAAAGCGCGCAGAGCCTGCTGGCCGGCACCCCGCGCGAAACGCTGAACCGCTTGCACATGCCGGACGAAGAGCCCGGCACTGGCACGCTGCTGCAACTGTCCCTGCTCTACGGTGCCATCGCCCGCGCGCGCAACCCCGAGCTGGCCGCGGCCCTGCTCGCCGCCGGCGCCGAGCCCAACGACGGGGAATCGCTGTACCACGCCTGCGAAGACCCCGAGCGCGGCCGGGCGGCGCAGCAGATCCAGCAACTCTGCGCCCACGGCGCGCGCTGGGCCGGCACCAGGGCCCTGTTGCGCCTGCTGGATTTCGAAGACCCCGAGGGCCTGGCCCTGGCGCTGAGCCTGGGCGCCGAGGTCAACGAGGCCGGGCCGCAAGGCGGCCACGCGCTGCACCACGCCTTGCGCCGGGGCCGCTCAACGGCCTGCCTGCGCCTGCTGCTCGATCAGGGCGCCGAGCTCTCGGCCCGCGACGCGCAAGGCCACACGCCCGCCACCCTGGCCGCCCTGCTGGGCGAATCCGCCGCGCTGGAGCTGCTGGCCGCCCGCGGCGCGCGGCCTGAGCTGCCCTCGGCGCGCGAGCGCTTTCTGGCCGCCTGCGCCGCCGCCGATGCGCACCAGGCGCGGGCCTTGCTTGAAGAACAGCCCGGGCTGCTGCAAAGCTTGAGCGCGCAGGCGCTGCGCTTGCTGCCCGACCAGGCGCAACGCCGCGCCCGGGACTCGGTGGCGCTGATGCTGTCTCTCGGCTGGCCGGTGGCCACACCCGGCGATTGGGAGGCCAGCGCCCTGAACCAGGCCGCCTTCAACGGCGATGCGGCCTTGATTCAGCGGCTGCTGGCGCATGGCGC
>NZ_JBXAGJ010000011.1:0-187881 GCF_058794035.1 Roseateles sp. GW835-FHT13E02
GGCAAACTGGTCCTCAGCTCCGACACGGGCGCCATCAGCCAGACCGGCGCCTTCAACGTGGGCGCCGACGGCAGCAGCTTCACCACCAGCTCGGCCGGCCAGGCCGTCACCCTCTCGTCGGCCAATGTCTTCAACGGCAAGACGATTGCGATCCACAGCGGGGCGGACGCCAGCATCACCGCCGATGCACTCAAGTTGGCCAGCAGCACCATCGCGGGCAAGCTCATCGCCACGGCTACGAGTGGCAGCATCACGCAGACCGGCGCGCTGAGCCTGGGCGCCAATGGCAACAGCTTCAGCACCTCCGGCGCGAGCCAGTCCATCACGCTCAACGCCGCCAACCTCTTCGGCAGCAACACGGTCGCGTTCAACAGCAGCGCCGACACCAGCATCACGGCCGACACGCTCAAGTTCGCCACCAGCAGCATCGCAGGCAAGCTGCTCGCCACCGCCACCAGCGGCAGCATCACCCAGACCGGCACACTGACCCTCGGCGCCGACGGCAACAGCTTCACCACGTCCGGAACCAGCCAGGCCATCACGCTGAACGCCGCCAACGCCTTCGCCGGCAAGACGGTCGCACTCAACAGCAGCGCCGACGCCAGCATCACCGCCGACACGCTCAAGTTCGCCGCCAGCAACATCAGTGGCAAGCTCGTGGCCGCGGCCAGCACCGGCAGCATCAGCCAAACCGGGGCCTTGAACCTCGGCGCCGATGGCAACAGCTTCTCGACCGCCGCCGGCCAGGCCATCACGCTGGGCAGCGCCAATGTGCTCAACAACAAGACCGTCGCGCTCAACAGCGGCGGCGATGCGGCCATCATGGCCGACACGCTCAAGTTCGCGACCAGCACGATCGGCGGCAAGCTCGTCGCCACCAGCAACTCCGGCAGCATCACCCAGACCGGCGCGCTGAACCTGGGCGCCGACGGCAACAGCTTCAGCTCGGCCCAGGCCATCACGCTGGGCAGCGCCAATGTCCTGAACGGCAAGACCGTGGCGCTCACCAGCGGCGCCGACGCCAGCATCACCGCCGATGCGCTCAAGTTCGCCGCCAGCAGCATCGGTGGCAAGCTCATCGCCACGGCCAGCACCGGCAGCATCACCCAGACCGGCGCGCTGAACCTCGGCGCCGATGGCAGCAGCTTCTCGACCGCCGCCGGCCAGGCCATCACACTGAACAGCGCCAATGTCTTCAACGGCAAGACAGTGGCGCTCAACAGCGGCGCCGATGCCAGCATCACCGCCGATGCACTCAAGTTCGCCGCCAGCACGTTGAACGGCAAGCTGCTCGCCACCAGCAGCAGCGGCGACATCAGCCAGACCGGTGCCCTGAACCTCGGAGCCGACGGTAGCGTTTTCCAATCTGCTCAGGGCGTCACGCTGGCCAGCGCCAATCTTTTCAATGGCAAGACCGTCGCGCTCATCAGTGGCAGCGATGCCAGCATCACCGCCGATGCGCTGAAGTTCGCCAGCAGCACCATCGGCGGTAAGCTGGTCGCCACGGCCAACACGGGCGCGATCACCCAAACCGGTGCATTGAACCTCGGCGCCGACGGCAACAGCTTCACCAGCTCGGCAGGCCAGGCGATCATTTTGACCGGCGCCAATGTGCTCAACGGCAAGACGGTGGCCATCCACAGCGGCGCTGGCGCCAGCATCAGCGCCGACGCTCTGAAGATCGCTGCCAGCACGGTCAGTGGCGATTTCACAGCCACCGCCACCAGCGGCACCATCAGCCAGAGCGGCGCACTCAGCATCGCGGGCACCAGCCACTTGAACGCGGGCAGCAACGCCATCAACTTGAGCCAGGCCAATGATTTCCAGGGCCTGGTGCACCTGGCCGGCGGCGACAGCCAGGTTCGCGACATCAACAACCTCGCACTCGCAACGGCCCAGGTCGGCAATCTGACGCTCAACAGCCAGGGTGCACTGAACCTGGGAACCACAACAGCCAGCCAGCTGACGGCCACCAGCCAAGGTGGCGCCATCACGCAGGCCGGGGTCTTGACCGTCGCCGGCGACAGCAGCCTGGATGCCGGCAGCGGCACCATCGTCCTGACACAGGCCAATGCCTTGGCCGGCCGCGTGTCGCTGAGCGGCGGCAGCACCGAGCTGAACAATCAGCAGGCTTTGAGCCTGGGCAGCTTGAGCGTGGGCGCGCTCGTCGTGAACAGCCAGGGGCCGCTCAACCTGGGCAGCGGCCAGGCCGGCAGCCTTGTGGCCAACAGCCATGGCGGTGCCATCACGCAGAGCGGCGCCTTGCAGATCGCCGGGAGCAGCCAGCTGAACGCCGGTGCTGCGGACATCACCCTGGATCAAGCGGGCAATGACTTCCAATCGACGCTGTCGCTGACCGGCGGGCGGGTGCAGCTGCGCGATCAGAATGCCCTGAGCCTGGGCGCGCTGCAGACCGGTGCGCTGACCCTGCGCAGCCAGGGCGCGCTGCTGCTGGGCGCCGGTGAACTGGCCAGCTTGGACGCGCGCAGCGAGGGCGGCGCCATCACGCAAAGCGGTGTGTTGCGGGTGCTCGGCGATGCCTCGCTGAATGCGGGAAGCGGGGCCCTGCAGCTCAGCCAAGCCAATGAATGGCGAGGCGCCGTGCGCGTGGACGCCGCGGCGGTGAACCTGAACAGCGCCACAGCACTGAACCTGAGCCTGGCCAGCGGCGGAGCCGCCGTGCTGCGAGCGGCCGGTGACCTGCAGCTGTCCGGGCAGTCACAGTCCCTGGATGCCGCCAGCGCTGGCGCCATCACCTTGGGCACGACGCAAGTTGATCAACAGCTCCTCTTGAGCAGCCAGCAAGGCCTGCGCCAGTTGGCCGGCAGCGCCTTGCAGGTGGGCGGTGGCAGCCAGATCCTGGCGGCAGGCCAAACGGTGGATCTCCGTGGCACGCAGGGTGGGCCCAGCAACCGCTTCGGTGGCGAGATTGACATTCAAGCAGCAAGCCTGCACCTGCGGGCCCAGGGGCCGTTGCGGGCCGCGCTGCAAACCAGCGCGGGCGCCGATCTCGATAGCCTGAATGATGCCGTCCAGCTGCGCGGCCATGTGGGCGGCGATCTGATCAGCCACAGTGCGGCTGCCACAACGATCGCCGGCTTGCAGGTCGATGGTGGGGCACAAATCACGGCCGGCACCAGCCTCAGCCAGAGTGCGGCCCTGCATGTGGCGGGCGCCAGCCGCATCAGCAGCGGCACGGGCAGCCTGAACTTGGAGCAGGCCGACAACCAGTTCGGCGCCACGGTGCAGCTGCAAGCCGGAGGCGCCGCCCGCCTGCGTGCCGCCAGCGCGCTGGACGTGGTGATCAACAGCGGCCCGGGCGACAGCCGGGTCGAAAGCCTGGGCAATCAACTGACGGTGACAGGTCAAACAGGCGGTGCGCTGCAGCTGGAGAGCGCCGGCAGCCTGAACCTGGGGGCGCTGCAAACCGCCGCAGGCCTGCAAGCCCGGGCCGAGCAGGGCGTGAGCCAGAGCGCGGCACTGAACCTTGGCGCCTCCAGTCGCATCGAGTCGAGGCGCGCCGCCTTGCTTCTGGGCCATGCGGGCAACCGCTTCCAGGGCTCGCTGCAGCTCCAGTCCGGCGGCAGCCTGGATCTGAACAGCGCCGGCAATCTCGACCTGAACCTGGTGAGCGGGCAGGGCGCCCGCATCAACAGCCATGGCAGCTTGAGTGTGGCAGGGCAGAGCGCAGGGGCTTTGCGCAGCCGCAGCACGGCCACCACGGCATTCGCGGGCTTGCAGGTGGCGGACAGCCTGGACAGCGAGGCCTCGGCCTTCAGCCAGAGCGGCGCTTTGATCGTGGGCCGCGACGCGCAGCTTCGCGCCACCGCCGGCGGCGCCCGGCTGGATCAGGCCGGCAATCGCTTTGGCGGTGCGCTGAGCCTCTCGGTCTCGGGCGGGGCCAGCCTGAGCAGCAGCCAGGACCTGGTCTTGACCCTGCAGACCGAGGAGCAGGCCTCCATCCAGCTCGGCCAGGGCCAGCTGACGCTGTCAGCCCAGGCACGCAAAGGCTTGAGCGTGGAAAGCGGTGGTGGCGTCCAGCTGGCCGCCAGCCAGGTGGACGGCGTCTTGAGCATCCAGGCGCAAGGCCCGGTGACGCAAAACGCCGCGCTGCGCAGCCAGGGCTTGTTGCTGACCGGCCCCGGTGCGGTGCAGCTGACCCATGCCGACAACCAGATCGGCAGCCTGGCGGTGCGCAGCGCGGGCGTCGCCGATGGCGCCATCGCCGTGCGCAGCGCCAGCGCGCTTCGCGTGGCAACGCTGCAGGGCGTGGGGGGCGAGACCGTCGCAGGCATTCAGCGCCAGGGCGACGTCAGCCTGCAGACCGGCAGCGCCGGCCTGTCGCTGGAGGCGGGCATCGCGACCGGATCGAACACGCTGAGGCTCGAATCCAGCGGTGCGGTCAGCCAGAACGAGGCCGCCACCATCCAGGCTGCGCGCCTGGCCTTGCTGGGCGCCGGCAGCTTCCAGCTGCAATCCGCCGGCAATCGCATCGATGCCGTGGCCATGAGCGGCGCGCCGGCCGCGGCGGGCCTGAGCGCTGCGCGCGACGGCAGTATCAGCCTGCGCACGGCGGGGGCGCTGCAGGTCGACACGGCGCAGGGTCTGCAGGGCATTCAGCGCCAAGGCGATGTCAGCCTGCGCAGCGACAGCGGTGCCCTGCGTCTGAACCAGGCGGTGCAAGCCCAAGGCAGCCTGTTGGTCTTGCAGGCTGCAGGCACGGTGAGCCAGGCCAGCGGCGCCACGGTGCAGGCCAACGGCCTGGAGCTGCGCGGTGCAGGCGCGGTGCAGCTGGATCAGGCGGGCAACCGGGTCGAACGCCTGGCAGCCCTCGGGGGCGGCGGGGCTGCGGGCAGCGACGGCGCCCTGCGCTTTCACAACAGCGCGGCGCTGGAGCTGGGCACGGTGCTGTCCAGCGGCGTGCAGCGCCAGGGCGATGTCAGCGTGCGCAGCGCCAGCGGCGATCTGCGGCTCAGCCAGCCCATCCAGCTGGGCGGCGCCACCCTGCGCCTGGACAGCGCGCAAGGGCGCATTCTGCAAAACGGCGGCCGCATCGAGGCGGGCAACTTGGGCCTGCGCGCGGCCGAGGGCATTGCGCTGGGGCAGGACAACGCCTGGTCGGGCCTCGTGGCGGCCCGCAGCGAGCGTGGCGACCTGCTGCTGCGCAACAGCCAGGGCTACACCGTGGCCGAGCTTGCCGGGGATGGCGATTTGTTCGCAGGCACACGCGGCCTCGCAGCGCCCGCGGCCGGTGCGGCCGTGGTCCTGAACACGGGCAGCGGCCTGGTGCAGCAGGCCCCGGGCGCCGGCATTCTGGCGGAAGGGCTGGAGCTGCAAGGTGCTGCCGCCTACAGCCTCAAGGACGCCAGCAACCAGGTGCAGCGCTTCGCCGCCGTGCAAGGTGGCGCCAACGATGGCGCGATCGACTACGTCGACCAGGACGGCTTCGAGGTCTCCAGCGTCAAGGGCAGCGGCATCCAGCGCTCCGGCCGCGTGCAGCTGAGCAACCCGGCGGGGCAGTTGACGCTGGAGCCGCAAGCGGCCGCCCTGGTCAGCCTGCAGGGCGGCACCGTCAGCGTGGCCAGCCCGCAGCTGGTGGACGGGCAGCTCAGCCTGCCGGTCTTCACTTTGTCCGGCACCATCACCCTGGACAAAGGCCAGCTCAGCCTCAAGGCCCTGCAAGGCGCCAAGGTCGATGCCGAGCGCCTGGGCCGTTACCAGGCCGAGCTGGGCCTGGCCAAGGAGGTCATCCTCGTCGATGCGGCCGGCCGCCCCGTCAAGATCCTGGCCGATGTGTTTGTGCAGAACTCGGGCGCCATCCGCGTGGCTGAGGGCGCGCAGCTTCATCTGCAGGCGGAGCAGGGCGCTTCGGCCAGCCTGCTGCAGACCGACAATGATTTCAGCGGCGGCTTCAGCGCCAGCCTGGGCAAGACCAATGCGGCAGGCAGCACGGAAGACCGCGGCCCCCGCTCCCTGCTGCAGCTGGCAGGCCAGACCATCCAGCTGAAGAACGAAGGGGTGGCGGCCGATCTGCTGCATTTCACGGCCGACCGCATGAGCACCGTGGATCAGGCCCAGATCACGGCGCGCATGAGCTTCAACAACACCCTGGGCACCCTGACCCAGATGCCGGCCCTGGTCTTCAACTTCGGCAGCCAGGCGGCCACACCCAGCAACCCCAACCCCTTCGGTGTACAGCCCTCGGGCAGCTTGAAAGTGCAGGTGGGCACCGACGGCCTGGCGGCGCAAGGCGGCGCCGAGGCAGGCTATGTCAGCCTGCGGCCCAACACCCGCTTGGACCCCACACGCACCCAGAGCCTGATCGCCAACCGCGCAGCCATCTATCTCTCGGGTCGGGAAACCGGTGTGGCGGGTTACCTCTTCTTCTACGACGGCGCCGGCGTGCAAACCGAGATCCCGATCTACTACAACGGCTATGCGCCGAGCTCGCCGCAGGTGGAAGGTGCGCTGTCCTCGATTGCATCCGTGTCGGAATCCGCGCGGCGCGACCGCTTCGAGGAAGCCGTGCGCACCGAAAACGTGGCCTCGCGCCTGCGTGGCGGCGTGATCACCGAGGTGGGTCCGGGCAGCCCGGCCACCAAGGGCAGCTCGGGTGCAGCCTCGCCGGCCGGCTGCAATGTGGCTGGCGGGGATGGCAGCAGTGGCCAGAGCCCTTTGAGCTGTGCCGCCGGCAGTTGAGTCCTCGCCTCAATTCGGCTGCAATAAGCCCCTCAGCCAGGCTGCCCAGCGCGCGCCAGTTGTAGAAAATCACGGCGGCCAGCCCAAGGCAGGCGGGTCGCAGCCAGCGATGTCACGAACTGCGGCTTGCCAAGGCAATCCGCATTCCATCTCCCGGAGAAACACATGAGCAACACACCCACCAACCGTCCCCGTCGCTTTGCCCTCAAGGCCGGCGGAGCCATGGGTCTGGCACCCTTGTTGATCGGCAGCGGGGCCGCGACGGCACAGTACGGCAGCAGCTACGGTCGCGCCCCAGCACCGACACCAGCGCCGGCCCCCGTGCCTGCCGCCCCTCCCTCGACAGCGCTTGCCGCCACGCCCGGTGCGCCGACCGGCCCTGTGGATGAGGTACGCCTGGCCTTGCTTCTGGGCAATAACGAGTACCCCGCGCAGCAGGACCTGCCGCCGATCCCAAAGAACATCCGTGACCTCAAGGCCTCGCTGGAAGCCAAGGGTTTCGCGGTCACCGACGCCCTGAACCTGGACCTGCCGCGCTCACGCGCCGCCATCGACGCGTTCTCGCGCACCGTGGCCGCATCGCCGCCGAATGCGACCATCTTTTTCTATTTCGCCGGCCACGGTGTGCAAGACCAGGCTCGCAATCTGCTGATTTCGGCCGGGGTCAACCCCAGTGTGCTCGGTGATGTGCAGAACGGCAGCCTGGAGCTCAATCTCGATGTGGTGGGGCCGCTGGCGCCACGCACCACGGGCGCGACCTATGCCGTGATCGACTCCTGCCGCGTGTCGCTGCGCAGCGCGCTGCGTGACCGCGACGGCCTGAACCAGGTCGAGGCCCCGGTCGGCTGCCTGATTGCCTTCTCCACCGCGGCGGGCAAACCGGCCATCTCCTCGGCTTTGCCCACCGAGAACACCTTCTACACCGCCTCGCTGGTCAAGGTGCTCAACGCCAGCAGCGAGGACACCAGCTTTGTCGACCTCTTCAAGATGGTGCGGCGAGATGTACGGGACACCATGCTGAACCATCCAATCAAGGAGATCCGCATGGTGGCGCAAGACCCCTTCATTGCCGACAACACCCGGGTCAATGTGCCTTTGCATCGCCGCAGCGCAGCCCAGATCGCCCAGGCACAGGCTGCGACCCAGGCAGAAGAGGAATCGCTGTGGCGGGAGATCCAGGCCGGCCTCTGGCCCGCCGACATCGTGCGCCTGTGCAGCAAGTACATCGAGCAGTTCCCCCAGGGACGGCGCCGCCAGTCGGTGGAGGTGGCCTTGGAAGGCGCACAAGACTCCGCCAAGATTCTTCAGCGCAACGACGTCAAGCTCTACAAGAGCTCGTTCCACAACACAGCGGCCCAGAATCCCACCCTGCAACAGGACATTGCCCGCGCCGCTCGCGGCGACAAGGACGCGGCCAAGCGCATCGGCGTGATCTACAAGGACGGCAGCACGGGGCAGGAGCTGGGCCGCTATGAAGGCTGGCTGCAATACGCCGCCTGGCTGGGCAATGGCATTGCCAGCTACGACCTCGCCCTGCTGTACCGAAAGCTCGATCAGCCCGACCTGGCTGCGCGTTATGAGTCGCGTGCGCGCGAACTCGGTTTCACGCCGCCGCCATCGCTCAAGTCCGGCTTGAAGTGATCCATTGAGGGGAAGTTCTGAACAGCTCAATCACCTCGCTTCACCCCCAGCTTGGCCAGGATGGATTCCATCAGGCACCAGCGGGTGAAACCACTTTGCAACAGATTGGCGCCCACGAATGCGGTGAAGGCCAGCCACCAGCTGGAGACGAATACGGGGCTGCCAGGCAGGCCCAGGGCGAGGGACAGCAAGATGAAACTGCCGGCGACGATGCGGACGATTTGCCATGTGCTCATGGGTGTGAACTCCGGTGAAGTGGTGAGGAAGAAACGGGCAAAAAAGATGGGCAGAGGCTGAAGCAGCGCACGCAGGTTCAGTGGGCCTGCAACAGGTGCTGACGATGGCGGTAGGCCATGTAGTAGAGCGTCGGGATCACCACCAAGGTCAGCAGGGTGGAGACGAAGATGCCGAAGATCAGCGAGATGGCCAGGCCGTTGAAGATGGGGTCATCGAGGATGAAGAAGGCACCCATCATGGCCGCGAGGCCCGTCAGCATGATGGGCTGGGCGCGGGTGATGGCGGCGCTGACGATGGCGCGCTCGAACGGCAAGCCTTCGCTCAGCTGCAGATTGATGAAATCTACGAGCAGGATGGAGTTGCGAACGATGATGCCGGCCAGCGCGATCATGCCGATCATGCTGGTGGCGGTGTACTGTGCGGCCAACAAGGCGTGGCCCGGCATCACACCGATGAGGGTGAGCGGGATCGGCGCCATGATGATCAGCGGCGTCAGGTAGGAACCGAACTGCGCCACCACCAGCAGATAGATCAGCACCAGGCCCACGGCGTAGGCCGCGCCCATATCGCGGAAGGTCTCGTAGGTGATCTGCCACTCGCCGTCCCATTTGATGGCGTAGCCACGATACGCATCCTGAGGCTGGCTGACGAAGTACTCCGCCAGGCCCGCACCATCGGGCGCCTGGATCTTGGCGATCTCGGAACGCATGCTGAACATGCCGTAGAGCGGGCTGTCGATGGCCCCGGCCATATCGGCCACCACCATGTTCAGCGGCAGCAGATCCTTGTGATAAATCGGCTGCTCGCGCAGCGTGTCGCTGACCGTCACCAGCTCACGGATAGGCACCAAGGCGCCGGTGCTTGAGCGCACCGAGAGCGAGAGCAGGGCGTTCAAATCGCCTTGTGATTCCGCCGGCAGTTGCAGCAGGGCCGCGGCCGGGTACTTGCTTTGCTGATCGTGCAGCCAGCTCACGGCCTCACCGGCCTGGGCAGCATGCAGGGTCGAAACGATGGCCTGCTGGGGAATGCCGAGCAGGGCGGCCTTGCGGCGGTCGACCAGCAGCAGCTTGCGCGGGGCGAAGGCGATGCTGCTGTCGTCCACGTCGACCACACCGCGCTGTTTCTCGAACACGGCACGCACCGCCTGGGCGACCTGGCGACGCCCCTCTGCCTCCGGGCCATAGATTTCAGCCACGATGGGCGAAAGCACCGGTGGGCCGGGCGGCACCTCCACGACCTTGACATTGGCGCCGAAGCGGCGACCGATGGCTTGCAGGGCAGGGCGCTCACGGGTGGCGATGGCGTGGCTTTGGGCCTTGCGTTCATGCTTGTCGACCAGATTGACCTGGATGTCGCCTTGCTCGCTGCCGGCGCGCAAATCGTACTGACGCACCAGGCCGTTGAAGTTGATGGGCGCGGCGGTGCCGGCATAGGCCTGGTAGTCGCTCACCTCGGGCACGGTGGCCAGGTGGGCGCCGAGCTCCTGCAGCACGGCCGCCGTTTGTTCCAGCGGCGTGCCGGCCGGCATGTCCACCACGATCTGGAACTCGGACTTGTTGTCGAAGGGCAGCATCTTCAACAGCACCAAGCCGGCCACCGGCAATGCCAGTGACAACGCGATCATTCCGGCGATGCCCAGGCCCAGCCAGCGGCGATGGCGTGAGCCTGTCTGGGCGTCCAGCAAGGGTTTGAAGACGCGCTCGAACACCGGCGCGAGCTTGGCCGCGAGCCCGTGCAAGGCCTGCGGATCCACCACAGTGTCGGCCGGGAGGGCCTTCATCCAGAGGCGCGCCAACCATGGCGTGACGACAAAAGCGATGGCCAGCGACAAGAGCATGCCCATGCTGGCGTTGATGGGGATGGGGCTCATGTACGGGCCCATGAGACCGGACACGAAAGCCATGGGCAGCAAAGCGGCAATCACCGTCAAAGTGGCCAGGATGGTGGGGCCGCCGACTTCATCGACAGCGCCCGGGATGATGTCCTTGAGGCTGCGGCCCGGGAACAGCTGCTGGTGGCGGTGGATGTTTTCCACCACCACGATGGCATCGTCCACCAGGATGCCGATGGAGAAGATCAGCGCGAACAGCGAAACGCGGTTGAGTGTGAAGCCCCAAGCCCAGGAGGCGAACAGCGTGACGGTCAGTGTGAGGATGACGGCCGTGCCGACAATGGCGGCCTCGCGTCGGCCCAGGGCGATGAACACCAGTGCCACCACCGAGGCGGTGGCGAACAGCAGCTTCTGAATCAGCTTGCTGGCCTTGTCGTTGGCCGTAGCGCCGTAGTTGCGCGTCTCGCTGACCGACACCTCGGCCGGAATGACGGTGTTGCGCAGGCCTTCCACACGCTGCATCACCGCTTCGGCCACGTCGATGGCGTTCTCGCCGGCTTTCTTGGTGATGGCGATGGTCACCGCAGGGAATTCGCGGCCAGGGCTGGCATCGGGCGCGCTGCCCTGGGCCTTTTCGCCGTGCCAGACATAACGACTCGGCCGCACGGGGCCGTCCTCGATGCGCGCCACATCGCGCAGGAACACCGGTTTGCCACCGTGCACACCGACGATCAGCTCGGCCACCTCAGCTGCGTTGCTCAAAAAAGCGCCCGCCTCCAAGGCGATGGCACGGTTGTTCTGCAAGAGATCGCCCAGCGGCAGGGCCAGATGCGCGCCCTGCAGGGCTTGGCGCAGGTCGGCCACGGTCAGGCCGCTCGCGTTCAGCCGCGCCGGGTCGATCTGCACGTGCAGCGCACGGCCAGGGCCGCCGATGCTGCGCACCTCGCGCACGCCGGGCACGCGCTTGAGCTCGATCTCCATGCTGTGGGCCACGCGCTCCAGATCGAAGGCGGCACTCTCGCCCTGTCTGGCGAACAAGGTCAGGGTGACGATGGGCACATCGTCAATGCCCTTGGGCTTGACCAGCGGTGTCTGCACCCCGAGGTTCTGCGGCAACCAGTCGGCATGGCTGGTCACAGTGTCGTGCAGGCGCACCAGCGCCTCGGTGCGCGGCACACCCACCTTGAACTGCACCGTCAGCACCGCCAGGCCCGGGCGAGAGACCGACATCACATGCTCGACCCCGGCGATCTGCGACAGCACCTGCTCGGCCGGTGTGGCCACCATCTGTTCGACGTCCCGGGCGCTGGCGCCGGGAAAGGGCAGCAACACATTGGCCATGGTGACATTGATCTGCGGCTCTTCCTCGCGTGGCGTGACCAGCACGGCAAAGATGCCCAGCAACAAGGCGAGCAGCGCCAAAAGCGGAGTGATCTGTGCCGACTGAAAGTACGCCGCGATGCGGCCCGAAACGCCCATGGGCGCGCGTTCATTGGGCTCCTGAAGTTTCATGCGAGGTGGCTCCTTGCTGTTTGTGCGTGCATGCATGCATGAGGCTCGGCTCAGCGCTGGCGCGCCGCGACTTGTGGATCCAGCGCAATGCGCTCGCCCGGATTGAGTCCGGACAGGACTTCCACATACCCTGCCTGAGCCGCACCCAGACGCAGCTGCCGCAGCAGCGGCTTGCCCGCGGCGTTGATCACATAGACGCCCGTCATCTCGGCACGCCGCTGCACCGCACTCTGAGGCACACGCAGCTGCGAGGCAGAGCTCAGATTGGCCGGCAGCTGCACCCGCGCGAACATGCCAGGCACCAAGCCGGGCAGGGCGGGCAGATTCAGGCGCAGCTCCATCGTGTGTGAGCTGGCATCCACTGCCGGCAAGAGCTGAAAGCTCTGCGCACGCACCGGCTGTGACTGCCCGGGCAGCTCGACGCGAAGCACTGCCTTGCCCTGGATCTGCAAGGCCTGGCTCTGGGCCAGATGAGCCCTGACGCGCAAGGCGCGGGGCTCATAGACCGTGAGCAAGGGGCGCCCAGGCATGGCCATATCGCCCAAGGCCACCGGCAAATCAGAGATCACGCCGTCGTAAGGGCTGCGCACGACATGGAAGTCGCCCTGGGTTCGGGTCAAGGCCAGCTGAGCCAGCTGCGCCTGAACCTGGGCTTGCGTGGCCTTGAACTGCGCTTCGGCCTGGTCAAGCGCTGCCTGACTGATGAAGTGCTGCTGGTGAAGCTGCTTCTGGCGCTCGTACTCACGGCTGGCCAGCTGCAAGGCCGCTCGCGAGGCCTGGGCTTGCGCCTCGCTGGCCTGGCTGGCCTGCGTGCTGGCTCGGGCATCGATGCGAAGCAGCACCTGTCCGGCACGCACCCGGTCGCCCGCCTTGACCTCCAACTGCACGATGGCACCGGACACCTGGGCCGAAACCGCCGTCTGGCGCACGGCTTCCACCAGGCCCTCGACCGAGCTGCCTTGTTGACCCGTCGCCGCGGCCACCACCATGCTGCGCAGGGTCGGAGCATGGCTGGCAGCGGTGGCGCCCGTGGTGAGCACTTCGCCGGACGCACCTGCCTGTGAAACAGGCAAGGCTGTCAGCAGGGCCCAGAGCACGAACTGAGGCCCGAGTTTCCGGCAAGCCTTGTTCCGCAGGCGAAGCGCGGGCAAGCTGCGGCTGCGCTGCGGTACAGAGGCAGGATGCTGTTCGGCGTGATTCATCTGAGACCTCGGCTGGCTGGACAGATTTAAGAAGTATTCATATTATTTGCGCAATCATGCAAATAGTCAATTGCCCAAACAGTGTCTCGCTTGAACATCGAAGGCAGCAGCACACCCGTAGAAGCAGACCACCAACAAAGGGCCGGGCTCCAAGCCGCGGGACCGCCGTAAATCCCTGCGCGCAATTGCTCAGGAACACCTTCCAAACCGCCACGAGGCCCCACAAGCAACCGATGCACAACGGCACACGCACAGCCCAAAAGCTTCACATTCACGCCCATCAACCCAAGGACCGCACTGCCATGACAAACACCCGGGATCTCCACATCAAGCCACTGGACGCTCACCAAACGCTGCAAAACGAGACCGACACCTGGCTGCTCGATGTCCGCGAGGGCCACGAGTTGGCTCGTGCTGCCTATGACGTGGTGCGCTGCATCCACATGCCGCTGAGTGAACTGCAGCAACGCCACGCCGAACTGCCACGCGACCGCAAGCTCATCGTCGCTTGCGCCGCCGGAGGGCGGAGCCAGCAGGCGATGCAGTTCCTACTGCACCGCGGCCATGCCCATGTCCTCAATCTGGCCGGAGGACTTTCTGCATGGATCGCCCATGGCCTCCCGGTGCGCACACCCACATAAAATATCTACAATGTGTATTATGTAAAATTACAAGGGCAAACAAATGGAAGCATCCAAGGCATCTCTTGGCTTGAAAAAAGCCGGCTCGAATGAACCGGCTTCTTGTTGGACGCGGCTGAAATCAGTAGCGCCCGCCGCCGAAGCCGCCGTTTCCATAGCCCACATCCGCGCGCTTGGACGCGTTGTAACCGGCTGCGCTATAGCCCCCTGCCTTGGCGCTGTCCTCACGAGGGCGTGCAAGAGTCACCACGATGGAGCGGCCGTCGACGGTCATGCCGTGCAAGGCCGAGATGGCCGCTTGCGCGAACTCGGGCGATGCCATTTCCACGAAGCCGAAGCCTTTGGACGTTCCGGTGTCTCGGTCCATCATGACCCGGGCCGAGGACACGCTGCCGAACTCGGCAAAGTTGCTCTTCAGGCTGGCGTCGGTCACGGAATACGGCAAGTTGCCGACGTAGATTTTGCTGCTCATGAGGGAGCCTTTCTGATGGGGTCGTGACGCAAGGTCACGATGTAGGACGGTCTGGATGTTTGGGGCGCGCACTGCCACTGCGGCGGCTGGACAGGCCCCGTGAGACACCAGGGATCTCAGCACTCGGGCGGGTGCGCCATGCTGGCTTGCAACCAGCCTTGGGTGACCGCCAGGAGGCGGGCGCCTTCGCGTGAGGCAAAGGTCTTGCTCAATCGGAACACACGGCCGGGGCTGCCGTTGCACGGAGAGCCTTGAACCGAAAACGAGGCCCGGAAACGGCCGCAATCGGTGGGGTGTGTCGTGGGCGAAACGACGAACTGGCCCATGGGTATGACGTGATTTGTAATCTTGTGCAATCAAAAAACTGCAGGCCTTGAGCAGGCTGCATGTCCATCGTGTCGCTCGCCGGTATGCCGTGTCGGGACGGTTCCAGCAGGCGCTTCAAGGTCGCTCTACACGACCCCGACGGCTTCGCCTGTGCCCGAGACAGGCGTTCGGGCGAATTTCCCGCAACGCTTTATACCATTCAAAAAGAAAGAACTCTTTTTTTATTATTTTTAGATATTTAAGAAAGGAATCGCAGGCGATCGCTTCAATGCTGCGGAGGTGTCGCAGAATCCTTCGCCTTCGCCCTCTCCTTCTCTCCCTCTCCTCGCTCCCCTCCCACCTCGCGAGTTGCTGTGGCGTCGCCGGGTTCTCGGCGAGCAAGTTGCAGCAAGTGCAGCGAAATCAGAAGACGGCAGAGCGAATGCGCCGCTCACATGTCTCAGTGCAAACGATAGCGGTGCGCATCCTCCAAGCTGCCCCGCACATTGAGGCCCTGGGCCTTCCAGCGCTGGATATGCGGTGCCAGACGCTTCAAAAAGGCGGCCGGGCTGGAATTGGCACTCTGACGCCAGGCCACTTCGGCCACCGCCGCCAGACGCGGGTAGAGCATGAACTGCAGATAGCTTTCGCTGCGCACGTTCTCGGTCCACAGCGGCGCCTCGATGCCCAGCACGCGCTGGCGCTCGGCCTCGCTCAAGCCGTCCGGCATGGGCTCCCAGGCCACGATCTTCTCGACCGAGACCGGGCCGCCGGTGTTGCCTTCCCAGGGTGCGCCCGGTTCACCCAGGCCGGCGGCGTAGTCCAAGTACATGCGGTCGGACGGCGACAAGATCAGCGACTGCCCCTGCCGCAGCGCCTGACGTGCCGCCTCGGGCTTGTCCATTCGCCACCACTGCACGAGCAGCGCAGGATCATCAAGCCCGGCGGCGATCACCTCGTCCCAGCCGATGGGAATGCGGCCATGCTTCTGGATCAGCTGCACGACACGGCGCGCAAAGTCCGCCTCCACCGCCTTGAGCTGCGGCGCTTGATCGGCCGGTGTGAGCTTGCGCGCCAGGGCCATGACCTCGGGCATGTCCTTCCAGCGGGTGTTGTTCACCCAGACCTCGTCGCCGCCGAAATGCAGGTAGCGGCCCGGGAACAGGCGCACCAGATCGCCCAGCAGGGTGTCGATGAAGCGGTAGGTCTCGGGCTTGGCCGGGTTGAAGGTGACGCGGCCGTCAAAGAACTCGGGGTAGGCGCGCGCCGCGGCCCCGCTGTGGCCCGGCATGTCGATCTCGGGCACCACCTCGATATGGCGCGCGGCGGCATAACGCACGATCTCCCGCACATCGGCCTCGCTGAAGTACCGCGCAGGCCCCGTGTTGGGCTGCGAATGACTGCCGCGCCCGCCGACCTGGCTGAGCCGCGGCAGGCTGCGCAGATGCACACGCCAACCCTGGTCGTCGCTCAGATGCAGATGCAAGCGGTTGAGCTTGTAGGCCGCCATCTGGTCGATGACCCGCTTGACGCGAGCAGCATCGTGAAAGTGCCGGGCCACATCAAGCATCAGGCCGCGCCAGGCAAAGCGCGGCGCGTCCTCGATCTCGGCGGCCGGCAGGCGGACGCGGGCATCACCCCGAGGGCGCCAAGCCGGCGGCAGCAGCTGGCGCAAGGTCTGGCCGGCGTAGAAGGCGCCGCTGGCCTCGGCCGCTTCGATGACGAGGGCCTCGCCGGCCATGCGCAAGCGGTAGGCCCCCGCCACGGCCGGCAGATCCTTCGCCAGGACCAGGCGGATCTGCCGGCCCGGGGCGCCGGTCGCCGGTGCTTCACCGGAACGGGCCGGGCGCAGGCCCAGCTCGCGCGCCAAGGCCTGTGCCGGCACCAGCAAGGCCGGATCGGCCCAGACCTGCACTCGCCGGTCGAGCTCAAACGGCGCTTGATCTTCCAGCGCTTGCAGCCGCTGCGGCTGCGGCAGCACCTCAGCCAAGGGAATGGGCGGGGCCGCAGGTGCTGCAGATGCCGCAAGGAGCAGGCCGCAACCCAGGGACAAGGCCCCGAGCAGCAGCGCCTTGCCGGCGGCCTTTGCAAGCATTTCAGTCGATTCAGAAGCCATAGCTTTGGGTCTCGGTCAGGCGCGGCCAGCGGTCGCTGCGGAACGCCATGGCGGGCTGGCCGGCGCGGTTGAAGAGATTGATCGGCTGCGGGTTGTCGAGCCAGCCGTAGCGCAGGGCCTGCGGTTGCGGCACGGCGGGGCTGCTCACGTGCACACGATGCTTGCCGATCAGCTGTGCATGGGCCGGATGAAACACGCCATCGGCGCCGGCTACGGTGAAGCCGCGAATCTCGGCGTCCGGGCAGTACAGGCCGCCCGCAGTTTGGGTGAAGCTCAGCTCCACGGCGGGTCCGCGGATGCGCATGCGCTGCAAGAGCGGGCCGTGGACCCGGCCGTGGACCTGCTGGTTCAGCTTGGCCTTCGGCTTGCCGTTCGGCTTGGCGCTCGGCTTGAGGTTCTTCGCGGATTTCGCGTCTTCGAGGGCCAGCGCCGCCAGCCGCTCACCCAGCTCGCGCTTGTGGCGCGGGTGCAGATTGCCATCATCGGTCAGGTCGCTGCTGAGCACCAGGCCGGTGCGGGGCAGGCGCAGCGCCCTCGCCTGCGCCTCGCGCAGCTCGGCCCAGGCACTGCCCTGCAGGCTGTTGTTCTGCCAGGGCTGATCGGCCGCCAGCTGCACGATCAAGAAAGGAAACTCGCCCTGGCCCCAGCGCTCGCGCAGATCGTTGATGAAGGCCGGCAGCAGGCGCTCGTACTGGGCCGCACGCGGCACATTGCTCTCGCCCTGGTACCAGAGCATGCCGCGAATCGGTAGGCCCTGCAGCGGGCTGAGCATGCCGTTGAACAGCAGCGAGGGCAGATCATTGGGCCCCAGCTCGGGCTTCTCGAGCAGCGATTCGACCTGGGCCCGCCAGGGCCCGGCCAGGCTCAGCGTCTGCCCACCCAGCTGCAAGGCCAGGCCCTCAGGCCGGCCATGCAGACCGCCGCCACCGCCGGTGTCGCGCACGCGCACCGCGATCACATTCAGGCCGGCGCGCAGCAGGCCGGGCGCCAGGGCGTAGCGGCGCGGCTGGTCCCAGCCACACTGGCCGCCCACGGCCTGGCCGTTGACGAAGCTTTCATCGCAATCGTCAATCAGGCCCAGGTTCAGCACGGCATCAGGCGCCGCGGCTTGCGCATCGCTGAGCTGCAGGCTGCGGCGGTACCAGACCGTGCCATCCAGATCGCTCAGGCCTTGGCCTTCCCACATGCCCGGCGCCTGCAGCTGCGGCCAGCGGCTGTCATCCCAATCGGCGCGGGCCCAGTGGGCCAAAGCCTGCCCGGGCTCGCTCGTCCCCCTACCCTGCCAGGCGCTGAGCAAAGCGTCTATGCGCGCCTGGTAGCGCGCCGCAAAGGCCTGCGGCGAGTCCGGCATGCCGACCAGCAAGGGGGCGATATCGGGCTGGCGGGCCAGGGCCTCGCGGCTCATCCAGCTCTCGATCTGGGTGCCACCCCAGGAGACATTGAGCAGGCCGATGGGCACGCCCGGCTGCTTCTGCCGCAATTGCTTGGCGAAGTGGTAGGCCACGGCACTGAAGTCCGCCGCTTGGGGCCCGGTGGCGGCTTGCCAGGGCGCGGGCGCCAGATCGCTCTGAGGCTGGGTGGCGGTGCGGTGGGCCATCTTGAGGTGTCGCAGGCCGGGGTCCTGGGCCGCAGCCGCTGCGGCCGGGCCACCGAAAGAGTCACGCAGCGCCCATTCCATATTCGACTGGCCCAAGGTCAGCCAGACATCGCCGACCAGGACATCACGCAGCGCCAACACCTGATCGCTGCGCTCGCCACGCAGCTCCAGCCGGTAGGGGCCACCGGCCGCCTCCGGGCGCAGCTGCAGGCGCCAGCGGCCTTGGGCATCGGCCTGCACGGTCTGGCGCTGCCCATGCAGGCGCAGCTCGACGCGCTCGCCGGGCTCTGCCTGGCCCCAGACCGGGATGGGCACGGCGCGCTGCAGCACCATGTGATCGCCGAAGACGCCGTGCAGCCGCAGCTCGGCATGCGCAGCCATGCTGCTCAGCGCGGCCAGGACCAGGGCAAGGCGCGCGCCCGCGCGGCTGCACCTCACTGGCCCGCCCAGGTGAAGGTGACCACGCTGTGCTTGGGCAGGGTGTAGGCCAAGCGGCGCGCGCCCTGCCCGACGGTGAAGCGGCGGCTTTGCGCCTCGCCATTGCTGACGATCAGGGCGATGGAGCCATCGTCGGCATTGCGAAAGGCCACCGTTTCCAGGCCACCCAGCTGGGTGGGCGAGGCAATGCGCTGCGCACCGCGGCGCACAAATTTGCTGGCATGAGCGAGGGCGTAGTACTCGATGTTTCGGGTCACCTCACCGGTCTTGGAGTCGATGGTGACCACGCCGCGGCAGTCCTTGCAGCCACCCAGATGGGGCCCGTGGTTTTCGTCCAGCGCCATGTTCCACATCAGCACGCCCTTGGCCCAGCCGCGGGTGCTGCCGATCACCAGATTGCTCATCATCCAGGGCAAGGTCTTGTGCCACTCGGGCGCCCATTCGCCGCCTGAGCATTCCGTGAACCAGGTGTCCTTGTCGGGGTGGGCCTCATGGACCACGGTCTGGGCCTGCACATCGCCGGCATAGCAATGCCAGCCCACGCCGGCCACATAGCGGCGTGCCACCGGATCGGCCAGCACCGCCAGCGGCGACTTCAGTTCGTCCCAGTTGTGGTCCCAGTCGATCAGCTGCGTCTTCAGGCCGCGACGCTCCAGCAGCGGGCCCAGATGCTGGCCGATCACGGCGGCGCGCTCGGCCGGGTCCACGCGCATGCCGGGGTAGTCGGGCGGCTCGAAGTGCGGCTCGTTCTGAATCGTCAGCGCAAAAATAGGCACGCCTTCGGCCGCAAAAGCGTCGACATAACGAACCAGATACTCAGAAAACACGCCATACATCTCGGGCTTGAGGCGGCCCTTGATCAAGCTGTCTGTCTGCTTCATCCAGCCCGGCGCGCTCCAGGGGGAGGCCATCACCTGCAGGCGGGGATTGATGGCCAGGGCCGACTTGACCACGGGCAGCAGCTCGGCGCGCGCAGCTTCGATCGAGAAGGCCTTCAATGCCATATCGGTCTGGCCGGGAGGCAGGTCCAGATAGCTGTAGTGGCTGCGCGAAAAGTCTGAGGCGCCGATGGTCAGGCGGGTCAGATCAAAGCCGACACCCCCCGGCCCGCGGCCGAACAATTCCCCCAGCAAGGCCTTGCGCTGCGACTCGCTCATGCGCTGCTGCATCAGCCAGACCGAGGCATCGGTGAGGGAGGCCCCGAAACCTTCCATGGTCTGAAAGCGCTGGCTGGGGTCGACCTCGATGTGCAGGGGCAGCGCCTTTTGCCCGGGCTTGAAGCGGCTGTCGGGCTCGCGGGCCAGCAGGCGGCTGCGGTCGGCACGCGTCTGCCAGGACGACACGCTGCCGGCATCCGGTGCGGCCTGGGCCACACCGGCACCGGTGCCGGCACTGATGCAGACAGCCAGCGTCAGCACAGCAGACGCAAAACCAGGACGGCTTGAGGAGGAGGATGAAGCAGGAAACAGAAGGCTCATGGAGGGAGTCGGGTCAGAGAACGAAAAGGAACAAGCACCGCATCGGGTGCCGGCGTCCAATCAATCCAGGCGCACGCGCAGCAGCACCGGGTGGTGGTCAGACGGGAAACGGCCGGCCTGCGAATCGCTGAGCACGCCGTACTTGAGCACCGTGATGCCGGGGCTGAGAAAGACGTAGTCGATGCGTGCCGTCATCGGCGCGTCGATCTTGAACGCGTTGAAGGTGCCGACCGGGCCGTAGGGCGGGCTCTGGCTGACCCGGTAGGCATCGCGCAGCGCCGCCTGCATGCGCTGGATCTGCTCGGTCTCGGGGGTCGAGTTGAAGTCGCCCAGGCAGATCAACGGCGCTGTGCCGGCAATCTCCTTGACCTTGAGCAGCAAGAGCTTGGCCGACTCCTTGCGGGCCACTTCACCCTCGTGATCGAAGTGCACCGAGAAGACGAAGAAGCGGCGCTGGCTCTCCCGGTCGCGCAGCTGCACCCAGCTGGCCAGACGGTTGCAGCAGCGCGCGTCCCAGCCTTTGGACGGAACGTCAGGCGTCTGGCTGAGCCAGAAGTCACCACTGCTGAGCGCCTCGAAGCGCGCCTTGCGAAAGAAGATGGCCGAGTGCTCGCCGGCGCGCTTGCCGTCGTCGCGGCCCACGCCGACATGGGCAAACTCGTCCATGCGAGACAACTCGTCGATCTGCTCGGGCAGGCCCTCCTGGGTGCCGAAGACATCGAACTCGTGATACCGGATCAAGGCCTTGACGGCCTCGGCCCGCAGGGGCCAGGCGTTCGGCCCATCGGAGGCCAGATTCAGCCGCAGGTTGTAGGTGGCGATCTGGAAGCTGGGGCTGGGGCCAGCCCCAGCCGCTGCACTCACATTGCAGGCCAGCAGGCCCACCATGGCAAGAACTGCCAACATCCATCTCATGTGCCGCTCCCTGGCCTGAGGGCCTGACAATGTTCGGCGATATAGGCGGCCTGCGTGGGCATGACCTGCACGCAGCGCGCAATCACCTGCCGGATGTGATCGAGCAGCTCCACCGCCTCGGCCTTGGGCGTCTGCTCGGCCAGCGGGTGGTAGCCCCGCGGCTGCAGGCCCTGCCCATTCATCACTTGCAGCCAGCTCAGCTCGGCGAACAGCTCATCGGCCTCGCGCACGATGCGGCCATTGCTGCAGAACAGATCGATCTTGCGCTGCAAGGTCTCGGGCACGGCCATCTGGCGGCAGTGATTCCAGAACGGCGAGTCGTCCCGCGCCGTGGCCTTGTAGTGCAGGATGATGAAGTCGCGGATGCGCTCGTATTCGAACTGGGTCTGGCGGTTGTATTCGGCAATGTCGGCCGCGTCGAGCCCGCCATGCGGGAAAAAACTCATCAGCCGGGCCAGCGCGGTCTGGATCAGGTGGATGCTGGTCGATTCCAGCGGCTCCAGGAAACCACCTGACAGGCCCACGGCCAGGCAGTTCTGATGCCAGGCCTGGTGCCGCCGCCCGGGCTGGAAGCGAATGGAGCGCGCCTCAGCCAGGGGCTTGCCGTCGAGATGGCGCATCAGCAGATCGCGCGCCTCGCCCTCGTCCATGAAGCGGCTGGCAAACACATGGCCGTTGCCGGTGCGGTGCTGCAGCGGAATGCGCCACTGCCAGCCGGCACTGTGGGCCGTGGCCCGGGTCATGGGCAGCAAGGGGCCGGCCGATTCACAAGGCACAGCCCAGGCGCGATCGCAGGGCAGCCAATGTGACCAGTCTTCTAAGCCCACGCCCAAGGTCTGGCCCATCAGCAAGGCGCGCATGCCAGTGCAGTCGAGGAAAAAGTCGCCCTCGATCTGCTCGCCGCTGTCCAGGCGCAGGGCGCGGATGCGGCCGTCTTCGGCCGCGCGCAGCACCTCGACGATGCGGCCCTCACTGCGGCGCGCGCCGCGCTGCTCGGCATGCCGGCGCAGATAGGCGGCGTAGAGGCCGGCGTCGAACTGGTAGGCGTAGGCGATGTCGGCCAGCGGCGAGCCGGCCATCTCGGGCCGGGCGCGCATGAACTTGGCCTGGCGCGGCGCGCTGGTGTTGATGGAGTAATCGTCCAGGGCCGAGGCCAGGCCTTCGCGGCGCAGGCGCAGCCATTGGTGGTGAAAACCAACGCTGCCGAAATCCTGGCCGAAGCTGCCAAAGCCGTGGATGTAGCGCTCACCCAGCCGGCCCCAGTGGACGAACTCGATGCCCATCTTGAAGCTGCCCTGGGTGGCGCGGATGAAGTCGTTCTCATCGAGGCCCAGTGCGGCATTGAAGTTCTTGATGTTCGGAATGGTGGCTTCGCCCACCCCGATGGTGCCGATCTCCTCCGATTCGACCAGGTGGATCTCGTAGCCCGGCGGCAGCAAGGTGGACAGCGCGGCGGCGCTCATCCAACCGGCGGTGCCACCGCCGGCGATGACGATGCGGCGCAAGAGTGGCAAGCTGGACATCGGGGCTAAGTTCCTTGCGATTCGCAGGCGGCGCGGTGGCTCAGAGCCGCTGCTCGCTGGACTGATCGAACAGGGAGGCGCGCGCCAGATCGAGCTGGAAGCTCAGGGCCTGATCGGGCTGCAGCTGCACATGGTCTTCGACGATGGCGGCCAGCAGCTGCGCACCGCACTGGATCCACACCACCTGATGGTTGCCCATGGGCTCGATCAGATGGACCACGCCGCGCCAGGCGCCCTGCGGGTCCAGGCGCACATGCTCGGGGCGGATGCCCAGCAGCACGGCCTGCCCGTCGTGCGGTTGCTGCTGGAAGGGGTAAGCAGCCAGATCGGCGCTCAGCGCACCGCTCAAACCCACCTCGCCGGACGCAGACACGGAGAGCTGACCCGGCACCAGATTCATGCCCGGCGCGCCCAGGAAACCCGCCACAAAAAGATTGGCCGGCCGCTCGTAGACCTCGGTCGGCGCGCCGATCTGCTGGATCACGCCGCCCTTCATCACCACGATGCGGCTGGCCAGAGTCATGGCCTCCACCTGGTCGTGGGTGACGTAAATCATGGTGGAGCCCAGCTTCTTGTGCAGCAGCTTGAGCTCGCGGCGCAGCTCGGCGCGCAGCTTGGCGTCGAGGTTGGACAGGGGCTCATCAAACAACAACACCGCCGCCTCTCGCACCAGGGCGCGGCCGATGGCCACGCGCTGGCGCTGGCCGCCGGAGAGCTGGCCCGGCTTGCGCTGCAGCAGCGGCTCCAGCTGCAACATAGCCGCCACCCGCTGCACCCGGCGCTGCACCTCGTCCTTGGGGCAGCCGGCCACACGCAGGCCGAAGGACATGTTCTTCTCCACCGTCATGGTCGGGTAGAGGGCATAGGACTGGAACACCATGCCGATGCCGCGCTCGCTGGGGTCGGCAAAAGTCATGTCCTGACCGGCAATCTCCACGGTGCCTTCGGCAATGCTCTCGAACTCCGTCAGGCCGGCAATGCTGTGCAGCAAGGTGGACTTGCCGCAGCCCGAGGGGCCGAGCAAGACCAGGAACTCGCCCTCGTGGATCTCCAGGTTCAGGCCCTTGATGACCTCGTGACCGTCAAAACGGATGCACAGATCGCGGATGCTGACGCCACTCTTGGGCTGTGGGCTCGTCGTCGTACTCATTGTTCTCTCAATCAACCTTTGACCGCACCGGCCGCAATGCCGCGCACAAACCAGCGTCCGGAGACGAAATAAACCAGCAGCGGCACCATGGAGGTGAGGATGGTGGCCGCCATGTTCACGTTGTAGAGCCGCTCGCCGGTGGTGGTGTTGATCACGTTGTTGAGCTGCACCGTCATCGGCAAATGCTCGCGGCCGGCGAAGACCAGGCCGAGGATGTAGTCGTTCCAGACCCCGGTCACCTGCATGATGGCCGCCACCACGATGATGGGTGTGGACATGGGCAGCATCAGCTGGACAAAGATGCGCCAGAAGCCGCCACCGTCGATGCGCGCGGCCTTGAACAGCTCCGGCGGTATGGCGCTGTAGTAGTTGCGAAACAGCAAGGTCATCACCGGCATGCTGAAGATCAGGTGCACGGCCACGATGCCCGGCAGCGAGCTGTAGAGGCCCACGGCCGCCATCACCTTGACCAGCGGGTAAATCATCACCTGCACGGGAATGAAAGCGCCCAGCATCAGGATGCCGAAGAGCACGTTGGCGCCGCGTGGCCGCCAGAAGCTCAGCGCGTAGCCGTTCAAGGCGCCGATCAAGACCGGCAGGATGGTGCTGGGCACCACGATGGCGACCGAGTTCCAAAAGCCCGCGCTGATGCCCTCGCAGGACACGCCCGTGCAGACCTCGCTCCAGGCCGCTCGCCAGGGCTCGAGCGTGGCATTCAAGGGCAGCGCAAAGAGCTGGCCCAGTCGGATCTCCTCCATGGTCTTGAAGGAGGTGACCAGCATGATGTAGAGCGGGGCCAGGAAGAACAGGGCCGCCGTCACCAAGAAGGCGTAGATGCCCCAGCGGGCCGGATTGAAGCGACCGCGCGCCTGGGCGCGTCGGGCGGCTTGAGTTTTCATCGTGACAGCAGAGTGGCTCATGCGCCCTTCCCCTTCACAGCCCCAGCGCTTCGAGCACGGCTGCGGGCGTAGAAAAACGGCGCCACCAGGGCCAGCACGGTCAGCAGCAGCACGATGGCGCCGGCCGAGGCCAGGGCCACATTCGCGCGGCCAAAGAGGTGGTCCATGATGAATTTGGCCGGCACATCGCTGGCCGTGCCGGGCCCGCCCTGGGTCATGGCCGCCACCGCGTCGAACACCTTGACCGCTGCGGTGAAGAGCAGCACGAAGACGGTGGCAAACGAAGCACCCAGCATGGGCAGGACGATGGACAGGTAGACACGCCAGGGCTTGATGCCATCGATGCGGGCGGCTTTCCAGATGTCTTCATCAATGCCGCGCAAGCCAGCCAGCAGCAGCGCCATCACCAGGCCCGAGGCCTGCCAGACCGAGGCGATCACCACGGTGTAGATCACCATGTCCTGGTCGATGATCCAGTCGAAAGTGAAGTTCTCGAAGCCCATCTGCCGCACCGCCTGCTGGATGCCGTCGGTGGGATTGAGCACCCATTGCCAGACCAGACCGGTGGCCACAAAGGACATGGCGTAGGGGTAGAGAAAGATGGTGCGCAAGAGGCCCTCGCCGCGCACCTTCTGGTCGATGAACACGGCCAGCAAGAAGCCAATCACCATGCAGGCGCCGATGAAGAGCAGGCCGTAGACCGCGAGGTTCTCCAGCGAGAGCAGCCAGCGCTCGTTGCCAAACAGGCGCTCGTACTGGGCCAGTCCAACGAAGTCGTCCTTGGGAAAGGTGCGCGAGCTGCTCAGGGACACGCGCAGCGTCCAGAGCACCGCGCCCAGATAGCCCAGCAGCACGGTCAGCGCCATGGGCAGCAGGGCGGCCCAGGGCGTCAGACCACGGAGCCGAGAAGCTCGATTCGAAGAGCGGTTCTTGCGAGACATCAGCGCCTGTGCCCTCAGTTGTTGTTGAGGGCGGCGATCAGGTCTTTTTGCACCTTCTCAACCGGGATGTTGCGGTTCCAGTAGGCGGTCACGATGTCCTGCATGGCGCCGTTCTGATCCGGCGTCAGGTAGACCTCGCCATTGCCCAGGTGGCGCGACTTGTCCTTCATGATGGCCACGCCCTGCTGGCCGCAGATGTCGAGCTGGCTGGCATCGACATCGCTGCGCGCCGGGATGGAGCCCTTCTTGATGCTGAAGGCAATTTGCGTGGCCGGCGTGGTGGCCACGGTGGCCAGCAGCTTCTGGGCCTTGATGGCCTCGGGCTGGTTGGTCTTGGGGAAGACCAAGACATCGCCCTGGATGATGTAGGGCGAGTTGGGGCCGAAGCCGGCGATGCAGCCGTAGTCGCGCCCGGCCTCCTGCTTGGCCAGGGCGAACTCGCCCTTGGCCCAGTCGCCCATGAACTGCACACCGGCCTTGCCATTGATCAGCAAGGCGGTGGCGTCGTTCCAGTTGCGGCCCGGCGAGCCCTTGTCCACATAGCTCTGCAGGCGCTTGAAGCTCAGCAGCACATTCTTGAACTCGGGCGACATGATGGCCTTGGGGTCGCGGTCGCGCATGACCTTGAGGTAGAGCTCGCGGCCGCCGACATTGCTGAGCACGGCAGCAAACACCGTGTTGTCCTGCCAGGGCTGGCCGCCATGGGCCAGGCCGATCAGGCCGGCGGCCTTGAGCTTGTCGAGCGCGGCAAAGAGCTCGTCCATGGTCTTGGGCTCGGCCGTGATGCCGGCCTTCTTGAAGGCGGCCTTGGAGGTCCAGATCCAGGCCGGCATGTGGATGTTGACCGGCGCGGCGTAGAAGTGGCCCTTGACCTTGATGACCTTGAGCACGGTCTCCGGCAGCACCTGCTCCCACTTGCCGGCGGCGGCCGCTTCATCCACATGATTCAAGAGCCCCTGATCCACCACATCGAGGAACTGCTTGGAGGTGTTGAACTGGGCCGCCGTCGGCGGGTTGCCACCAACGATTCGGTTGATGGCCACCGAGCGCGCCTGCTCACCCAAGGCCACGGCCGTGTCCTTCCAGGCGCCGCCCGCGGCGCTGTAGGCATCGGCCAGGGCCTTGACGGCGGCCGACTCGCCACCCGAGGTCCACCAGTGGATGACTTCGGCCTTCAAAGGTGCCGCAGCGGCCGTGGTAACAGGAGTCGCAGCAGGCTTGGTCTGCGCCTGCACCACCGCAGCGGCGCCAGTTGCGGCGAGCAAGAGGGCCAGCTTGCCCCAGACAAGGTTCGCGTGTTTCATCGGTCCGTCTCTCCAGGCTGCAGGAACTGGGCATACCACTGGCCGCTGGCCTTCAGGGTACGTTGCTGGGTTTCAAAGTCGACGTAGGCCAGGCCGAAGCGGCGCAGATAGCCCTCGGCCCACTCGAAGTTGTCGAGCAAGCTCCAGGCGAAATAGCCTTTCAAGGGCACGCCGGCAGCCATGGCCCGCTGGGCAGCCGCGAGATGGCGCTGCAGATAGCTGCGGCGCTGTGCATCCTCGACACGGCCGTCGGGCAGCAGCTCGTCCTCGAAGGTCGAGCCGTTCTCGGTCAGGTAGACGCATTTGGGCGCGTAGTCGCGCTGGATGCGGGTCAGCAGGGTGACCATGCCTTCCGGGTCCACCTCCCAGCCGAAGGCGGTGCGCTCCACGCCGGGCGTCTCGACCACGCGGGTGGCGATGGGCGCCACGCCCGGGGCGTTCTCTATCCGCTCAGGGAAGTAGTAATTGACGCCCAGGAAATCGGTGCGCGTGGCGATCTCGCGCAAGTCATTGCTGAGCAGCTGCGGCGCATCCGCCCCCAGCAAGGCCAGGACATCCGCGGGGTAGCCGCGGCCGTGCAGCGGGTCCAGGAACCAGCGGTTGCGCAGGCCGTCGTGGCGGATCGCGGCGGCGGCATCCTCGGCGCTGTCGCTGGCCGGCGAGATCGGGTGCAGGCTCAGGGTGATGCCGACCTGCGCGCCAGGCACCATGCGCTTGATCAGCGGCACGGCGCGGCCATGCGAGAGCAGCAGGTGGTGGCAGACCAGCAAGGCGGTCTTGTGGTCCTTCAGGCCCGGCGCATGGTTGCCTTCGAAGTTGCCGAGGAAGGCGGTGCAATAGGGTTCGTTGTGGGTGATCCAGTGCTTGACCCGGTCGCCCAGGCGGCGCGTCACCAGTTCCGTGTACTCAAGAAAGGCGTCGACCGTGGCCCGGTTGGCCCAACCGCCCTGCTCTTGCAGGGCCTGGGGCAGGTCCCAGTGGTAGAGCGTGGCCCAGGGTTGCAGGCCGCGCTCCAGCATGCCGTCCACCAGGCGGGAATAGAAATCCAAACCCTTTTCATTGACGGCACCGCGGCCCTGCGGCAGCAGGCGCGGCCAGGCGATGGAGAAGCGGTAGGCGTTCACGCCCAGCTGCTTTGCCATGTCCAGGTCTTCGGGCCAGCGGTGGTAATGGTCACAGGCCACAGCGCCGCTGCTGCCGTCGCGGATGCGGCCGGGTTCGCTGCAGAAACGGTCCCAGATGGATTCGCCACGGCCGTCTTCCTGCGCCGCGCCTTCGATCTGGTAGGAGGAGGTGGAACAGCCCCAGCGGAAATCGCTGGGAAAGTCGCGGCGCAGAACGCTGGCGCCGCTGTGGCTGGGGTCGGTCTTGAAGTTCATGATCAGGGAGCGGGAGAAAATTGGGTGCAGCTCAAAGCATCGGGCTCTTGGGCCGCGCCGGCACGCACGCGGATGTGGGCGAAGGCGGCGGCAAACGGGGCGTCGGCCGTCAGGCTGAAGGGCGCGCCGATGCGGCTCAGGTCCGCACCTTGGGCGGCGAAGCAGGCGAGCGGGATCTTCAGGCTGTGGCGCTGCCCGGTGGGCAAGGCGCTGATCACGCGCTGCAGATCCAGCGTGCCGCCACAGCCCGGGCCGCATTCCATGCGCAGGCGCACGGGGCGCTGCGGCGCCTGCTCCGGCAGCAGGTCAAACACCAGAGCAGGTGCGGGGTAGACGGTCAGGTCGGCTTGCTGGTTGGAGCCGATGTGGAAGGTGGCCGGCCCCATCCAGACCAGGCGCTTGGCATCCTGCTGGGTGTTGATCTGGGTGGTCGAGACCCGAATGGCGGGCTGCTCGGCCGGGGCTTCCAGCACGGCATTGAGGTCGGAGCCGAGGCCGCGGTTGGGCCAGGCGCCGCTGGGGCTGCCCACATGCATCTGGTAGGGGCCCTGCCCCGTCTGGCGGAAGATCAGCAGCTCTTTGGACACATCACAACCGCCGCTGCGTTCGCTGACCGGCAGCTGCCGCACGGTGCCCGGCTTGGCATAGCTGAGGCCATAGCCCGGCTTGAACAGGGGCTGGCTCTTGGCGCTGACGCAAGGCGCCGAGGGCCAGGCAAAAGGCAGCTTGGCACGGAAGTCATGGGCCACCTGGCCGGCCGCGTTCTTGAACAGCAGATCGGCCACGCCCGCACCCTCGCTGCCCGGCAGCCAGGCGGCGACGAAGGCGTCCGACAGATTCAGCAAGTCGTTCGCATAGACCGTGCGGCCGCTCAGGAAGACGCTGATCACCGGCACACCGCGACCGCTGACGGCGCGCAGCACCGCCAGGTCTTCCGGGTAGCGGCGGCTGTGTTGCAAGGTGCTGGAGGGCGAGATGTCGCCCACACCTTCGGCGTAAGGCGTCTCGCCGATGACGGCGATCACGGCATCGAACTGGCTCGGGTCCACGCCGCGGCCATCGGCACTGAAGCTCAGCGTGGCGGCACCGGCCTTTTCACGAATGCCGGACAGGATGGACTGCGAGGCCGGGAAATCGGCGTTCTGTGTGTCCGTGCCCTGCCAGGTCATGCTCCAGCCGCCGGCCTGGTTGGCCAGGTTGTCGGCGCTCTTGCCCACCACCAGGATGCGCTTGCCCTGGGCCAGCGGCAGCGCGGCACGCTCGTTCTTCAGCAGCACCAGGGTTTGGCGCACCGCACGGCGGGCCAGGTCTCGGGCCAGCAAGGCCTCCGGCTTGCCGGCCACGGCGCTCTGGCGCGGCGAGGTTTCAAACAGACCGGCCCGCATCTTGACGCGCAGAATGCGGGTCACGGCATCGTCGATGCGCGACATCGGGATCTCGCCACGCTCGACCTGGGCGATGGTGTTCTGGATGAAGGCGCGCCAGTCCTCGGGCACCATCACCATGTCGATGCCGGCCTTGATGGCCTGCGGGCAGCTGCTGTCGCGGCAGCCTGGCACCTGGCTGATGCCGTTCCAATCGGACACGACCAGGCCGTCAAAACCCATCTTTTCTTTCAAGGCCACGGTCAGCAACTCATGGCTGCCATGCATCTTGCCGTAGTCCTTGCTGGCTGGCTTGGCGCCCACATCGGTCCAGCTGTGGAAGGAGGCCATGACTGTTTGCACGCCGGTGGCCAGGGTGGCGTAGTAGCCCTGGCCGTGCACATTGATCATCTGCGCGCGGCTGACCTGGCTGTGGCCCTGGTCACGGCCGAACTCGGTGCTGCCGTCGCCGATGAAATGCTTGGCGGTGGCGACGACCCGACTGCTGTCGCCGAGCTGGCCTTGCAGACCGCGCACCGAAGCGGCACCGAGGCGCGCCACCACCATCGGATCCGCGGAAAAGCTCTCGTAGGTGCGCCCCCAACGCGCATCCTGGGCCACGGCCAGGGTGGGCGCGAACACCCACTGGATGCCGGTGGCGCGCACCGCGCGCGCCGTGGCCGCCCCGATCTCTTCCACCAGGGCCGCGTCACCCGCGGCACCGAGGCCGATGTTGTGCGGGAACAAGGTGGCGCCACGCACATTGCCATGGCCGTGCACGGCATCCGTGCCCCAGATGATGGGGATGGGGGTGCGTGCGCCGCTGGACATCAAGGCCTCGTGGTAGGCCTGGGACAAGGCGAGCCAATCGGCGACCGAAGCCTCGCGCTTGTTGCCCGGCCAGGCACCGCCGCCATTGAGCACCGAGCCGATGTGATGACGGCCCGCCTCCTCGGGCGTGATGTACTTGATCTCGGGCTGGGTCATCTGCCCGACCTTCTCCGCCAGGCTCATGCCGGCGACGATGGCCCGGATGCGCGCCTCCATGGCCGGGTCGGCGGCGACCGCGCTCTTCACGGCGGGCCAGTCTTTCAGCACACGCGGCGCGGCCTCAGCCAGGCCGGTGGAACAGAGCAAGGCAGCTGCGCAAGCCAGGAGGCTGGGCACATGCCGACGGACAGGAGCTGAAGCTGGATGCATGGGTCGTTCCCTCAAAGATCGCGTTCAGGTGCTCGACTGGAGTATCCGGGCAGACCCCGGCAGCTCCCTATCGCGCCTTACCCTCAGTTCGCGGCCTTCACCTCGATGTAGTTGATGTTCCATTCCTTGCCGACCGACTTGATGCGCAGGCTGTGCGTGCCAGCCGGGATGCGGATCACCGGGCTGGTGTAGGTCTTCCAGGTCTGCCAGCCACCGGTGTTGGGCACCGCCAGGCTGTCCAGCTTGCTCTCGCCCAGCCAGACTTCGAAGCCGCTGCTGCCATTGGCCGATGCCAGGCGGTAGTCGATGACAAAGTTGGCCGCGCTGGCCACCGAGACCTTGAACTCGATGAAACGATCGGGTTCGAAGTGGCCCACATTCTTGCCGCCGCCCACATCGCTGCAGTCTTCCAGCTGGATGCCGGACATGGCCGTGTAAGCCTCGGCCTCGATGCGGGCCGGCAAGGCGACCGCCTCGCTGTTGCTGCCGAGCTCGTCGCTGCGATAGCTTTCGTCCTCAGGGTCGGTCGCGGCCACGGTGTAGAAGTAGCGCTGACCGGGCTGGGCCGTGCTGTCGACATAGGCAGGCGTCTTCAAGCCCTCGGCCAGCAGCACCGCCTTGGCGCTGTCGCCGGGCTGCGTGCTGCGATAGACCTTGTAGCCGCTGAGGTCCGCTTCGGCATTGGCCGCCCAGCTCAAGCTGACGCCGGCACTGCTGGTGCTGAGCTTGAGCCCGGTCGGACGTGCGGGCAAGGTGTAGAGCGTGGTGCCCGTTCCGTTCAGCTGCTGCAGCAAGCCCGGATGAGGCTCCAAAGCCTGAGTGCCAAAGCTCTTGAACAGGGCTTCGATCTCGGCCAGGGACGCCGTGTTGAAGTCCAGCTTGCCGCTGGGCTCGAGCACATCCTTGCCGTCGACCGGCGGCTGGGCCAGCAGATAGACCTCGGCCCAGCTTTCCACGCTGCCGTTGTCCTTGAACACACCGTTGAAGCGGTAGCTCTGCCCGCCTTGCAGAGTCACCGCCTGAACGATGGCACCGTTGATGTCACCGCTCACGCCCGCCGGCCGAGTGACGCGCAAGACGGCACCCTCGCCGCCGGTCGGGGTCTGGCCTGCGTCGCGGGCATTGAAATCCAGATTCAAGCTGCCGCTGATCTTGAGCGGGGTCCAGCCTTGGCTGCTGCCGAAACCTCCATTGCTCAACACTTCGGTCTGCGTGGCCTCGTTCACCAAGCTGAGCTTGTCGTAGCTGACATCGGGCCGGCCATTGCCGGTCGCGCCGGTCTTGACGACCAGGTAAAAAGTCTTGGCGCCGCTGCCGCCGACCTTGATGCTCACAGGGCTGCGTGCGCAGGCCTTGGCCAGGCTGCTGTTCCAGCCGGCGCAATCCCAGCTGCTGGCCTTGGCCAGCAAGCCCAGCCCACTGTCCTTGCTGCTGTCCACGGCATTGGTCACCAGGCCCCAGGTGCCGCGGCCATGGCCGCCCTGGGCGCTGACGATCTTGTAGGACCAACTGGTGGCGGCAAAGCCCTTGGCGGCATAGCTGTCATAGGTGGCACGACCCAGCTTGCCCCCCAGTTCAAGTCCTGCGCCCTGCCAGGGCTGGAACTCCCCCATCAACAGCGGCGTTTTCAGCGTCGTGATCTTCTTGCTCCACTCACAGATGCCGCCCTGCCCTTGCGGGCCGCAGCGCAACCAATCGCGGTGGATGTCGTAGGCGGAATCGTTGGGACGGTCTCCGAAGAGGCCGGGATAGGGGTGCAGCTCGAAGGCCACATTGCTCATACCCTTGGCCGCCGGGTCGCCGTAGACCTCGATATTGCCGTAGTGACTGGGCAGCATGACGATGTGCTTGCTGTCGACCTTGCGGATGGTGTGGTAGAGCTCGGTGACACGTGCGGCCATGTCCTCGGGCGTCGAACCCCAGGGCTCGTTGAGCGGGTCATAGGCGGCCACCACCGGCTCGTCCTTGTAGCGGGTGGCGATCTGCTCCCAGAGCCATTTCGTCCGGTCTTGGTACTCGCTGCTGCTCCAGTACTTGTTCTGGCCCGAACAACCGGTGTGGTCATTGGGCGTCTGCCCACCCACGGCGCCGTGCAGATCGAGGATCACATAGATGCCGCGCTTCTTGGCCTCGGCAATCGCCCCATCCAGGTACTTCCAGGCATCGGCGCGCAGAGTCTTGGGCTGGGCCTCGTCCTCGATCACGCTCCAGAGAATCGGCAGGCGCACGAGGTTGAAGCCAAAGGCCTTGAGCTGGTCCCAGTCGCGTTCCTTCATCCAGTTGTCGCGGAACAGCGCGATCAAGCGCTCCTTTTCGGCGCGGCCGAAACGCTCACTCAGCTTGGCCTCCAGCGTGCACTGGTCCACCACACCAGCGGCGCCCTGCTCCATCATCCAGAACTCCTGAACCAACCAGTTGCCCAGATTGGTGCCCTTGAGGGCGACCGGCGTGCCACTGGCCTTGACCCATTGCGCGCCCTGGGCACGCAGGAAGGTGAGGCCCTCCTCGACCGGTACGCTCGGCTCGGGTGTCACCGGGCTGCCGCCCGAAGCGCCGCCACCGCAGGCCGGCAAAGCCAGCACCGCCATGAGGCACAAAGCAGGAATGGCGCCCTGGACTGCGGCGACAGAACGACGGGGAAGGATCGGTGTCATGGGGTTTCCATTGCTTCTTCACAGGCCGTCGGGCGACCCTGCAACCGCCCGACGGTGTCGAGACTCGGAGTCCAGGGCCACACCGGCCAGGGCGGGCGGCAAGCCGACCGAGCCGACCGAGCCGCCAAAAGGGATCGGCACAGGCTCGGGCCTTGTCAAAAGAAAGCTCAGAACTTGTAGCTCGCGCCCAGCAAGATTTGGCGGCCGTAGGTCGTGTAGCGCTCGGGCATCAGGTTGTCCGGGTTCTTGGCATTGCCGACGCTGACGCTGGTGCGATAGGGCTCATCGGTCAGGTTGTTGACCTGCAGCAGCAGACCCAGGCCCTTGAAGCTGCCGGTCTCGAAGCTATAGCCGATCTGCATATCAGTCACCTTTTCCGAGTTGATATTGCTGATCGCCTCGGAGTAGAAGATGCCGCGCGTCTTGGCGCTGTAGTCCGAGCGATAGCGCTGGCTGACACGGAACGAGAAGCCGTTCTTCTCGTAGTAGCCCGTCATGCTGCGCACCACGCCGGACAACCCATCGATGCCGTTCTTGAAGCCGTCGTCGTTCAGATTGCTGCGGGTGTTGGAGTAGCTCAGCACCACGCCGAAGCCGTCGAGGGCTGGCGTCAGCATGGCCGCTTCCAGCGAGGCAGCCACCTCATAGCCGGCCACCATACCGCCATTGCCGTTCTGCAAGGTGGTCAGGTTGCCGATATTGCTGATCGGCACCACGGGCGGCTTGCCGGTGTTGGGGAAGCCAGTGAAGTCGTACTGCACCGTGCCCGAGCCGATGAAGTTCAGCAAGTGTTTGTGGAAGATGGCGTAGGACAGATAGCTGCGCTTGCCGATGTACTTCTCGAAAGCCAGATCCACCGAATCGGCCAGCCAGGGCTTGAGGGTCGGGTTGCCGCCGCTGCCGTTCCAGGTCTTGGTGGTCGCGTCCACGCCCACGCCGGTGAAGCCGGCACGCATGTCATTCATGCGCGGGCGGGCGTTGGAGCGTGCCAGGCCAAAACGAACAATGGTGTTGGCCGGCAACTCCGACACCAGGTTCAGGCTGGGCAGCCATTGGCCGTAGCTCGTGCCACCGGTGATGGGCACGGCCTTGCTGCCGTCCCAGACAAAGCCATTGGACTCCTGCTGGGTGCGCACATACTGCAGACCCAGATTTCCGCGCAGCGGGTGACCAAACAGGCTGGTGTCGATATTGCCTTGAACATAGGCGGTGTTGACCTTCTCGGACACACCGTAGTGGCGGGCAAATGTCTGATCGGCGCCGATCTCGGTCTGGGTGTAGAGCGCATCCTTCACGCCCATCACGTCATAGGACAGGATGGCCGGAATGCCACCGAATCCCAGGGAGCTGTTGCCCAGCAGAAAGCTGGCCGGCACGGCAATCGGCGCGCGGTTGTTCTTCAGGTTGAGCTGATACTCGACCATGTCTACGTTCTTGACCCGCTCATTCAGGTTCAGGCCCAGCTCCATGCTGCTGAAGACACCCGTCAGCTCGCGCTTGGCCGAGAGGCGCAGGGCCTTGATCTCGTCCTTGGACATTGGGTAATTGCTGCGGCCATCGCGCCCCCAACCGCCCGGGTCGCTAAGCAGCAGCTTGTTCGGGTCGGCATAGTTGAATTGCGTGGTGACCTGGGAGATGCCGCTGCCGGTCTGCACATTGATGTCCAACGAGGTGGTGCCGGGCGCGCCGGCGCTCAACTCCATGAACTGTTCTTGGCGCTTGGCTCGCGAGTAGCTGAGGTCGGCCGCCGCCACCCAGCTGTCGCCCAGCTTCCATTTGTTGTTCCAGCCAAAGGCGGCGATGTCGTCGTCGCGGGTGTTGTACTGGCTCAAATGCACCGGCTTCAGATTGCCGATGGTGGCCTGGGTCACGAACTGGTCGCCATTGACCTCGCCGACCTTGACATTGGAGTAGACCGGCTCGGTGGCCGCATTCCAGGTGGCGCCGAGATTCGACATCAGGGCGCGGTAGTTGCGGCGCTGTTCGAACTTGCTGTAGTACAGATCGAGCACGCTGTGGAATCGGTCGTTCGGCTTGTACTCGAGCGCCGCCATCAGGCCATTGCGCACCTGCTTGGAGGCCGTCACCGTGTCTTCAAAACCGTTGAGCGTGGCCACGCCCTTGGGCACGCCAGGCACCTGGTCACCCCAAGGGCCGGTATCGGCCCACCACCAGGATTTGTAGTGCGTTTCCTGCCCCGGCGAATCGAGGTGGGCGAAGCCCACGGCCAGGCCGATGGTGCGGTCGGCAAATTGATCGATGTAGGAAGCACTCAGGCGCTTGCCATTGGCGCCCGGCCCAGGCGTGACCTGGCCATTGGAGTTGTGCTCGGCGCGGCCGCTGAGCACCAGCTGGCGGCTGCCGAAGTTGAGCGGGCGAACCGTCTGCATGTCGATGGTGCCGGCCAGGCCCTGGCCCACCAAGCTGGCGTCGGGCGTCTTGTAAACCTTGACGGCGCTCAGCAGCTCGGAAGGGAACTGGTCGAACTCCACACCGCGGTTGTCACTGGTGCTGACCATCTCGCGGCCGTTGAGCAAGGTGCCGGCATAGTTGCCCGCCAGGCCACGCACCTGGATGCCTTGAGCGCGGCCGTCGACGCGTTGGGCGGTCAGGCCCGGCAAGCGCGAGAGCGAGTCGGCGATGCTCACATCGGGCAGCTTGCCAATGTCCTCGGCCGAGATCACCTCGACGATGGAATCGGAGTTGCGCTTGGAAGCCACCGAGGCTTCGATGCCGCGACGGATGCCGCTGACGACCACCGCCTCCAGCTGCTGGCGACCATCGGCCGTGGGCTGGGCTTGGGCGGGCGCCGAGGCCGGAGCGGCTGGCGGGGCCAGCTGAGCTTGGGCCGCCTGGGCTGCAAACAGCAGGCTGGCGCAGGCGGCGGCGACGGGACGAATCTGCCAAGCGGCACCGGGCCGGCACGCTGAGCTGAACTGCGGGGAATTCTTCATGTCGGTTTGTCTCCTGTGAAGACCTTGAGCAAGGCATCCGCTGCAGCGATCGGACATTACACTGCCCTGTTATGAATCGCTGAAACTCAAACGAATTCTTAACGAAATTAATGTTTTATTAATTCCGTATTAACCCGCGGATGGATGAAATCCGCACAGGCTGCCACCATGAACCTTCTGCTTGCTGAAGACGATGCCATCCTGGCCGATGCCCTGACCGTGCAACTGCGGCGCAGCGGCTTCGAGGTCGAACATGCGCCCAATGGCGCCGTGGCCGAGTACCTCCTGCTCAAGAACCCGTTTGACATCGCCATCCTCGACCTGGGCCTGCCCATGGTCGACGGCCTGACCGTGCTCAAGCGCCTTCGCGCTGCACGTCGCGGCCTGCCGGTGCTGGTGCTGACCGCGCTGGACAGCCTGGACGACCGCGTCTCCGGCCTGAACGCCGGCGCCGACGATTACCTGACCAAGCCCTTTGATTTCCCGGAACTGCAGGCGCGGCTCCATGCCCTGCTGCGCCGCGGCCGGCCGGTGGCGGCCGCAGGGCAAGACCTGGCACAGCTGAGCTTTGACCGCGCCGCCCGGCGCGCCAGCGTGCAAGGCGAGGCCCTTGAGCTGAGCCCGCGTGAATGGCTGCTGCTGGACCTGCTGCTGCAGGAGCGTGACCGCGTGGTCACCAAGGAGCAGATCGTGGCCGCCTGGGCGCAAGACCGGGGCGAGAACGGTGGCGGCAATTCCGTCGAGGTCTACATCCACCGCCTGCGTCGCAAACTGGAAGGCTCGGGTCTGCAGATCCGCACCGTGCGGGGTCTCGGTTATTTGCTGGAAGCAGAAAGCAGTGCCGGCGGCGCGCCCGCCACGCCATGAGCACCAGCGCGCGCTCCCTGCACCGGCAGCTCTTTGTCTGGCTCTTGATGCCGCAGGTGGTGCTGTGGCTGGCAGCGGCGCTGTTCACCTACAAACTGGCCGAGCATTACGCCAACGCCACCATCGACGCCAGCCTCTCGCAAACCTCGCGCACGCTGGCGCGCCAGGTCAAGCCCCTGGACAACGGCCTGTTCATCGATTTTCCGCGCGCAGCGCAAGACATTCTGGAGGCCGATCCCAGCGACCGCGTGCTCTACACCGTCAGCATGCCGCCGGGCCAGTTCATCCTGGGCAACCGCAATCTTCCGCCCCTGCCCCGCGGCGCCAAGCCGGTCTACGGCGAACCGTTTTTCTACAACGGCAAGCTGGCGGCGAATGACGCTGCAGCAGCGCCGGAGGCCGTCGCCAGCGGCGCTGCGGCCAGCAGCGAGCCGCAGCGCCTGCGCGTGGCCGCCCTGCTGCTGCGCTACGGCACACCCGATTCGCCGGGCCAAAGCATGCTGGTCCAGGTGGCCCGCTCCAGCACCAACCGCGAAGCCCTGGCCCGGCAAATCCTGCTCGACACCGTGCTGCCCCTGTCGGCCCTGATGGCCTTGATGACCATGATCGTCTGGGCCGGCGTGCGCACCGGGCTGCGGCCGCTGGCCGTGCTGCAAAGCCAGGTCGAGGGCCGGGCGGCCAATGACCTGACGCCAATCAAGATCACCGACGCACCACCCGAGGTGCGCTCTCTGGCCCTGGCCATGAACAGCTTGCTGGTCGAGGTCAACCACAATGTGGTGGCGCAAAAGCGCTTCATCAGCGACGCCGCCCACCAGCTGCGCACGCCCCTGGCCGGCCTCAAGAGCCAGACCGAGCTGGCCCTGCTGGACGCGCAGGACCCCACCCTGAGGGCCCGCCTGCAGCTGGTGCACAGCAGCGCCACGCGCAGCGCCCATCTGGTCAACCAGTTGCTGAGCCTGGCGCGAGCTGAGCCCGAATCGGCCAGCCAGCAGGCGCGCAGCACCCTGGACCTGCGCCAGCTGGCGCGCGAGCTGACCACTGAGATGGTGCCGCGCGCGCTCGCCGCCGGCATCGACCTCGGCTTCGAGGCGGCCGAGTCCTGCAGCCGCTGCCCGGCGCGCGGTTTCGAGTCGCTCTTGCGCGAGGCCCTGTTCAATCTGATCGACAACGCCATCCGCTATGCCGGCCGCGGCGCCAGCGTCACCGTGCGGGTGGAGCTCAGCGACGGCCAGGCCATCGTCGAGGTCGAAGACAACGGCCCCGGCCTGCCCGAGAGCGAATGCGAGCATGTGTTCGAGCGCTTTGTGCGCGCCACGCACGACGGCACCGGCTGCGGCCTGGGCCTGGCCATCGTGCGCGAGATCGTCGAGCGCCATGCCGGCCGCGTGTGCTTGCGGCCAGTGCAGGCGCAAGCCCCCTTCGGCGCCCTGGTGCGCGTCACCCTGCCGACAGCGGTTCAGGGATAGCCCGCTGACCGAGACCTTGCCTTGAAGGCAAAATGTTAATGCTGTGTTAATAATTAATGGAGGCCAGGGCTCGCGGATTGCATGCCGCAGCACTCGGCCCCAGATGGGGACCCGCCAATGAAACTGAATCCCGCCCGCGCGCAGCGGCTGACCGTGAGTCGTTCGCGACTGCTGGGCGCCCTGCTGCTGACGCTGGCCACGGCTTTGCCCGCTGCCCGCGCCGGCGAGATCGAGGTTCTGCACTGGTGGACCAGCGGCGGCGAGGCGCGGGCGGCCCAGGCGCTCAAGGCCAGCATGCAGGCCAAGGGCCACAGCTGGAAGGACTTTGCCGTCGCAGGCAGCGGCGGCGACTCGGCCATCACCGTGCTGCGCTCGCGCGTGGTGTCGGGCAATGCGCCGGCCGCCGCCCAGATCAAGGGCCCCTCCCTGCAGGCCTGGGCCCGCGAGGGCGTGCTGACCAGCATCAACGAAGTGGCCCGGGCCGAACGCTGGGACGAGCTGCTGCCCCAGGTCGTCAGCGACCAAATGAAGTACCGGGGCGACTACATCGCCGTGCCAGTCAATGTGCACCGGGTCAACTGGCTCTGGGTCAATCCGGCAGTGTTTGCCCGCGTGGGCGCCAAGGTACCCAGCAGCTGGGACGAGTTCTTTGCCGCCGCCGAAACCCTGAAGAAGGCCGGCGTGATCGCCCTGGCCCATGGCGGGCAGAGCTGGCAAGACCTGACCCTGCTGGAGACCGTGACCCTGGGCGTGGGCGGCGCCGAGTTCTACCGCCAGGCCTTTGTGCTGCGCGAGGCCAGCGCGCTGAACAGTCCGACCATGGACAAGGTGCTCAGCACCTACAAACGCATCAAACCCTTCACCGACCGCAATGCCCCGGGGCGGGATTGGAACCTGGCCACAGCCATGGTGATCAAGGGCGAGGCGGCCATGCAGCTGATGGGCGATTGGGCCAAGGGCGAGTTCCTCGCCGCCGGCAGCCAGCCAGGCAAAGGCTTCATCTGCACCCCGGCGCCCGGCACGGCCAAGAGCTTCATCTATGTGGTGGACTCCTTCGCCATGTTCAAGCTCAAGAACCCGGCCAACAGCGCGGCGCAGAAAGACCTGGCCAGCGCCGTCATGTCGCCCGAGTTCCAGGAGGCCTTCAACCTCAGCAAGGGCAGCATCCCGGTGCGCTTGGGCATGAAGATGGACCGCTTCGACGACTGCGCCAAGGCCTCGGCGCAAGAGTTCAGCACCGCCGCCAAGCAGGCCTCGCTGCTGCCCTCGATCGCCAACGGCATGGCGGCGCCCTCGTCCATCGAGTGGGCGCTCAAGGACGTGGTCAGCCAGTTCTGGAACAGCGACAAAATGAGCACGGCCGAGGCCATGAAGCGCATGGTCGAAGCCAGCCGCAGGCAATAGGCGCCAGCGCTGCGGGACAAGCCATGGGCTGAGTCAGCTTCCCGCGGGTTCCCAGCCCTGGATCGCGGCTAGCCGGCGCGCGATCCCGGGCCTCTGGACGGCCATTGCAGGCATACCGCGAAACCGCGGGGCCCGCGGCCGCCCGTCGCAGCTGGGATCTCCAGGCTCAAGCAGCCGCCGTGCGCTTGCGCCACCAACTGGGCCAGGCGCAGGCCCAGGCCGACCGCAGCCGCGTCTTCAGGTTGATTCAGGCCGGCTTGCAACTGGGCCAGGCGATCCGCATCCACGCCCGGACCGTCGTCACGCAGGCGCAAGCGGACCATGCCGTCCGCCTCCAGTTGCAGGCTCAGCCAGGCCTGCTCGGCACCGTGACGCAGGGCGTTGTCCAGCAGATTGGCCAAGGCAGCGCTGAGCAGATTGGGATCGGCACGCACTGGAACTGTTCGGTCCGCCGGAGCCTGGACATGCAGTTGCAGCTGATCCAGGGGCAAACGCTGAGCCAGGTCGGCCAGATCACCCAGACTCAGGTCCTGCACATCCAGCTCCGCCCCGCTGCGGAACATCAGCAGCAGGGACGAAACCACGCGCTTGAGCCGTTCGGCCGCGGCCCGAGCGCGCAGGATGCGGGGCCGCGAGGCTTCGTCGGCCTCACGCTGAGCCAAGGCCAGTTGTGCGTCCATGCCGGCCAGCGGGGTGCGCAAGGCATGGGCGGCATGTGCGGCAAAGGCCTGCTCATGGCGAACCCGCAAGGCCAGACGCTGGCCCAGCTCATGGATGGCGCTGCGCACCGGCAGCAGCTCCGCCCGGCTGGCTGGAGGCAGATCGGTCTCGGCGCGCATAGGGTCGTAAGCCTGGATCTGCGTGCCCAAGGCCGCCAGCGGCTGCAAGGTGGCCCGCACGCGCCGGCTCAGCAGTGCCGCCCAGAACGCACTGACCGCCAGGGCCGCAGCCAGTAGTGCGAGGAGCGCGCCGTAACGCGATTCCAGGCGCTCGGCCCGAGTCTGGGCCACCAGCAAGGTGCTGTGGCCGTCCGGCATGGGTATGGCATAAAGCCGCCAACCGCCCGGCGCATCAAAAAGGCCGCGGCGCGTTGGCATCAACAAGGCGCGCGCCGGCGCCATATGGGAGCGGCGCAGCACCTGGGCAGAGCGGCTGTCCAGCAGTTGCCAGACCAGATGCTCCTTGTGCGGCGGCGCGGGCAAGACCTGACCCTGCAGCTCGTCGGGCAGGCGGACGCCCTGCTTCAGCAGACCATAGATCAGCTCCGAAGATTCGCGCAAAGCCTCGTCCATCAACTCCTCGGCCTCGTGACGCACCACCCACACCACGCTCAGCAGCACGGTCAGCAGCCAGGCGGCGCTGATCCACCACAGGCTGCGCGAGAGTTCGGCCCGCAAGCTGGGCAGCGTGCTCGTCGTCATGGGCTGACCCGATAGCCGAGGCCGCGCACGGTCTCGATCAACGCACGCCCCAGCTTGCGCCGCAGATTGAAGACATGTACTTCGACCACATTGCTGGCTGCCTCGCCCTCGAAGCCTTGGGTCAAGGCCTCCAGATCGGATTTGGACACCACCCGGCCCGCGCGATTCACCAAAGCCTCCAGCAGCGTCCATTCCCGTGCGGTCAGGTCCACGCGTTGGTCGCCTCGGTACACGCATTTGGCCGCCAGATCCATGTCCACCTCCGCGGACAGGCGCCGACGCTGTGCACCTTGCGACAGCGAACGCCGCTGCAGGGCACGGATGCGCGCTGCCAGCTCTTCCGGTTGAAATGGCTTGACCAGGTAATCATCGGCGCCGCTGTCCAGTCCCTGGATGCGCTCGCTGAGCCGGTCCTTGGCAGTGAGCACGACGATGGGCAGCCCGAGGCCGCGCGCGCGCAGCTGGCGGATCCAGTCAACCCCGGAGCCATCGGGCAGTTGCCAATCGACCAGCAGCAGGTCGTAGGGTTCGCTGATCACCAGTTGCGCGTCGCGCAGGCTCTGGAACCAATCCACCAGATGGCCCTCCAGGCGCAGGAACTCGCTCAAGCCCTCGCCCAAGGTGTCGTCATCTTCAAGCAGCATCAGACGCATGCGCCTTACCTCCTGCTGCAACGGTAGCACTGTGGAGAGCGCCCCACTTCAGCTCAGCTTCAGACGGGCACCACGGCAATGAGCCGTGGCGCCGCTCAGGCACTTGCGCGAGCAGCGCCCAACTGACGCGAAGGAGCCCGCCGCAGAGGGCAATTGCTCATGGCTGCAGGAGGCGGCTGTCGCTATCCTCGCCCGGCACTTCACCCAAGTCATCCCATGAGCACAAGCACTGCCACACCTTTGTTTCTGAGCCCCGCCACCGCGGGCAAGACCTGCCCCTCCGCCTTTCGCGCCTGCGCCCTGGCCGTCGCCCTGCTGGGAGCCGTGCACAGCGGTGTGGCCCAAACAGCCCCGGCTGCCGAAAAGGCGACTGAGAAAGCTGCCGACAAGAAAACCTGGAACGTCAACCAGCCACCCGGCATCGGCCGCCAGGTGCAGATCGACACCCGCAGCGGAACCTGGATGAGCGTGGACGTGAGCCCGGACGGCAAGCAGCTGGTCTTCGACCTGCTCGGTAACCTCTACCTGCTGCCCATCGAAGGCGGCGAGGCCAAGCCCCTGACCCACTCCATCGCCTGGGAGCAGCAGGCCCGCTTCTCACCCGATGGCCGCCAGATCGCCTTCCAGAGCGACGCCGGCGGCGGCGACAACATCTGGGTGATGAATGCCGACGGCAGCGGCGCCCGCGCCGTGACCAAGGAAGACTACCGCCTGCTCAACAACCCAGTCTGGCACCCCAACGGCAAGTACATCGCCGCGCGCAAGCACTACACCGGCACCCGCTCGGCCGGCTCGGGCGAGATCTGGCTCTTCCATGTGGATGGCGCCGCAGCCGGCAACAAGGGCGTGCAGCTGAACGAGAAGCCCAACTGGCAGAAAGACCTGGGCGAGCCCGCGCTTTCGCCCGACGGCAAATACCTCTACTACTCGCAAGACACCACGCCGGGCCGCAGCTTCGAGTACAACAAGAACTCCAACGGCGAGATCTTCAAAATCTTCCGACAGGACCTCAGCGACGGCACGGTCGAGGCCTTTGTGCAAGGCGCCGGCGGCGCCGTCCGCCCCACCCCCTCGCCCGATGGCAAGTACCTGGCCTTTGTGCGCCGGGTGCGCAACCAGAGCACGCTCTTCCTCAAGGACCTGAGCAGCGGCCGCGAGTTCGCTGCCTGGGGCCAGCTCGAGCGCGATCTGCAGGAGAGCTGGTCCATCAACGGCGTCTACCCGGCCTTTGCCTGGACGCCGGACGCCCAAAAGATCGTCCTCTGGGCCCAGGGCAAGCTCTGGCGCGTCGACCCCTTCAAGAGCACGGCCGCCGAGATCCCCTTCCATGTGAAAGACCAGCGCGAGGTGCGCGAGGCCTTGCGCGTGCCGCAAGAAGTGGCGCCCGATCAGTTCGCCGTCAAGCAGCTGCGCTGGGTCAACACCTCGCCCGATGGCAAATCGGTCGTCTACTCGGCCCTGGGCCATCTCTACCTCAAGGACCTGCGCTCGGATGCCGCGCCGCGCCGCCTGACCCAGCAGCAAGGCGAGGCCTTCGAGTTCTTCCCCAGCTTCTCGCGCGACGGCCGCGAGCTGGTCTATGTGAGCTGGAACGACGAGAAGCTCGGCAGCGTGCGCAAGCTGGACCTGGCCAGCGGCCGCGAAACCGTGATCACCAAGGCGCCCGGCAAATACCTTTCGCCGCGCTTCTCGCCTGATGGCCGGCAGATCGCCTACGTCAAGGCCAGAGGCGGCTACCTGACCACGCCCTGGCATGGCCTGGAGAACGGCGTCTACATCACCGCGGCGGATGGACGTGGCGAGCCGCAGCGCATCAGCAAGGACGGCGACAGCCCGCAGTTCGGCGCCCGCAACGACGCGGTGTATGTGAGCCGCTCCAGCATGAGCAGCGAGGTCGATTCGCGCCGCTCGCTCTGGCGCATCGAGCTCAAGGACCGCAGTGAAACCGAGGTCGCGCGCAGCGAATACGTCAGCCAATACAGCCTCTCGCCCGATGGTCAGTGGCTGGGCTTTGTCGAGCGCAGCCATGCCTATGTGACGCCGCTGCCGCAGGCCGGCAAGACCATTACCGTGGGCCCCAAGATGGACGCGCTGCCGGTGCGCCAGTTCGACGTGGTCGCCGGCGAAAACATGCAGTGGAGCGGCGACAGCCAGCAGCTCTGGTTCAGCCATGGCGACGAGCTCTTCAGCGCCCGCCTGGCCGAGGCCTTCCCGCCCGCGGCCGTGGATGCGGACGGCAAACCGGTGGCCAGCACCTTCAAGCCCGAGACGGTGCAGCAAGCCGGCCGCAAGATCGGCTTCAGCCAGGTCAGCGACAAGCCCGCCGGCCGCATCGCCATCAGCGGTGCCCGCATCGCCACCATGAAGGGCGATGAGGTGATCGAGGACGGCGTGATCGTGGTGCAGGGCAACCGCATCGCCGCCATCGGCCGCGCCGATCAGGTGCAGATCCCGGCCGATGCGAAACGCCTGGACGCACGCGGCAAGACCATCATCCCCGGCCTGATCGATGCCCACTGGCACGGCGGCATGGGTGAGAGCGAAATCATCCCGCAGCAAAGCTGGATCAACTACGCCTCTCTGGCCTTTGGCCTGACCACCATCCACGACCCGTCCAACCGCAACGGCGACATCTTCACGCAAGCCGAGATGCAGCGCGCCGGCCTGGTGACCGGCCCGCGCATCTACTCGACCGGCTCCATCCTCTACGGCGCCAAGGGCAGCATCAATGCCCCTGTCAACAACCTGGACGATGCGCTGGTTCATCTCAAGCGCCAGAAGGCCGCGGGCGCCATCAGCGTCAAGAGCTACCAGCAGCCACGCCGCGAGCAACGCCAGCAGGTGATCGAGGCCGCGCGCCAGACCGGCATGATGGTGGTGCCCGAGGGCGGCTCGCTGTTCCAGCTGAACATGAGCATGATCGTCGACGGCCACACCGGCATCGAACACGCCCTGCCGGTGGCCGAGGTCTATGACGACGTCAAGCAGCTCTGGACGCAGACGCAAGTCGGCTACACGCCCACGCTCAACGTGGCCTACGGCGGCCTGGACGGCGAACATTACTGGTACGCCCGCACGGAGGTCTGGAAACACCCGCTGCTGAGCAAGTATGTGCCGCGCGCCGTGCTGGAGTCACGCAGCGTGCGCCGTGAGACCGCGCCCGAGGAAGACTTCAACGTCATCCGCGTCGCCCGCACCGCCACCGAGCTGCAGCGCGGCGGCGTCAAGGCCAATATCGGCGCCCACGGTCAGCGCGAAGGCCTGGGTGCCCATTGGGAGATGTGGATGTTCGGCCTGGGCGGCATGACGCCGCTGGAAGCCATCCGCACCGCCACCGCCAACCCGGCGCATTACCTGGGCCTGGACAAGGACCTGGGCTCGCTCGAGGTGGGCAAGCTGGCGGATCTGCTCATCATCGACGGCGATGTGCTCAAGGACATCCGTCAGAGCGACCGCATCAGCCATGTGATGCAGAACGGCCGGGTCTTCGAGGTCGGCAGCATGAACGAGGTGCTGCCGCGCCAGAAGGCCCGCAAGCCCTTCTTCTTCGACGGCGCCGACGGCCGCAGCATGCCGGTCGAGGCACACAGCCATGGCCACGGTCACGGCGGCGAGGAGGACTGAAGCCCAGAGGGCGGCGAGAGGGGGAATTCAGCTCCGTACTGAATTCTTGTTTTCATTCGCCAAAGAACTTACACTGAACTCCTCAGCGGCGCCTCTCCTGCCTGCCCAGGCCGGCGCCGCCCACCTGCCAGGAGTTCGCCATGGCCGCCCTTCCTTCGGACTTCCACAGCCAGCCGCAGCCGGGCCTGCCCGATCTGCACACCCCGGCCGCCGCCGGCGCGGCGCTGCGCACGTTTTTCCGCATGGCCCAGGCCTGGGGCCTGAGCAATGAAGAACAGCAGCGCCTGCTCGGCTGCGGCCGCACCACTTTTTACGACTGGAAAGCCGGCCGCATCAAGGCCGGCCTGGACGGCGCCACGCTGGAGCGCCTGTCCCATCTGTTCAGCATCTACGCCAGCCTGCAAATCCTGCTGCCCATCCCGGAGCGGGCCGATGCCTGGATCAAGAAGGCCAACAGCGCGCCCCTGTTCGGCGGCGGCAGCGCCCTTTCGCGCATGCTGGGCGGCCAGATCGCCGATCTCTTTGTCGTGCGCCAGTACCTGGATGCACAGCGCGGCGGCTGGGCCTGAAAGACCTGGCGTTTGAGCTCCTCCACCCTGCCCCCTGCTGCCCCGATCGCCCTGCCCTGCATCCCCGTGCACTGGCCGGACTCCTGCCGCCTGCTGCCCAGCCGCTACCCACCCGTGCTGCTGTTCGATGCGGTGGCCGAGCCGGCCGATCTGGCCGTGGTCTTCGCCATCGAGGCGCTGGGTAACCCGCGCCTGCGCGATCAGCTCGGCGAGCTGAGCCTGGTGCCGCCCGAACAGCGCCTCTGCGGCCCCGGCAGCAGCCCCATCATGGCAGCCTTCACCCACCTGAACCCCGAGGGCAGCCGTTTTTCCGACGGCAGCTACGGCGTCTACTACGCCGCGGCCACGCTGGAAACCGCCGTGGCCGAGGTCAGCCACCACCGCGCGCTCTTTCTCGCCCGCACGGCCGAGCCGGCCATCGATGTGGACTTGCGCTGCTACCGCGTCACGGTGCAGGCTGATTTGCATGAGTTGCGCGCAGAGCACCAAGACCCTCGCGCGCTGGCGCTGCTGGATGCGAACTCCTACGCCGCCTCCCGGCCCTTCGCCCGGCGCCTGCGCGAGCAAGGCAGCGCGGGCCTGATCTACGACAGCGTGCGCCAGCCCGGCGGCCAGTGCGTGGCCCTGTTCACCCCGCGCGCCGCCTTGCCACCGGCCCGACAGGCCGAGCATGTGACCCTGCGCTGGAACGGCCAGCGCATGGCCGACTGGTACCTGAAGTCAGGCCACCACGTGATCTGATTGCTCAGCAGCGCTCAGCGCCAGACGCCTTCGCGGTTTTCTTTCTGCGTGGCGTAGTAGGTGTAGAGCACCGCGTCGGTCACGTTTTCAGTCTGAAGCAGGCCGGAGGCCGACATCTTGTGCGACCAGGTGCGATCCGCCCCGTAGTGGCCGACCCAGGGGATCTGTCGCACCAGCTCGCTGCGGATGGGGGTCAGGTGTTGCGGGTTGCGGTAATAGCCCTCGGGCGCATCGACCCAGACCTTGTTCTTCATGCTGTAGAACACCGATTTGAAGGGCCCTCCCTCGACGCTGATGCGCGCCGAAAAGCCCACGCAATCGACCCCGTCCAGCAAGGGGTAGATGGTGTCCACATAGTGCTCGGAGATCTCGTCGTCATCGTCCACGAAGTTCAGGTACTCGCCCTGGGCGATGTCGATCATGGCCTGTAGCTTGGGGCCGTACTCGCGGCTGCGGTTGTCCTCGAGCACCAGCAGCTCCACATCGGGATAGCGAGCCACCTGGGGTTCCAGGATGGCCAGCATGCGCTTGCGCAGCTCGCGCCGTGCCGGCAGGCTGGGCACGAGGATGGACCATTTGAACTTCTTGGTCGCGCCGGCCTGCGCCGACGGGCCGGCCGGCAACAGGCGATGGGCCGCGTCCACGGCATCGTCGGGCAGGCGCAAGCGGCTCTGGCGCGCCCGCGCCGTGGTGCGCTCGCGCAGCGAGCTCTCGATCTTGCGCATCACCACCCGCGTGCCCAGGGCCGAATCGGCTTCGCAGGGCCGCGCCTGGGCATCGAAATAGGCATGGGCCAGCAGCTCGAAGCGCTGCTCGAACCAGCCCAGCGCCCAGAAATCCTCGCCGCACGCCTGCCAGAAGCTGCTGAAGAGATCGGGCGCGGCCAGCCAGCCCGCAGCAGCTGCAGGCTCAGGTGGCAAGGCACCGGCCAGGTCCAGCTGCAGCTCGCCGCCGGTTTGCAGCAGGCGCAAAGCCTGGTTCAGCACCGCCTTCAGGCCCGCGGCCTCATGCTGCAGACCGCTGACATCGAGCAGTTCCAGGCTTTCGCCGTGCAGCTCGATCGGGCCATGGGCGGCCGACAGATCGCGCAGCGGCAGGTCCAGCGGGCGGCTCAGGTCGAGCAGCAGATCGGGCTCTTGCTCGGCATCGCGGCTGATGTTGAGCCAGCCGGCTTTGTAATCCGCGCCAGCGCCCATATGCAGGCGCTGCGGCCGCCAGGGCTCTTGCGGCAGGGCCGGCAGGCGCTCGACGGCATGGTTGGCCGCAAAGGCGAGCATCTCGGCATAGGCCACGGCCGGGTCGGCCTGCTCAAAGCGCTCCAGCGCCAGGCGGGCGAAATCAAAGAACGCCGGCGTGCCGAAATCCTCGCTGAAGAACTGCTCCAGCTGCCCGCCCTCCAGCCACAGGACCGAGTCCTCGAAGGCCGGATGCACCTCGGTGCCCGGCACGCGCTCGGAGATGACGGGCGTACCCAGGGACAGACAGATCGCCGCCCGGGTCTGCTCGAAGCGGCTGCTCTCGTAGAAATGCACATTGAGCACGGCCTTGGCCTGGCGGATGAACTCATCGCGCTCGGGGCCGTAAAGCGGGCCATCGAACAAGGCCACGCTCAAGCCCAGGGCCTCGATGCAATCCAGCCAGGCGCGGCGGCGCTCGTTCATGCTGCCGATGAACAGCAGATCGATGGGCCGCTGCTCCAGCGGGATGGATTCCGCCGGCTTCAGGTACGGTGCATGCAGCAGGGGGAACACCGGCACCTGATCCGGCCGGGCGCGGTAGGCGCTGCAGTTGGCGGCGTCGTAGTCCACCACCGGCCAGTTCGCCAGCAGCTGCAAATACTCGGGCGAGACCTGGGCGCCGCCCTCGCCCAGCTGCTCCAGGTTCACAAACACGCAGACATGGCGATCGAGCAAGGCCGGCTCAAAACCGAGATGGGCGCCAAAGATGAAATTGATCGCACCGTGGCGCAGCCGGTTCTTCGCCATGCTGACCTCGGCCCCGAGGCGGCGGAACTGGTAGCGGAAGTAGCGCGCCTGATCGAGCAAGCCCAGGGAGTGCACATAGGCCCCGGGCTGCTGGATGCAGAGATGAATTTCGGGCGTGGTGTGGCTCATGGGCGCGGTGTTGCCTGCAAGGCGTGATTCATGCTGCGGCCAGCATAGGCAGAAGCAGCGCCCGCCATGGCGTGATGAACGTGAGGAAGCCGGCGCATTTGTGGATTTGCGAAGAGGCCTCGCCACGGAGCCACTTTTTGCGCAAAAACCAGGGCTACAATCGCCGCCGTCAGGAGAGAGCTTCCTCGCGGAAGCCGCCGAAGGCGCAGTGGCACTGGTGATCCCACGCTGCGAACGCTCAGGCAAAAGGACTGATAAAACGCCCGTTCACAAAACGTCGGGCGTCCTCACTGGAGAGAGACGGGTTTCGAGCCCGTCCACCGAAGGGGCAAGCTGTTGGCAATACGCCGGTGGCCAATCTCTCAGGTAAAGCGGACAGCGAGGGCATTCCCCCCACTCCTTGAGCCGGTCTCAGGGGCGTGGGCCAGATGATTGCCCTCGAAAGCTGCTCCCATGTCCGCTGCTGACTCCTCCGCTCCCCTGCTCAAGACCCCCCTGCACGCCCTGCACATCGAACTCGGCGCCAAGATGGTGCCCTTCGGCGGCTACGACATGCCCGTGCAGTACCCGACCGGCGTGATGGCCGAGCACAAGCACACCCGCGCGGCCGCCGGCCTGTTCGACGTGTCCCATATGGGTCAGGTCCGCCTGATCGGCGACGGCGCTGCTGCCGCGCTGGAAACCATCGTGCCGGTCGATGTCATCGACCTGGGCCTGTTCAAGCAGCGCTATGCCTTGTTCACCAATGAACAAGGTGGCATCCTGGACGACCTGATGATCGCCCGCCGCCCGGACGACCTCTTCGTCGTGGTGAACGCCGGCTGCAAGGTGCAGGACATCGCCCACATGCAGGCCAAGATCGGCGACAAGTGCCAGGTCTTGCCCCTGCCCGAGCAAGCCCTGCTGGCCCTGCAAGGCCCGCAAGCCGTGACCGCCCTGTCGCGCCTGAACCCTGAAGTCGCCAAGCTGACCTTCATGACCGGCGGCTTCTTCAATCTGGACGGCATTGAGACCTTCCTGACCCGCTCGGGCTATACCGGCGAAGACGGCTTCGAAATCTCGGTCCATCAAGACAAGGCGGTCGAGCTGGCCCGCAAGCTGCTGGCCCAGCCGGAGGTCAAGCCCATCGGCCTGGGCGCGCGCGATTCGCTGCGCCTGGAAGCGGGCCTGTGCCTCTACGGCCATGACATCGACACCGGCACCACCCCGGTGGAAGCCTCGCTGACCTGGGCCATCCAGAAGGTGCGCCGCGCCGGTGGCGCCCGCGCCGGCGGTTACCCCGGCGCGGCCGTGGTGGACGAGCAGCTGGCCAAGGGCGCCACACGCAAGCGCGTCGGCCTGGTCAGCAGCGAACGCATGCCGGTGCGCGAAGGCGCCAAGCTGGTCAACGCCGAGGGCGTGGAAATCGGCGTGGTCACCAGTGGCACCCTGGGCCCCACGGTGGGCAAGCCGGTGGCCCTGGCTTACCTGGCCAAGGAATTTGCGGCCCTGGGCACCGAGGTCTTCGCCATCGTCCGCGACAAGCGCACACCGATGACGGTGGCCAGCACCCCGTTCACGCCCAACGGCTACTACCGCGGCTGAACGGACGAGAGCCGGCTCGGCTCACGTCGCGCTTGCCCGGCACCGATCGGGCACCCTACATTTCATTTTCTTTCTCCTTTCCACCTTCCGAAAGCAACGGAGCACCGCATGAGCAACATCAAGTACACGCCTGACCACGAGTGGGTCCAGATCGAAGCCGACGGCATCGTCACCGTGGGCATCACCGTGCACGCACAAGACGCCCTGGGCGATGTGGTGTTCGTGGACCTGCCGGCCGTGGGCAGCAGCTTCGAAGCCAAGGAAGTGGCGGGCGTGGTGGAGTCGGTCAAGGCCGCCGCCGACGTCTACATGCCGGTCGCCGGCGAGATCACCGAAGTCAACGAAACCCTGCGCGACGACCCGTCGCTCGCCAACAGCGACCCGCTGAAGACCGGCTGGTTCTTCAAGGTCAAGTTGAGCAATCCGGCCGAGCTGGACGGCCTGATGGACAGCACCGCCTACGACGAGCTGGTCAAGAACAGCTGATCAAACCGGCCGCGGCGGCTCCATGAGTGAGGCCGCGGCACCCCCTGCCACAGAGCGCAGTCCTTGCGCCTTGCTGTGGCAGGCTCTCCCGAACACAAACAGCCTGAGGCTGCCACAAGCGGCGCCAGGCTCCAAGGATTTGCCATGTTGATGTCCGCCCTGCAGCCCCTGTCGGTGCTTGAGAACGCCACCGAATTCCAAGCCCGCCACATCGGTCCCGATGCCGCTGACGAAGCCGGCATGTTGTCGGTGATCGGTGCCGCCTCGCGCCGCGCCCTGATCGAAGCCGTGGTGCCCGCCAGCATCAAGCGCTCGGTGGGCATGGACCTGCCGGCTGCCGCGACCGAAGCCCAGGCCCTGGCCGAGCTGAAGGCGCTGGCGGGCAAGAACAAGGTGCTCAAGAGCTATATCGGCCAGGGCTACTACGACACCCTGACCCCGGGCGTCATCCTGCGCAACATCCTCGAGAACCCCGCCTGGTACACGGCCTACACGCCCTACCAGGCTGAAATCTCGCAAGGCCGCATGGAGGCCCTGGTCAACTTCCAGACCATGGTGACCGACCTGACCGGCATGGCGATTGCCAACGCGTCCATGCTGGACGAAGCCACCGCCGCCGCCGAAGCCATGACCCTGGCCGCCCGCGTGGGCAAGAGCAAGAGCCAGACCTTCTTCGTCGCCGACGACGTGCTGCCGCAAACCCTGGAAGTGGTGCGCACCCGTGCCGAGCCCCTGGGCTTCAACGTGGTGGTAGGCCCGGCTTCCGAGGCTGGCAAGAACGAGTGCTTCGCCGCCCTGCTGCAATACCCCGGCGTGAACGGCGATGTGCGCAGCCTGCAAGCCGCCGCCGACGCGGTCCATGCCCAAGGTGCGCTGCTGATCGCTGCCGCCGACCTGCTGGCCCTGACCCTGATCAAGGCCCCCGCCGAGCAAGGCGCCGACATCGCCGTGGGCACGACCCAGCGCTTCGGCATGCCCATGGGCAATGGCGGCCCGCACGCCGCTTACATGGCCTGCAAGGACGAGTACAAGCGCAGCCTGCCCGGCCGCCTGGTCGGTGTGTCCATCGACGCGCATGGCAAACCCGCCTACCGCCTGGCCCTGCAGACCCGCGAGCAGCACATCCGCCGCGAGAAGGCCACCTCCAACATCTGTACCGCTCAAGTGCTGCCGGCCGTGGTGGCCAGCATGTACGCCGTGTACCACGGCCCGCAAGGCCTGAAGCGCATCGCCCAGCGCGTGGCCTCTTTCACCGCCGTGCTGGCCGAAGGCCTGAAGAGCCTGGGCTTTGCCCTCGGCAACGCCAGCGCATTCGACACCCTGCATGTGCAGACCGGCGCACAGACCGCGGCCATCCAGGCCCGCGCCGTGGCCGCCGGCATGAACTTCCGCCGCGCCAGCGCCGAGGCCCTGAGCCTGTCGCTCGACGAGACCACCACCCGCGCCGACCTGGCCGCCGTGCTGGCCGTGTTTGCTGATGGCAAGGCCCTGCCGGACCTGAGCGCGTTCGACAAGGGCATCGCCAGCCTGATCCCGGCCGAGCTGCAGCGCACCAGCGCCTACCTGAGCCACCCGGTGTTCAACCGCTACCACTCCGAAACCGAAATGCTGCGCTATCTGCGCGGCCTGTCGGACAAGGACCTGGCGCTGGACCGCAGCATGATCCCGCTGGGCTCCTGCACCATGAAGCTGAACGCCACGGCCGAGATGATCCCCATCACCTGGCCCGAGTTCGCCGGCGTGCACCCGTTTGCCCCGCACGATCAGCTGCAGGGTTATGCCCAGCTGAACGAACAGCTGACCGCCTGGCTGTGCCAAGCCACCGGCTATGCCGGCATCAGCCTGCAGCCCAATGCCGGCTCGCAAGGTGAGTACGCCGGCCTGCTGGCCATCAAGGCCTGGCATGAGTCCCGCAATGAAGGCCATCGCAGGATCTGCCTGATCCCCGAATCGGCCCACGGCACCAACCCGGCCTCGGCCCAGATGGTGGGCATGCAGGTCGTGGTGACCAAGTGCGACAAGGAAGGCAATATCGACCTGGCCGACCTCAAGGCCAAGTGCGAGCAGCACAGCGCCAACCTGGCCGCCATCATGATCACCTACCCCTCGACCTACGGTGTGTTCGACACCCAGGTCAAGGAAATCTGCGCCCTGGTGCGCAGCCACGGTGGCCGTGTCTATGTGGACGGCGCGAACATGAACGCCCTGGTCGGTGTGGCCGCACCGGGCGAGTTCGGCGGCGATGTCTCCCACCTGAACCTGCACAAGACCTTCTGCATTCCGCACGGCGGTGGCGGCCCGGGCGTCGGCCCGGTCTGCGTGGTGGCCGATCTGGTCCCCTTCCTGCCCACCCACCGTTCGGCCGGCTACGACAGCAAGACCGCCATCGGCGCCGTGTCCGCCGCACCGCTGGGCAATGCCGCCGTGCTGCCCATCAGCTGGATGTACTGCCGCATGATGGCCGCTGAGGGCCTGCAGGCTGCGACCGAAGTGGCCATCCTCTCGGCCAACTATGTGGCCGCCCGCCTGGCCGATGCCTACGACATCCACTTCAGCGGCAATATCGAGGGCATCAAGGGCGGCGGTGTGGCCCACGAGTGCATCCTGGACATCCGCCCGTTGAAGGACGCCACCGGCGTCGGCGCCGAAGACGTGGCCAAGCGCCTGATCGACTACGGCTTCCATGCGCCCACCCTGTCCTTCCCGGTGGCCGGCACCTTGATGGTGGAGCCGACCGAAAGCGAATCCAAGTTCGAGCTGGACCGCTTCTGCGACGCCATGCTGGCCATCCGCGCCGAGATCGCCAAGGTGGCCGACGGCAGCTGGACGGCAGAAGACAACCCGCTGGTCAACGCCCCGCACACGGCAGAAAGCCTGCTGGCCGCCGAGTGGACGCACGGCTACAGCCGCGAAGAAGCCGCCTACCCGGTGGCCTCGCTGCGCCGCCAGAAGTACTGGGTGCCGGTGGGCCGCGTGGACAACGTCTACGGGGATCGCAACCTGAGCTGCTCCTGCCCGCCGATGAGCGACTACGCCTGAGCGTCCCAGGACGCTCGGCACCGCCCTGCCAGAGCCGGCTTGCTGTCTGATGGACCTCTCACCATCGACGCCAGCCGGCTTTTTTGTCACAAGGCCGGCCTGATTCATCGGGCCGTGCTCGAATCTCACACCAACGCTTGGAGGCCCCATGGCCGTTTCAGTCTTCGACCTCTTCAAGATCGGCATCGGCCCGTCCAGCTCGCACACCGTGGGCCCCATGCGTGCGGCACGCATGTTTGTGCAACGCCTACGCCACGAAGGCCAGCTCGAGCGCACGGCACGCGTGATCTCGCAGATGTATGGCTCGCTGGGCGCCACCGGCAAGGGCCACGGCAGCGACAAGGCCGTGCTGCTGGGTCTGGCCGGCCATGAGCCGGATACGGTCGATGTCGAGCAGGTGCCGGCTTACCTCGACGCCATCCGCAGCGGCGGCCGCATCCGTCTGGGCGGTGAGCATGAGATCGAGTTCAACGAGGCCAAGGACCTGGTGCTGTTCAAGCGCCAGAGCCTGCCCTTCCATGCCAACGGCATGCGCTTCTCGGCCTTTGATGCCGAAGGCGTGGAGATCCAGCAGCGCACCTACTACTCGGTCGGCGGCGGCTTTGTCGTCAGCGACGAGGTGGCGGCCGACGGCAGCAAGCAAAAAGTCATCGCCCCCGATGCCACCGTGCTGCCCTACCCCTTCAAGACCGGCGACGAGCTGCTGGCGCTGACGAAGCAGCACGGCATCAGCATCGCCGAGGTGATGCGCCGCAACGAACGCCACTGGCGCAGCGATGAAGAGACCCGCGCCGGCCTGCTGAAGATCTGGCAGGTGATGCAGGACTGCGTCAGCCGCGGCTGCCGCACCGAGGGCATCCTGCCCGGCGGTTTCAAGGTCAAGCGCCGCGCCGCCCAGCTGCACCGCGACCTGACCGCCAACCCTGAGGCAGCCCTGCGCGACCCGCTGCAGGTGATGGACTGGGTCAACCTCTACGCCCTGGCCGTCAATGAAGAAAACGCCGCTGGTGGCCGCGTGGTCACGGCGCCGACCAATGGCGCGGCCGGCATCGTGCCGGCGGTGCTGCACTACTACAGCCGCTTCGTCCACCACGCCAACGACGAGGGCGTGATCGACTTCCTGCTGACCGCCGCCGCCATCGGCATCCTCTACAAGGAAAACGCCTCGATTTCGGGCGCCGAGGTCGGTTGCCAGGGCGAGGTGGGCGTGGCCTGCTCCATGGCTGCCGCGGCCCTGTGCCAGGTCATGGGCGGCACGCCCGAGCAGGTCGAGAACGCCGCCGAGATCGGCATGGAACACCACCTGGGCCTGACCTGCGACCCGGTGGGCGGCCTGGTGCAAATCCCCTGCATCGAACGCAACGCCATCGCCTCGGTCAAGGCCATCAATGCCGCGCGCATGGCCTTGCGCGGCGACGGCACGCACTTCGTGAGCCTGGACAAGGTCATCAAGACCATGCGCGACACCGGCGCCGACATGATGACCAAGTACAAGGAAACCGCACGCGGCGGCCTGGCGGTGAACATCGTCGAGTGCTGACGCCGATCGCGCGCGCTGGCACGAAAAAGGCGACCCTCGGGTCGCCTTTTTTCATGGATCCAGCAGGGCTCGCAGGATCATCAAGCGCGACGGCGGCGCGAAACCGCACCCAGGCCAGCCAGGGCCAGGCCGACCAGCAGCAGGGAGCTCGGCTCCGGCACGGTCGAGGGCGGCTGCACCGAGCCATTGCGCACGCTGAAGCTGTAGCGGCCGGCGACGTTGGAATTCAGGGAGCCGGCAACCAGAGACTGAGCGCCGCCGTCCAGCAACGCGCCGTTGATGGCCGAGCCAGGCAGCTCGAAGGAGTTGCTGTTGCCGTTAGACCAGCCCACGCGCACCGAATTGCCGCCTTGGCCGTTGCTGCCGCCGCTGCTGGTGGCATCACCGGTTTCCCACTGCACCTTGTCGTAGTTGAACTCGAAGTCGAAGTCGCCGGCATTGATGTCCGAGCGGTCGGTGATGACGAGCTGGAAGGTGTTCAGCTTGTTGGCCTGGGTGTCAAAGTAGCCCACGTCCAGCCAGTTCACGCCGAAGACCTTGTGGCCGTTCAGCAGGCCGGTGCCGTACTGGGTCACGCCGCTGCGGGTATTGCGGGTGTCCACGTCGGCAAAGAAGGCCGCCAGGATCTGGCGGTTGGTGCCCTGCAGGCCGAAGGGCGTGTAAGTGTCCAAGGCTCGATCAAACGTCACGTTGCCGTTGTTGTTGACGAACAGCTGGGTGAACTGGCTGCCGAAGAAATTGACGTTGAAGCCGATGTTGACCAGGCCGGTGGAGCCATCGTCATTGCGCGGCAAGGTGTTGGCCGAGAACAGGTCGGTGTGATGCACAGCGCCCGCCAGAGCCGAAGAGCTCGCTGCCACCAGTCCCGAGACCAGCAGTGCGGCGGAAAACAGAGTCTTGATCTTCAATTCGTATCCCTACAAGTGTCCAAAACAAAAGTTCGCCCATTGGCGAACTTGCTTTGTGAAGCAGGGTTCATGCCAGCGCACCAAGTCCTTGTGGCGCGGCAATTTGCACGAAACAGAACGTAACGTTGTCAGAAAACCCGACAACGTGGTAACAACTGCATACAAAAAACCCATGACCTGCGGCACGGGTACAGACTGCTAGACCGGGCTTAGCGCTTGATTGGCGGGCTGTCCTGAGGCAGCCAGCGCTTGTAGATGGCCGCAAAGCTGCCATCGCGCTTCATGGCATCGAGTGCCCGCTGCCAGGCTTGAACGACACGGTCAGGGGTGTCACGCGAGAAGGCGATATACCCTTCGGCGCTGGCATAGCTGTACACGATCTCCAGCGCATCCTCGGGCACGCCGGCCTGCGCCATGATCTTGGGCATGGACAGACGTTCGGTGGCGAAATAATCCGCCCGCTGGGCCAGGAGCATGCGGATGGCTGCCTGCGGATCGGCAACGCTGACCAGGTTGCGAAAGCCCAGCTGGCTCAGCTCCTCCGAGGTGTACCAGTCACGCACCACCAGCACCGACTTGGCCCGCTTGGCATCGTCCATGCTGCGCAGTCGCAGGCCACCGCGGGCCGGCGCATAGATCGAGCTGTAGAAGGTGACCACCGGCCCCACCCACTTGAAGAGGCGCTCTCGCCCTGGCGTGCGTGCCATGCTGAACAAGGCGGTTTCGCCACCCAGTTGCACCTCGCGGTAGGCACGCGCCCAGGGTTGGAACTCGATCGGCAATTCCTTCTTCAGGCGCCGCTGGATCTCCTGCACCACCTCGACCGCCAAGCCCTTGGCCTCGCCGTTCTCGCTGAAGTTGATGGGAGCGAACTCTTCGCTGAGCAGGCGTTGTTGGGCTTGCGCTGGCAGCGTCGGGCCGATTGCTACCATGAGCAGGCAGAGCAGCCATCGGCAAGGGCGCGCCGTGTGGCGGCAGGCCTGCCGCCAGAAACCAAAACGAGGGAACATGGCTGCGCAGCATAGCCAAGCCTGAGCCCCTTGCTGCGGCCGGCCCCGCCGCGCGCACGGGCAAATCGTTCCGAACTCACGCGAGCGATCCTGTCGTACAGGAGAACACGCCCCTCAAGAAAAAGAAACGGCGCCCCGAAGGGCGCCGCCGTGAGTCAAAGACCTGGGGCTGCCTGCGGCATCAAGCGCTGGCGCTGGCGCCGGCGCCAAGCGCTGGCAGCTCGGCCAGCATCGCCTCCTGCTGAGCGGCCGGCTTGGGTTTGCGCTCCCGCACCAGGTAGGAATACAGCACCGGCACCACCACCAGGGTCAGCAGGGTCGAGGTGATGACGCCGCCGATGATGGCCCGGCCCATGGGGGCTTGCACCTCACCGCCCTGGTTGAAGGCAATCGCCATGGGCAGCATGCCAAAGACCATGGCCGCCGTGGTCATGATGATGGGGCGCATGCGCACCAGGCCGGCCTCCAGCAGCGCCTCGGGAATGCTCGCCCCGCCCTTGCGGGCGTGGTTGGCAAAGTCGATCAGCAGGATCGCGTTCTTGGTCACCAGGCCCATCAGCATGACCAGGCCGATCATGGAGAACACATTGAGCGTGGTGCCGGTGAACAGCAGGGCCAGCATCACGCCAATCAGCGACAGGGGCAGCGAGGCCATGATGGCGATCGGCTGCACAAAGCTTCCGAACTGGCTGGCCAGCACGATGTAGATGAAGATCACCGCCAGGCCCATGGCCGCCAGCAAGCCGTTGAATGCTTCCTTCTGCTGCTTGCCGGCGCCATCGACATTGAAGCTGACGCCGGGCGGCAGCTCCATGGACTTGACGATCTTCTGCACATCGGCATTGACATCACCCGAGGGGCGGCCCTCGGTGCCGGCAAACACGGCCTCGCGGCGCTGCAGGTTCTGGCGGCGGATCACCTCGGGGTTGAACACCGATTCAATGGTGGCCACCTGATCGAGCGAGATCGGCGAGCCATCCTTGGCGAAGGCCACGGGCAGCTTGAGCATCTGATCGATGCGCTGGCGTTGCTCGACCGGCAGGCGCAGCAGCACCTCGACTTGGTTGCCATCGGGCGTGGTCCAGTAGGTAGCCACCTCGCCGTTGACATAGGCGCGCAGCGATGCGGCCACCTGCGGTGCGGTCAGACCCAGCTCGCGAATCGCCGAGTCCTTGAGCTTGACGGCAAAGGCCGGCAGGCCGGGCTTGACCGTAGTCTCCACATCGACGGCGCCCTTGACCTTCTTGATCTTGGCCACCAGATCGTTAGCGACCTGGGTCAGCGCCTCGGGGTCATTGCCCAGCAAGGTGATCCAGATCGAGCGGTCGCCGCCCACGCTGGCATCGACGCCGGGAATCTTGGCGATCTCGGCGCGGATGGCATCTTCCACCTGCTTCTGGCTGCGCTTGCGGTCCTTGCGGTCCACCAGCGAGATGTTCAGCGAGGCCTGGTTGCGGCCGGTGGCCATGCCCTCACCCGTGCCGCCGACCACGGTGGACACGGTCTTGATCTCGGGGAACTTGCCCAGCAACTCCTCGACCTGCAGCACCTTGGCATTGCTGCGCTCCAGGCTGGAGGCCACGGGCAGGCGCAGGTTCACCTGGGTGAAGCTGTCATCGGTCTTGGGTGCAAACTCGGTGCCGACAAAGCCGGCCAGCACCAGGGCCAGCACAAAGCTTCCGCCGCCCGCCATCATGACCAGGCCACGCGGTGTGATGGTGGCCAGGCGCAGGCGGCGCGGGGCGCTGCGATCGCGCTGGCCTGCGGCGTCGAATGGGCGGCCCCAGACCGGAATCGGCAGTGCAAACAGGCGATAGCGGCGGCCCGAGAAAGCCCAGCGAATCAGGCGCTCGTAAACCCGGTGCAGCACATCCATGCCGTGATCGGTGGCGCGGATCAGGTGGCCGATCACCGGCAGCTTCTTGACGTAATGGCTTGGCGGGTCCTTCCAGACCGAGCTCAGCATGGGGTCGAGCGTGAAGCTGACGAACAAGCTCACCATCACCGCCACCGCCACGGTGATGCCAAAGGGGTAGAAGAACTTGCCGATGATGCCGCCCATGAAGGCCACCGGCACAAACACCGCGCAGATGGCAAAGGTGGTGGCCATCACCGCCAGGCCGATCTCGTTGGTGCCGTCAAACGCCGCCTGCTGGTGGCTCTTGCCCATGCCGACATGGCGCACGATGTTCTCGCGCACGACGATGGCATCGTCGATCAACAAGCCAATGCACAGCGACAGGGCCATCATGGTCATGAAGTTCAGCGTGAAGCCGAAGGCATGAACGGCGATGAAGCTGGAGATCACGGCGATCGGCAGGGTCAGGCCGGTGATGATGGTCGAACGCCAGCTGTGCAGGAACAGGAAGACGATGGCCACCGTCAGCAGCGCGCCCTCGACCAGGGTGTGCTTGAGGCCGTTGAGCGAGTCCTTGACGTTGTCGCTGGAGGCGTAGATCAGGTTCAGCTCCACGTCCTTGGGCAAGGTCTTGCGCAGCTCGGCCATGGCCTCCTTGACGCCCTCGCCGGTGTTGACGATGTTGGCATCTTGCTGCTTGAAGACATTGAAGGTCACGGCGGCCGCACCATTGATGCGGGCCAGGCTGTCCGGTTCGCGCTCACGCTCCACCAGCTGGCCCAGATCGCCCAGGGTCAGCACCAGATTGCCGCGCCGCGCCACCACCACCTTGGCAAAGGCCTTGGGGTCCTTGACCCGACCTTCCACGCGCAAGATGGCATCGGCACTCTTGTCCGAGATCAGGCCTACCGGCTGGTCGACATTGGCCTCGCGCAAGGCCTGGGCAATCTCGGCCGGTGTCACGTTGTAGGCACGCAAGCGCATCGGGTCCAGATCGATGCGCACCTCGCGCGAGACCAGGCCGCCCACGTCCACGCGGGCCACGCCGTCCACGCGGCCCAAGCGCTTGGCGATGATGAGCTCACTCATCATCGACAGCTCGCGCGCCGGCCGTGTCTTGCTCATCAGCGCAGCCAGCACCACGGGCTGGTTGTCTTCCATCTGGGCGCGCGCCACGGTCGGCGTTTTTGCTTCCTTGGGGAAGGCCGATTGCGCCAGCGAGACGCGGTCACGCACCTCCTGCATGGCGCGGCCCATATCGGTGTTCAGGCCGAACTCGACCTGGGCCTGCACCCGGCCCTCGAAGCTGCGCGACACCACGCGTTCGACGCCGGCGATGGTGTTCAGCGATTCTTCGAGGGGCTTAGCGATCTCACGCTCCACCGCCTCGGGCGAGGCGCCGGGATAGCGCACATCGACGGACGCGACGGGGATGGAGATGTCCGGCATGTTCTCCACGCCCAGCTTGGCGTAGGAGAACAGACCCAGCACACACAAAGCCACCATCACCATGGTGGCGAAGACCGGGTTTTGAATCGAGACGCGAGTCATCCACATGATGCCGGTCCTCGCTCAGGGTGCGGTGGCCGCAGCCACCTTGGTCTTGGCCGCCACGACGGTCGCCTTGGCGCCCTCGCGCAGATTGTCGAAGCGTGCCGACAGCACCTGGGCCGCCGGTGTCAGGCCTTGCAGCACCTCGACCCGCCCTTCCCTCGCGTCCCGGCGGCCGGTGGTGACGATGCGGCGCACCAGGGCGCCGTTCTCGATCAGCCAGACCTGCTCCTGGCCGCCATTGCTGCTCAGCGCGGTTTCCGGCACGGTCAGGCGCTGGGCCTCATCGGCCAGCTCGACGCGAGCCACGGCGTACTGGCCGGCACGGAACTCTTCCTTGGCATTTGCCAGCTCGAGAGTCACGCCGATGGAACGCGTGCCCGGTTCGGCGGCCGGAGCGATACGGCTGATGCGGGCCTGGACGGGCGCCTCATGGCCTTCCACCTTGATCTGCACTGTCAGGCCGGGCTTGAGGCGACTGACCTCGTGCGTGCCCACCAGGCCGGCCAGCTCCAGCCGGCTCAGGTCGACGATGCTGAGCACCTGTTGCTCGGGCGCCAGCTTCTCGCCAGCCACCGCATGGCGCTTGGACACCACGCCGCTGATCGGCGCCACCAGGGCCGCCTGGCGCAGGGTCACCTGGGCCGTGTCGAGCTGCGCACGGGCGCTGGAGAGTTGGGCACGCGCGGCTTCCAGGGCCGCACGCGAGGTGTCCAGCGCGGTGCTGGCGATGAACTTCTGGTCGGCCAGGCCCTGGTTGGCCTTGAACTGACGTTCGGCCTGCTCCAACTGGGCACGGGCCGATTCGACGCTGGCATTGCGCTCGGCGATGCGAAAGCGCAACTCTTCCAGATCGATCTGCCCCAAAGCCTGACCGGCACGCACACGGCTGCCCTCGGCCACGGCCAGGCTCAGCAAGGTGCCGCTGGATTTGGCCCGCACGATGGCGGTGTTGGGCGCCACCAGCGGGCCCGAAAACTCGATCTGGGCTGGCATGCGGGTCAGGGTCGGTTTGACCACCTCATGCGGCACAAACTCCAGCGTCACCTTGGCCGGCCCGGCCTCGGCCTCTTTCTTGGGCGTGTCGCCGCCCTTGCTGGCCCATACCGTCACGCCCGCGCCCCCGGCCAGCAGCACCGCTGCAATTCCACCAACAAGCCATTGTTTGCGCATGGAGTCCCCCATTCATCTGTCAAAACCACAAAGTGGCCGCAGTGTAGGAAGGCGCCTCATGGAGCGCGGGCGGGATGCGACGAAACGCCAAAAGCCAGCACCGATCTGCTTTTGGCCACGACCGCCCGTGAAGGCCGGGGCGGGTTTGAGGCTCAGGACTTGGTCTGCTGTGCCTCGCAGACCAGGCTGCGCCAGCCACAGAAGGCTCCGGCCAGGGCGCAGAGCGAAGCGGCCCAGAACACCGCCGCATAGCCCAGATGGCCGACCAGCCAGGCCCCGCCCAAGCTGCCCAGCACGCCCGACAAGCCATAGCCCAGCACCGAGTACAAGGCCTGCCCCCGGCCGCGCAGGCGGCCCGGGAAGTAACGCGTGATCAGCGCGATGCAAGCCGTGTGCTGGGCCGCGAAGGTGATGGCATGGCCGCATTGGGCCAGCAGCAGCAGACCGAGGTTGGCACCGAAGGCCGCCGTCATGGCAAAGCGCAGGGCCGCCAGCAAGGACGCCGCCACCAGCCAGTGGTGCAAGGTGGCCCGCTCCAGCAGGCGGCCCGAGAAGGCGAACCAGAAAATCTCCACCACCACCGAGATCGCCCACAGCCCGCCAATCACCGGCTTGCTGTAGCCCAGGGCATCAAGAAACAGGCTGAAAAAGGCGTACAGCGCCGAATGCGCCAGCACGGTCAGGAACACACCGAGGAAGAACCAGCGCACCTCGGCCCGGGCAAACACGGCCAGCACCGAATCGCTGCCCTCCGCCACGGCTGCCGCGCTGCGTGCCGCCGGGCTGGGCCGCGCCTGCAGCGGCATGCGCCAAGCCATCAAAACCACCAGGGCCAGCAAGGCAAAGGTGGTCAGCGCAAACCAGCGCATGCCGAAATGCTCGTACCACCAGCCGGCCAGCACCACGGTGGCCAGGAAACCGATCGAGCCCCACACGCGCACGCGGCCATAACGGCGCGTGTCCATGCCACCGTCGGCCGTGCTCAGGTGGCTGGCCACCACGGTTTCGGTCAAGGGCACGATGGCCGCATTGAAGCTGAACATCAAAAAGGTGGCGATCACCAGGGTCGCCAGCTGAGGCGGCAGCAAAAAACCGGCGCCGGCGATGCAGCTGGCCAGGGCCGTCCAGCGGATGATCTGCACCCGCTGGCCCGTGCGGTCGGCCAGCGCGCCCCAGGCGTAGGGCGCGAACAGGCGCGTCCAGCTGGACAAGGACACCAGCAAGCCGATGGCAAACACCGGCAGGCCCAGCTCCTTGTACCAAAGCGGGGCATAGGGGTTGAAGCCGCCGATGGCGGCGAAGTAGGCGCAGGACAGGGCCGCGCTGGCGGCCAGGGTGCGGGCCGAGGCGCCGCCGCGTGGCAGGCCGAAGCTGCCGGAGCCGCTCGGGGGCTCGGTCATTCAGCCGATCCGTCCGCGCCTGCGGCGGGGCGGGCGCCCGGAATTGGCGCCAGCGGCAGGGCCACATCGCCGCACTGCGCGCGGTGGCGCAGCACATGGTCCATCAGCACCAGGGCCAGCATGGCCTCGGCGATCGGCGTGGCGCGGATGCCCACGCAGGGATCGTGGCGGCCGAAGGTCTCGACCACGGCCGGCTCACCGGCGCGGTTGATCGAGGCCTTGGGGTTGCGGATCGAGCTGGTGGGCTTGATGGCGATGGAGGCCACGATGTCCTGCCCGGTCGAGATGCCACCCAGCATCCCACCGGCGTTGTTGCTGGCAAAGCCGAGCGGGGTCAGCTCGTCGCCATGCTCGCTGCCGCGCTGGGCCACGACGCCGAAGCCGGCGCCGATCTCCACACCCTTGACCGCGTTGATGCCCATCAGGGCGTAGGCGATGTCGGCATCGAGCTTGTCAAACAAGGGCTCGCCCAGACCCACAGGCACGCCGGTGGCCTCCACGCGGATGCGCGCGCCGACCGAGTCGCCGGATTTGCGCAGCGCATCCATATACGCCTCCAGCTCGGCGATCTTGCTGGAGTTGGCGGCGAAGAAGGGGTTGTCGCCCACATGCTGCCAGCCCTCGAAGGGGATCTCGATCTCGCCGAGCTGGGTCATGCAGCCGCGGAACTCGGTGCCGAATTTCTCTTTCAGCCATTTGCGCGCCACGGCGCCGGCGCCGACCATGGGTGCGGTCAGGCGCGCCGAGGAGCGGCCGCCGCCGCGCGGATCGCGCAGGCCGTATTTGCGGTAGTAGCTGTAGTCGGCATGGCCCGGACGGAAGGTATCCAGGATGTTGCCGTAGTCCTTGCTGCGCTGGTCGGTGTTCTTGATCAGCAGGCAGATGGGCGTGCCGGTGGTGAAGCCCTCAAAAACGCCGGAGAGGATCTCGACGGCATCGGGCTCGTTGCGCTGGGTCACATGGCGGCTGGTACCGGGGCGGCGGCGGTCCAGCTCGGGCTGGATGTCGGCCTCGCTCAAGGCCAGGCCCGGGGGGCAGCCGTCGATCACACACCCAATGGCCGGGCCATGGCTCTCGCCGAAATTCGTGACGCGGAACAATTCGCCGAAAGTGCTGCCTGACATGGGAATCCTGTGCTGCCTGAAGCGCAGGATTCTACGGGCAGGCCGGGTGAAGCCCAGCCTGCCCCGCGCTCATGCCGCGCTCATGCCGCGATCACAGCACCATCACGGCGTGACCGTGGCCGTGACCGTCACGCCGCTGTAGGCCGCATAGGCTTGCACACCGACGATGTAGGTGGCCGCCGTCGGCGCGGTGATGGCGCAGCTCTCGTTGCTGGTCGAGCCATCGCTCTTGCAAGCATAGCTGCTGGTGCTGGGCTTGCTCGTCTTCTGCACAAAGAGGTCGGCATCGCCGTTGCTGCCCTTGAGCGTGACCGTCAGCTTGGAGGCTGCGCTGGGCAAGGTGATTGCGTAGTAGTTCCAGCTGCCGGTGGCGCCGCTCTGGTTGGCCAGGGGCACGCCATTGCTCAGCGGGGTGGGCGGCGTGTCGGGCACACCGCCGCTGAGCGTGCCCTTGAGCGCGTAATAGCCGACCGAGCTGTAATTGGAGAAGCCGTTCTGCGGCGTGCCCTCGGCGCCGCCCTGGATCTTGATCGAGTAGCTGCCGGCGGGCAGTTGCAGATTGCTGAACTCGGCCGAGCGATTCACCGCCAGATTGCTGCGCGCCACCTGCTGGCCGCTGCTGTTCAGGATCTGCGCCTCGACATCAAGCATGCGCAGGTACTCAATCGGGTCCACCCGCAGGTTCAGGGTTGCGGCATTGGCCACGGTGAAGGTGAACAGATCGTTGTCGGTGTTGCGCTCGATCTGGCCCCAGTTGTCCAGCGGGTTGATCTCCCCCCCGGCGCGCAGCTGCAAGGGCTTGCCGTTGACGTTGTCGTCGGCCACATAGGGCACCGACTCATTGACCGTCATGATGCGGAAATCGTCTTCCTGGTTGTTGGCGGTGCTGTACTCGCCGCGGCTCCAGGTGAACAGCTGGTTGGCCCAGGAGCCACCCATCCAGTAGTTGCCCATGATGGGGCCCCACTGGTAAGCCGGGATGCCTTCGAAGTACTCACCACCGCTGCCGCCGCCGTCATGCGACATGCCCATCTGGTGACCCACCTCGTGCGCACCGGTCATGCCGATGCCATAGCCGTAGTCGAAGCCGGCCGAGGGGTTGCGGTAAAGCGTGCCGGCCGAGGTGGTGCCGAAAGAGCGCAGCGGCGCAAAGGAGCGACCATCCTGGTTGATGAAGTTGATGATGCCGGTGCGCAAGGTGTTGGCCGTGCGCGCCGCGTCGTAGACCGAGCGCTTGGTCGTGACGTTCATGTTCAACATCGAGTACTGGTCGGCCACCGATTGCCAGGCCCGGTACATCTGTTCTTTCGTCACCCCATTGAGCGGCGTGCTGCCGTTCATGACAGCGGTGGTGTTGAGATAGAACACCCAGGGGCTTCCGGGCTTGCTCTCCAGCTGGGTGACGTCCTGATTGGCATAGGGCCCGATATGCGGTGCCTGGCGCAGAGCCATAGGGCTGTAGACCGGCGCGGCCACGGCCAATGTGGTGACGTTCTGGGCGCGCTCATAGTCGTGCTGGAACTTCTCGTCGAAATCGGGAAAGACCACGGTATAGGGCACTTCGCGCACCAGCACCTGACCTTTGGCGCCATCGGCGCTGCCGCTGCTGAACTCAAAGGCCTTGCGCTTGTCATGCAGCGCCAGATAGCCACCCAGGCTCTTGGCACTGCCCTTGAGGAAGAACACCGAGTTGCTGTTGCCCAGGGCATGGCCGGAGATGGACACCAGACCATTCTTGTCGAAGAAATCCTGGATCTGCACTGCGAGCGACTCGTTGCCGAAGGTGCGGAAGAAGGGGCTGCTGCTGCCGCGGTGTTGCTGGCGCAGCGCCTCGATCAACTGCTCGCCGCTGCCGAGATTGAGCACGGCCGTGCTCTCGACAGCGCCGTCTTGAGCAGCCGCAGGCAGGCTCATGCTGGACAGTGCACTCAGGATCAAGGCCGCAGCCGGAAGCAGAGCGAGTTTGAATGGGGTCTTGTGGGCAGGCATGGGGGTCTCCAGAGGTAGATGTGGACCGTCGGCCGGAGCCGAGGCTGCGCAGTGTCCTCAGCGCAGCCGCGCTTGAACATAGAAACATCTGACAGAGGGTCGGGGCCTGTGGGCCAGATTGAGACAGAGCCTGTTGGCTCGGCAGGCAGAAAGTGAAAGTCCGATCGCGGAGCTACTTTCGATCTTCCACGGATACACCTGCGCTTGACGTTCGCGGATCGAGCGCTGCGGGACCGATGCCGCTGGCATGCAAAGGGTCGCCCCCGATGGCCAGCTTCCGCCCCGCTTCGTAGAGTCCAGGCGCAGGCCACAAGCCCAACACACTGGAAGGAGGAGAAGCCCATGAGCAGCGTCCATCGAATCTCGCGCGAGCAGGTGATCTACGCCATGTCGCGCGACAACCCGCCCGTGCTCACGGTCGACAGCGGCGAGCGGCTGCTGTTCGAAACCTGCGACTGCTTCCAGGACCAGATCGTCAGTGAAGACACGCCGTTTGAAGGCGTGGACTGGGCCCGCATCAACCCGGCCACCGGCCCGGTCTTCGTGCGCGGCGCCGAACCCGGCGATGTGCTGGCCGTGGACATCGAACACATCGAGGTGGGCGAGCGTGCCGTGATGGTGACGGCACCGGGCCTGGGCATCCTCGGTGACCGCTTCAGCGAGGCCAACATCCGCAGCATGGCCATCGAAGGGGGTCAGGTCTTGATGCCCGGTGGCATCCGCCTGCCCTTGCGGCCCATGATCGGCGTCATCGGCACGGTGCCGGCCGGCGAGCCCGTGTCCTGCGGAACGCCCGACGCCCATGGCGGCAATATGGATTGCAAGCTGATCTGCGCCGGCCACTCGCTCTACCTGCCGGTGCAGGTGCCAGGCGCCCTGCTGGCCCTGGGCGATCTGCATGCGGCCATGGGCGATGGCGAGGTGTCGGTCTGCGGCTTGGAGGTGGCCGGCGAGGTGCGCGTGCGCCTGCGCGTGATCAAGCCCGAGGCCGGCAAGCCCTGGCCCCTGCCCTTGCTGAGCACGCCCAGCCATGCCTACACCCTGGGCTCCGCCGTGCAGCTCGATGAGGCCGCCCTGCTGGCCAGCCGCCAGATGGTGGACTTGTTGACCCAGCACGGCCGCATGAGCGAGGTCGATGCGGTGAACCTGATGAGCATCGCCGGCAATTTGCAGATCTGCCAGATCGTCGACCCCAAGAAGACCTGCCGCTTCGAGATGCCGCAAGCGCTGCTGCAGCAGTTGGGGATTGCGCTGTGAGCCGCTCGAGCCCGCCAGGCCTCACGGCATCGCCAGACTTGGCCGACTTCGGCTACCGGCAGGAACTCAAGCGGGCCCTGGGCTTCAAGGACCTGCTGCGCTACGGCATGGTGGCCATGGTGCCGATCGCGCCCTTCGGCGTGTACGGCTTTGTGGCCGACGCCTCGCAAGGCCTGGTGCCCCTGGCCTATGGCCTTGGGCTGCTGGCCATGGTCTTCACCGCGCTGTGCTATGCGGCCATGTCGCAGGAGTTTCCCGTTGCCGGGTCGGCCTACACCTACACCCAGCGCGGCCTGCACCCGCTGGCCGGTTTTCTGGCCGGCTGGCTGCTCCTGCTCGACTACATCCTGGTGCCGGCCCTGCTCTTTGTGGTCAGTGCAAATTCGCTGCAAGCCCTCTGGCCCGCCCTGCCCGCCGGTAGCTGGGTGCTGGCCTTCATCGCCCTGTGCACGGCCATCAATCTGCGAGGTGTCGAGTTGACCGCCCGTGCCAACCGGGTCTTTCTTGCTTTGCAGCTGCTGGTGCTGGCGGTCTTCATGGCGCTGGCCTTGTGGACCCTGCTCGGGCCGGGCGGCACGGGCCTGAGCCTGCGCCCCATCCAGGGCCCGCAGCTGAACTGGAACTGGGTGGCCGGTGCCGCCGCCATCGCCGCCCTGTCCTTTCTGGGCTTTGATGCCATTTCCACACTCAGCGAGGAGGTCAGATCCGACCCCGCGCGCCCGCGCGACAACCCGGTCGGCCGAGCCACGCTCTGGGTGCTGTTTCTGATGGGCAGCTGCTTCATCGCCCAAACCTGGCTGGCGAGCGAACTGGCCCTGGCAGCCGGGCCGGACTTCAAGCCGGCCAGCGCCGACAGCGCCTTCTACGACATCGCCGCACTGGCCGGCGGACGCAGCCTCTTCATCAGCTGCGCCGTGGCCACCGCCCTGGCCTGGGGCGTGGCCAATGCCTTGAGCGCGCAGGCAGCGGTGTCTCGCGTGCTCTACGCCATGGCGCGGGACGGCCAACTGCCCGGCTCACGCTGGCTGGCCCGCGTGCACCCCGAGCGCCAGACGCCACAGACCAGCACCTGGCTGGTGGCCGCCGTGTCCCTGGCCGTGGCCCTGCTGTTCCTCGAGGACGCTGCCGCCCTGACCAACCTCGTCACCTTTGGCGCGCTCAGTGCCTTTGTGCTGCTGCACCTGGCCGTGATCTGGCACTTCCTGCTGCGCCAGCGCAGCGGCCGCTGGCTGCGCCATGGGCTGGTGCCGGCCCTGGGCCTGGCCGTGCTGCTCTTCATCCTCTACGGGCAGGACCGTGCGGCCATGAAGCTGGGCCTGGCCTGGTTGGGCCTGGGGCTGCTCTGGTGGGCCACACTCGGCCGTGGCCGGCACGGCACGCTGAAGCTGGCGGGCTGACCCCGGTCGGCCGGCACCCGCGCGCGCCTGCCTGCCTGCCTGCCTGCCTGCCTGCCTGCTCAGGCCTGGCGGCGCTGTGGCTCGCTCAGGTGCAGGAAACGGGTCAGCAGATCGCGCGGCGGCGCGACCGAGATGGCCTTGAGCATCTGGCCCACATTGCCGCGGTGATAAGCGCCGTGGGTGATCAAGTGAAGAAGCATTTCCTCCCGGCTCATGCAGCCGGCGTCGCCATCGGTGAACTGGAAGTGCAGGCGCTCGGCCGCCTGCTCGGGCGAGAGCTCGGCGACATAACGCTCGAACCACGCATCCAGCTCCGCCTGTTCGAACTGCAGGGCCTCCAGGCTCGGCGTGTCATCGGTGTTGCTGCGGGTGTAGCCATGCGCCTGCTGGCAGAGATGCGCGTGAAAGATACGGTCCACCACGTAGATGTGGTTGAGCATGCGCAGTGCGGCATGCAGCGCCTCGGCGTGCTGGCTGGCATCCACGTCCGCCAGCACGGCAAACAGTTCCTGGTTGGCCCAGGACTTCTGGGCAAAGAGTTGCTGCAGGCTGGTCATGGCGGAACGTCCTTCGGCACATCGCCTGGCACCGGTCGGCCGAGGCTGGAAAAACAAAACAGAGAAGGCGGCCGAGCCGCGCTTCTCTGTGGGTGTGAAAGCAGGAGTGAAATTCAGGCCAGCTCAGGCAGCCGAAGGCGCAGCTGGCGTTCAGGCGCCCTGCCGCTCAGAGCTTGGATTCATCCGCCGCCGCCGGGTTGTCTTCCAGCGGCCAGTCGCGGATGTAGGCCTTGAGCATGCGGTTTTCGAAATCCTGGCCATCGACCACAGCCTTGGCCACGTCGTAGAAGGAGATCACGCCCATCAGCGTGCGACCGTTGAGCACCGGCATGTAGCGGGCGTGGCGGCCCAGCATCATGCGGCGGACTTCGTCGATTTCGGTCTCGGGCGTGCAGGTCAGCGGATGGTCGTCCATGACGCTGCGAACCAGGGAGGTGCCGACCGTGCCGCCATTGCGCACGATGGCCGCGATCACCTCGCGGAAGGTCAGCATGCCGACCAGATCGCCATGCTCCATCACCACCAGGGAGCCGATGTCGCGTTCGGCCATGGCGGTCACGGCCACGGCCAGCAATTCGTCGGGCGTGACGGTGAACAGCGTGCCGCCCTTGACGCGCAAAATGTCGACGACTTTCATGATCAGCTTTCTCCTCGTTTTCACTGCCTGCCACTGCCTAACACAAGCTGCTGCACTGCCGGCAAGACCCGGCACCTTGCGCCGCAGGATGCTTGGGAACATAGCACACAATCCGCGCATTCAACACCACGAAAGTCCATATGTCCGGTTACAGCGACCCTGGCTTTGACACCCTGGCCTTGCATGCCGGCGCCGCCCCCGATCCCGCCACCGGCGCGCGCGTCACGCCCCTGCATCTGAGCACCTCCTTTGTGTTCGAGAACAGCGAGCATGCCGCCTCGCTCTTCAATATGGAGCGCGCCGGCCATGTCTACAGCCGCATCTCCAACCCGACCACGGCCGTGTTCGAGGAACGCATGGCCGCGCTGGAAGGCGGAGTCGGCGCCATCGCCACGGCCAGCGGGCAAGCGGCCTTGCACCTGGCCATCGCCACCATCGCCGCGGCCGGCTCGCACATCGTCGCCTCCAGCGCGCTCTACGGCGGCTCGCACAATCTGCTGCACTACACCCTGGCCCGCTTCGGCATCAGCACCACTTTTGTGAAGCCGGGCGATCTGGAAGGATGGCGTGCCGCCATCCGGCCCGAGACCCGCCTGCTGTTCGGCGAAACCCTGGGCAACCCGGGCATGGACGTGCTGGACATCCCGGCCGTCGCGGCCATCGCCCACGAGGCCGGCCTGCCCCTGCTGGTGGACGCCACCCTCAGCACGCCCTATCTGCAGCGGCCCATCGCCCAGGGCGCCGATCTGGTCATGCACTCGGCCACCAAGTTTTTGTCCGGCCATGGCACGGTGGTCGGCGGCGTGCTGGTCGACAGCGGCCGCTTCGACTGGCAGGCCGCGTTCGAGCGCAGCGGCGGCCGCCGCTTTGCGGAGCTCTGCGAGCCCTATGCCGGATTCCACGGCATGGTGTTCAGCGAGGAGAGCAGCACCAGCGCCTTCCTGCTGCGCGCGCGCCGCGAGGGCCTGCGCGACTTCGGTGCCTGCATGAGCCCGCACACCGCCTGGCTGATCCTGCAAGGCATCGAGACCCTGTCCCTGCGCATGGAGCGCCATGTGCGGAACGCCGGCCGCGTGGCGGAGTTTCTGGCCGCCCAGCCCCAGGTCAGCCGTGTCGGCTACCCCGGCCTGGTCAGCCACGTCGACCATGGCCGGGCCCAGGAGCTGCTGCCGCGCGGCTGCGGTTCGGTCTTCAGCTTCGATCTGCAGGGCAGCCGCGAGCAAGGCCGGCGCTTCATCGAGGCGCTCAAGATCTTCTCCCACCTGGCCAATGTCGGCGACTGCCGCTCGCTGGTGATCCACCCGGCCAGCACCACCCATTTCCGCATGGACGATGCGGCCTTGGCCCAGGCCGGCATCACGCCCGGCACCATCCGCCTGTCCATCGGCCTGGAAGACGCCGAGGACCTGATCGCCGACTTGAAGCGCGCGCTCAAGATCGCCGCCCGCTGAAGCGAAGCCACTGAGACCCCCACCATGCTCTTCAACGTCCACGAACAGCCCAGCTACGCCTACACCGGCGGCAAGCCCTTCGACCCCACCCTGCCCTGCGTGGTCTTCATCCACGGTGCCCTCAACGACCACAGCGTCTGGACCCTGCTGGCGCGCTGGTGCGCCCACCACGGCCATGCGGTGCTGGCCGTCGACCTGCCCGGCCATGGCCGCAACCGCGGGCAAGCACCGCTGGCCGATGTGCCGGCCATGGCCGATTGGTTGCTGGCCCTGATGCAGGCCGCGGGCTTGAGCCAGCCCGCCGCCCTGGTCGGCCACAGCATGGGCTCGCTGATCGCGCTGGAAGCCGCCGCGCGCGCGCCCGAGCAGGTCAGCCGCCTGGTGCTGGTAGGCACGGCCTACCCGATGAAGGTCTCGCCCGCCCTGCTGGAAACCGCCCGCACGGCGCCCGAGCAGGCGATTGCCATGGTCAACACCTTCTCTTTCGCCAGCTGGGCCAGCAAACCTGGCTACCCCGGCCCCGGCAGCTGGCTGCAAGGGGCCGAGCTGGCGCTCAAGAGCCGCATCCAGAACGGGCAGACCGCGCTCAATCTCTTCGAGCACGATTTCCGCGTCTGCGACAGCTATGCCGGCGGCTTGGAGGCTGCGGCCCGGGTGCGCTGCCCGGCGCACTTCATCCTCGGCGAACAGGACCAGATGACGGCACCCAAGCAGGCGCAAGCCCTGATCGAGGCGCTGAAAGCCCAGGTGCCCACGGCCGTGCACACACTGCCCGCCGGCCATTCGATGATGGCCGAGGCGCCCGACGCGATGCTGGCAGCCCTGCGCCAGGCGCTGCGCTGAAGCCGCGGCTCAACCGCGCTGGATCATGCCGTCCACCACCAGGATGGTGCGGTCGCAGCGCTGGGCCAGTTCGGGGTTGTGGGTCACAAAGAGCACGGCCGTGCCCTGCTCACGGTTGACCCGGCGCAGCAGCTCGAACACCGCATCGGCACTCTTGGTGTCGAGGTTGCCGGTGGGCTCGTCGGCCAGCAGCAGGGCCGGCTTCATGGCCAGGGCTCGGGCCACGGCCACGCGCTGCTGCTGGCCGCCGCTGAGCTTGTTGGCCAGGTTGTCGCGCCAGGGCGTGAGCCCCACCTGATCGATCAACTCGGCCGCCCGCGCCGCCATGGCGGCATCGGGCCGGCCCTTGGCACCGAGCAGGGGCAGCATCACGTTCTCCAGCGCGGTGAAGGCGCTGATCAGGTGGTGGTACTGGAAGACAAAGCCGATGTTGTGGCCGCGCAGCCGGGTCAGCGCATGGTCGTCCAGGCCCACGGTGTTCTCGCCGCAGATGCTCAGCTCGCCGCTGCTGGGCCGGTCCAGCAGGCCGACGATATTGAGCAGCGTGCTCTTGCCCGAGCCGCTGGGGCCCATGACGGCGCAGAACTCGCCGCGGCTCAAGTCCAGATCAATGCCGTGCAAGACCTCGCTGGCGAATGGCGTGCCCGGATTGAAGACCTTGCGCACGCTGCGCATGGTCACCACAGCGCTGCGATCGGCGCCCTCAGCCACGGATGGCCACCACGGGATCAAGCCGTGCCGCACGCAGGGCCGGCGCAAACGCAGACAGCAAACCGGTGATGCTGGCCAAAAGCAAGGCCAGGGCAAACAGCTGCGGGTCCAGGCTGAGCGCGAACAGCGGCGTGCCGTCGGCATTGCGCGCAAAGCGCTGCCAGGCCAGCAAGGCCGCCGCGCCGATGGCGCAGCCGATCAGCGCGCCGCCCAAGCCCAGCAAACCACCTTGCAACAAAAAGACCCGCAGAATCTGCCCGCGCGAAATGCCCATGGCGCGCAAGATGCCGATCTCACGCGACTTTTGCACCACCACGACCACCAGCACGCTAGCAATGCCGAAGGCGACCGAGAGGCCGACGAAAAACCGAATCGCTGTATTGGCCGTCGACTGAGCACTGATGGCCGAGAAGAACTGAGCGCTGGCCTTGATCCAGCTGTCCGCCTGCACGCCGGTTTCCGCAGCAATGCGCTGAGCCATGCGCTCGGCGGCATAGACATCTTCGACCGTCACATCGAGGCTGCTGACGCCGCCGGGCAGGCCCAGCAAGCTTTGCGCCGTGCGCAGCGGCACATAGGTGCTGCGTTCATTGGCCCCCTTGTTGCCGAGGTCAAAGATGCCGGCGATCTTGAAGGTGCTGAGGCTGGGTGCGGCGCCGGGATTGGCCGCATTGCTGGTGCTCAGGCGCAACTTGTCGCCGACATCGAGGCCCAGGTCGGCGGCCAGCTCGCTGCCAATCAGGATGTCACCGCTGCCCAGCTGGGCGCTGCCGCGCAGGAGCTTGTCGCCAAGATCGACGATGCGGTAATACAGCGCTGGCTCGATGCCGGTGAGCGACACCGCGCGGCTGGCACTGCCGCGCAGCACCAGGGCCGAGCCGCTGACCTGGGGGCTGACCACCCGCACGCCCGGCATGGCCTGCACCTGCCGGGCCACGGCCTGCCACTGGTCGATGGACTTGAGCCGCTGCAGCGGCGGCTGGACGATGGCACCGACCACGGCGCCGGGCTGGCCCTCAGGCCCCAGCTCACGCTCGCCGCGCAGCTCGCGCGTGTGCTGCTGCGGCGGCAGCAGTTGGATGTGGGCCTGGGCCGAGAGCACGCGGCGGATGAAGTTGCCCTGCAAACCGGCCAGCAAGGCCGACATGAAGACAATCACGCCCACACCGATGGCCACGCCGGTCATGATGAAGAGGGTCTGCAGCCGCCCTTCGCGCAGAAAGCGCAGGGCCACGATCCACTCAAAGGGCTGCCAGGACTTGAGCATGGTCAGGTATCAGCGCCTGTTTCAGCGACTGGCGGGCAAGGACCTTGGTGCGGCTGCTGTCGGCTTGGCGAACACTGGCCGCACAGGGTCGCCCGCTTTCAGACCCGCAGCATCGGCAGCCGCAGCCTGCAGCACCACGTCACCTTCAGCCAAACCACCCAGCACCTCGACCCAGCCGCCGCTGCGCAGGCCCAGCTCAATCTCGCGCCGCTGCAGCCCCTGCTGGGCATCGACGCGCCAGACCCAGGGTTTCTGGCCCGACGCCTCATGCAGCTGCGCCAGGCCCAGCAGCAGCGCCCCTTGGCGCCGGCCGACCTCGATGTCGGCCGAGACCGTCATGTCCTGGCGCAGATAGGCCGGTGGCGCATCGACCGCCAGGCGCACCTCGACCGCGCCGGTCTGGGCATTGATGCCCGGGTTGATATAAGCCACGCGCGCGGCAAAGCGCTGCTCCGGGTAGGCGTCGGCCGAGGCCAGGGCCGACTGGCCCAGTTGCAGCAGGCGCAGGTTCTTCTCGTCGATGGACATGACCAGCTCGGTCCGGCCCTGGGGCGAGAGCGTCATCAGCAAACGCCCGGCCTGCACCACATCACCGACCTCGACATTGCGGGCGATCAGGGTGCCGGCCACCGGCGCCTGGATGCGGGTGTAGCGGGCCCGCGCCCGGGCCAGGTCGGCGGCGGCCTCGGCCTGGCTCAGGGCCGCGCGGGCCAGGGCCTGCTCGCTGCCAGCCGGCTGCAGGCTGCGGGTCTGGGCCTGACTGACACGCGCCTGGGCTTCGGCCAGGCTCAGGCTCTTGCGGGCTTCATCGAGGGCGGCCGCACCGATGAAACCTTGTTGATGAAGCTGCTCGCTGCGCTGCAGCTGGGCACGCGCCAGATCGAGCGTGGCTTGCGCCTGGCGCAGCTGCTGCTCGCTGACCGGCAGCTGCACCTCGCCCAGGCGACGCAGGTTCAGCTGCGCCTGCTGCAAGGCCGCCTCGGCCTGGCGCTGCGCGGCACTGAGTTCACTGGCCTCCAGGGCCACCAGCAGCTGGCCCTGCGCCACCGTCTGCCCTTGCGCCACCGGCACCTCGCTGACCGTGCCGGTGATCTGCGCCGCCAGGTCCACCCGGTGCGGTGCCTCCACCCGGGCACTGGCCACCACGGTCTGCACAAAATCGCGCCGCTGCAGCTGCTCCGCCGGCAGGGCCTTGCCCCCTTGGCTTTGCCAAAGACCCAGAGCCACCGCAATCAGCAACAAGCCCAAGACCCAGAGGGCCCAGCGCGGCAGGAAATGGCGTCCGGCCTTGGCAGCGGCGACAGGTGTATCCATGATGGGAGCGAGTGGGGAACTCAGTTGCGGTAGGCCAGGCCCAGACTCCAGTTGAAGGAGCCCGACTTCTGGTTGAGAGGGCTGTCGGCGGCCGTCCCCAGCAGGCGGCCGGTGCCCAGGCTGCTGAAGCAGACCCAATGCTTGCTGATCGAACGCGTGTAACTGAGGCCCAGGCCAGCGTCGCGCAAGCCCGAGCCCGGGCTATAGCTGCGACCCAGGCGCTCCGCCGCCGGCCCTTCAGGAACACCGAAGTAGCTTTGCATATAGCGGCCATTGCCGCCCGACACGCCGATGCCAACACTGAGCTCGCCACCGGCCGAACGGTAGAGTTGCTTGCGCAAATCGGTACTCCAGACAAGGCCGCCATCACGCCCCGCCAGGTCCTGGCTCAAGCTGCCGCCGAGCTGCCAGCCGGGGGCCAGGTTGTAGCTGACGTAGACCCGTCCACGCAGGGTGCGCTTCACATCGGGCAGCCCCTGGGTGCTCTCACTGTCGCGGCTGTCTCGGCCGCTGTCGATACGCAGACCAAATCCGAGGCTGAAGTTCTCGTTGCGGAACAGCTCGCGGCTGGCACCAGCCCCGCCGTCCACGGTTTCCCGGCCGAAACCCATCAATCCCGAAGAGCCCGAGGTGGCAATGCGCCAGCGCCCCCAACGCAAAGCCCAGAGCGGTTTGATATCCCCACCGTTCTGCCGGGCGCCAAAATACTCCGGTCCGTAGCGGTAGGACATACCGAGCAGGTAACGCATATCGCCCGCGGCATCACCCTCGCGCACGGCCTGCGCCTGGCACAAGCCAGGCACAGCCATTGCCACAAACAGCAGCGCAGCGACCCGTGGCCGGGCGGGCAAGGCGGAATTCGACGCGGAACCTGAGCGAAAGCATCGCAGCACAAGCCGCGGCAGGAGTGAGGGGCGGAGGGAGGCGGAATTCAGCAGCATCAGCACAGCTTAGCAGCGCTGCGCTTCATTTGTCGGCGCGCTGCGATGCCGCCGACTCAGATCCAGTCCGGCGCCAGACCCAGCACGCGAGTCAGAGGCCCAGCATGGGACGCAGCTGGGTCAGCATATCGGTGGCCATGGCCTTCAGGTCGTACTCGAGTTTCCAGCCCCAGTCCGCCACGGCGGCGCTGTCGTCGATGCGCTGCGGCCAGCTGGCGGCGATGGCCTGGCGGAAGTCCGGCGCGTAGTCGATCTGGAAGCCCGGCACCTGGCGGGCGATCTCGGCGGCGATCTCGGCCGGGGTGAAGCTGACGCCGGCCAGGTTGTAGCTGCCTCGCTGCTTGATGGCTTCGGCCGGCGCTTCCATCAGCTCGATGGTGGCGCGCAGGGCGTCGGGCATGTACATCATGGGCAAGGCCTGACCCTCTTCCAGGAAGCAGGTGTAGCGGCCGGTCTTGAGCGCCGAGTGGAAGATGTCCACAGCGTAATCGGTGGTACCACCGCCCGGGGGCGTCTTGTAGCTGATCAGGCCGGGATAGCGCAGGCTGCGCACGTCGACGCCATGCTTCTCGAAGTACCACTGGCACCAGCGCTCGCCGGCCAGCTTGGAGATGCCGTAGACCGTGGTCGGGTCCATGACCGTGGTTTGGGGCGTGTCCAGGGCCGGGGTGTTGGGGCCAAAGGCTGCGATCGAGCTGGGCCAGAAAATGCGGTCCAGCTTCTGGGTGCGGGCCAGCTCCAGCACATTGAGCAGGCCCTTCATGTTCAGGTCCCAAGCCCACATCGGGTGCTTCTCGCCGGTGGCGGACAACGCGGCCGCCAGCAGATAGATCTGGGTGATGCTGTGGCGCTTGACGACGGCGGCGATGGCCGCTGCGTCGGTGGCGTCCAGCATCTCGTGCGTCAGGGCCGGCACGCGGCCTTCAGGCGCCAGGTCGCTGGTGATGACCTTGTCGTTGCCGTGGCGCAGGGCCAAGGCCTGGGCCAGCTCGGTGCCGATCTGGCCGTTGGCGCCGATGATGAGTATCTTGGGGGTGCTCATGGGTCTGAGTGCAGTTCGGGGAGGGGCTTCAGAAAATCAGGCCTTGATCAGGCCCAGCTCGCGACCGGCCTGGGCGAAGGCGGCGACGGCGCGCTCCAGCTGCTCGCGCTCATGACCGGCCGAGACCTGAACGCGGATGCGCGCCTGGCCCTTGGGCACCACGGGGAAGAAGAAACCGACGGCATAAACGCCCAGCTCGAGGATGCGGGCACTGAGCTTTTGCGCCATCACCGCGTCGTAGACCATGATGGGCACGATGGGGTGGGTGCCGGGCTTGATCTCGAAGCCGGCGGCCTGGATGGCCTCGCGGAAGTAGGTGGTGTTGGCCTCCAGCTTGTCGCGCAGGGCGGTGGAGCCCTCCAGCAGATCGAGCACGGCGATGGACGCGCCGACGATGCTGGGCGCCACGGTGTTGGAGAACAGATAGGGGCGCGAGCGCTGGCGCAGCAGCTCGATCACTTCCTTGCGGCCCGAGGTGAAGCCGCCCGAGGCGCCACCCAGGGCCTTGCCCAGGGTGCCGGTGATGATGTCGATCTTGCCGAACACACCGCGGTACTCATGCGTGCCGCGGCCGGTCTGGCCCAGGAAGCCGCTGGCATGGCATTCGTCGATGCCCAGCAGCGCACCGTACTGATCGCACAGCGCGCGGATCTTGTCCAGCTGGGCGATGGTGCCGTCCATGGAGAACACGCCGTCGGTGAAGACCAGGGTGTGGCGGGCGCCGGCAGCCTTGGCGGCCTCCAGCTGGGCTTGCAGATCGGCCAGATCGTTGTGCTTGTAGCGGAAGCGCTTGGCCTTGCACAGGCGGATGCCGTCGATGATGGAGGCGTGGTTCAGCTCGTCGCTGATGATGGCGTCTTGTTCGCCGAGCAGGGGCTCGAACAGGCCGCCGTTGGCGTCAAACGCTGCTGCGTAGAGGATGGTGTCCTCGGTGCCCAGGAACTTGGCCAGGCGCTGTTCCAGGGTCTTGTGCAGGTCTTGCGTGCCGCAGATGAAACGCACCGACGAGAGGCCGTAGCCATGGCTGCGCAGGGCTTCATGCGCGGCTTCGATCACGGCGGGGTGCGAGGACAGACCCAGGTAGTTGTTGGCGCAGAGGTTGATGACTTCGCGGCCATCGTTGGTGTGCACCAGCGAGCCTTGCGGGCCGGTGATGACGCGCTCATTCTTGTAGAGACCGGCCTCGCGGATGCCCGCCAGTTCATTGCGAATATGGGCGTAAAAGTCTTCGCTGCTGGCCATGGGGGTCTCCTGGGTGTGGCTTGACGTTGCGCGCGGCGGCTCACCCCTCTGGGCTTGGTGCACAATCCGCTAAATTGAACATAGTTCGATATATCGAACTGTCGTGCAGTATCTGGGATTTCCTTTTTGGGGTCAAGCACCATGTCCGTGCCGAGTTTGGATCATCTGGAGCCGCCCAAGGTCGGCGCCACCCTGCAAGCCCTGAGGCAAAGCCAGGGCTTGTCGCTGGACGAGCTGTCGCGCCGCGCCGGGGTGAGCAAATCCATGCTGTCCCAGATCGAGCGCAACCAGGCCAACCCGACTGTGGCCGTGGTCTGGCGCCTGGCCAATGCGCTGCGGGTGGAGCTGTCCGAGCTGCTCGGCGGCGAGCGCGCGGCAGCCCCGGCGATCGAAACCGTGGCCGCCCATGCCACGCCGGGCATGAGCAGCCCTGATGGCCTGTGCCAGCTGCGCATCCTCGGCCCCATCGACCTGGCCGGGCAGTTCGAGTGGTATCAGCTGACGGTTCAGCCCGGCGGCGCTTTGGAATCGGCCGCGCACGAGCCTGGTTCGCGCGAGCACCTGAGCGTGCTCAGCGGCAGCTTGCGCGTGGAAGCCGGTGGCAGCAGCCGGACCTTGAGCGCCGGCGAAACCGCGCGTTATGCCGTGGATGGCCCGCATGCCATCCGCCACCTTGCAGCGCTGGGCGATGCGCAGGCCGAGCCGGCCGTGGCCCTGCTCGTGGTGCTGCACCCCTGATGGCGATCAGGCCGGCTGTGCGTCCAGCAGTTCGGCCAGGCTGACACGCTCCCAGCCGCTGCGCGCCCACAGCGGCGCCAGCCCCGGCGTGCGTTCGGCCAGCGTGGCTTGCAGCAAGGCCTGGGCCGGGGTTTCCTGCGGCAAACACAGAAGCACCAGGCGCTGCGCTCCCTCCTCTTCCAGCCGGCCCAGCCAGTCCAGGTCCAGCAGCTGATCGAGCACCGGCTCCAGTTGCAGCGGGTCCACCCGCAGGCGGCGGGCCAGCATCAGGCTGGTCAGCCCGCCCTCGCCGCGCGCCTGGCTGTCGCGCAACTCACGCAAGACGCCCAGCGAGAGCTCCAGGCTCAGGCCCGGCGTCTCGGGCCGGCGCAGCATGCCGCTGCTGAGGCTGGGCGCATTGGCCGCCAGCAAGGCGCCCAGCAGCACGATCACCCAACCGAGATAGAGCCAGACCAGAAAAATGGGCACGGTGGCGAACGCGCCGTAAAGCGTAGAGAAGGTCGGCACCTGTTTCACGTACCAAGCGAGGCCAGCCTTGGCCAGATTGAAACCCACGGTGACGAAGACGCCGCCCAGCAGCGCATGGCGCCAGCGCACATCGGTGTTGGGCACATAGTGGAACAAGGACGCCACGCCGAAGGACAGAAACAAGAATTGCGCCGTGCTGAACAGCAGGGACAGAGACACCGGCAGGGTGCTGACCAGCTCATGGCCGGTGGTGATGGCATAGCTGGTCAGGGCCAGGCTGCCGCCCAGCAGGATGGGGCCCAGGGTGACGGCCGCCCAGTACACCAGCACCCGCTGGGCAATCGGCCGCGGGCGCTTGACGCGCCAGATCTGGTTCAAGGTGCGGTCGATGGTCAGCATCAAGGCCAGGGCCGAGAGGCCCAGGGCCACCAGACCCACGGTGCCGAGGCGGCTGGCCTTGGACGCGAACTGGGTCAGCGCGCCCAGCACCGGCCGGGCGATGGTGTCGGGGATCAGGCTCTTCAGGAAGTACTTTTCCAGCGCCACCTGGAAGGATGCAAACATCGGGAAGGCCGTGAACAAGGCCAGCATCACGGTGAGCAGCGGCACCAGGGAGATCAGCGTGGTGAAGGTCAGGCTGCCGGCGGTCAGGCCCAGGCGCCCTTCCCGAAAGCGCTCGCGCAGGCTGTGAACGGTCAGGCGCCAGGGCCAGTTTTGCAGGGAGACAAGAAACTGATCCAGCGTCGGCCTTTGGATCAGGGGGTCGGAACTCGGTTTTCGCATGCTGGCTATGATGCCAGCATGTCTCAGCCGCCCCAGCCATCGAACGCGCCCCAGAGCGCGAATGCACCCTATCCCATCGAGCTTCCAGCCACGCCCATCCCGCTGAGCCCCACCGAACAGCGCCGCGCCGAGCGTGCAGCCAAGGCCGCCGCCCGCGCCGCCAAAGCCGCGGCCCGTGCGGCTGCGCGCGAAGCCCCGCCGCCACCGCCCACCGGGCGCACCCAAGCCAGCCCACAGGAGGCGCTGAGCCGCAATCTGGCCTTGGGCGCCTTGATGGCCTTGTTTGTGCTGTGCCTGGCCTGGGAGCTATGGCTGGCGCCCACAGGCAGCCGCTCGCTGGCCATCAAGGCCCTGCCCTTGCTGCTGCCCATGGCCGGCCTGTGGCGCTATCGCCTCTACACCTTCCGCTGGCTGAGCCTGATGGTGTGGCTGTATTTCGCCGAGGGCGCCGTGCGCGCCACCAGCGAAAGCGGCCTGGCCATGTGGCTGGCCACGGCGGAGGTGCTGCTCAGCGTGCTGATCTTTGTGGCCTGCGCCCTGCAGGTGCGCCAGCGCCTGGCGGCAGCCAAGGCCGAACGCAGCGAGGCCTGAGCCCCAGGCGCCGCCCGGCCCGCATCGATTTTCTGCAACACCCCCATAACAACCAGAACCATGAGACAAGAACACGCGGCCCTGATCGAGGCCTTGACATCCCTGCTCGGCGAAGCCGGCTTGCTGATCGGCGGCGCCAAGGCCGGTGATGCCGACCTGAGCGCGTATGAGCTCGACTGGCGCCGCCGCTATGCCGGCCGCGCCCTGGCCGTGGCCCGGCCGGCCAACACCGAGCAGGTGGCCGGCGTCGTCAAGCTCTGCGCCGCCCATGGCGTGAGCCTGGTGCCGCAGGGCGGCAACACCGGCCTGGTCGGCGGCTCCACGCCCGATGCCAGCGGCACGCAGATCGTGCTCAGCCTCAGCCGCATGAACCGCGTGCGCGCCCTGGACGCCGCCAACCTCACACTGACGGTGGAAGCCGGCGCCATTCTGCAGACCGTGCAGGCCACGGCCGCGGCGCAAGACCTGCTGTTCCCGCTGAGCCTGGCGGCCGAGGGCAGCTGCACCATCGGCGGCAATCTGGCCAGCAATGCCGGTGGCACGCAGGTGCTGCGTTATGGCAACGCACGCGAGCTCTGCCTGGGACTGGAGGTGGTGACGGCCGCCGGCGAGATCTGGGACGGCCTCTCCGGCCTGCGCAAGGACAACACCGGCTACGACCTGCGCGATCTCTTCATCGGCAGCGAGGGCACGCTGGGCATCATCACCGCGGCCACGCTCAAGCTCTTCCCCAAGCCCGTGGCCAAGATGACCGCGCTGGCCGCCTGCGACAGCCTGGACCAGGCGGTGCAACTGCTGAGCCTGGCGCGCGCCCGCGCCGGCTCGGGCCTGACCGGCTTCGAGGTGATGAACGAGTTCTCGCTGGGCCTGGTGCGCAAGCATTTTCCCCAGCTGCAACAGCCGCTGGCGGCCAGCGCCTGGATGGTGCTGCTGGAGATCTCGGACGCAGAGAGCGAAGCCCATGCGCGCGCCCTGTTTGAAGGCCTGCTGGAGGCGGCACTGGAGGCCGAGCTGATCAGCGACGCGGCCGTGGCGGAAAGCCTGCCGCAATCGCACGCGCTCTGGCATCTGCGCGAGTCCATCCCGCTGGCTCAGGCCGAGGAAGGCCTGAACATCAAGCACGACATCGCCCTGCCCGTCTCGGCCATCCCGGCCTTTGTCAGCGGCACCGATGCGGCCCTGGCGCAAGCCTTTCCCGGCATCCGCATGGTGGACTTTGGCCATCTGGGCGACGGCAATCTGCACTACAACGTGCAAGCGCCCGAGGGGCAGGCTGCTGGCGAGTTCTTGAGCCAGCACGAGAAGGCCATCAACGCCATCGTCTACGACGCGGTCGTCGCCCATGGTGGCTCCATCTCGGCCGAGCATGGCATCGGCCAGCTCAAGCGCGAGGAACTGGTGGCGCGCAAGAGCCCGGTGGCCATCGGCTTGATGCGCGCCATCAAGCAGGCGCTGGATCCGCAGGGCCTCCTGAACCCGGGCCGGGTGCTCTGAGCCCGGCTTGAACCGAGCGCTTTCGCGCCGACAAAAAAAGGCCTCCGCTCAGGAGGCCTTTTGCATGGGCTGAGCCCGAATCAGCCGAGCCCGCTCAATCCGCGCCTTGCGGCGCCGCAGGTCCGCTGCGGCGACGGGTCAGCAGGTCGAATGCCTTGAGCAGCATGCGGAAGACAAAGCGCAGCAGGATCAAGGTCAGCAGGGCCTCAACAAAAGTCGTCACGAAAGCCAAGAGGCCGTTCCAGCGATCCATGCGACGACGGAACTTAGCGATCATGCGGTCGCGGGCGATCTCGATGCTGTCGTAGAAGGTCGGGATGACCAGCAGGGTCAGCAAGGTCGAGGTGATGGTGCCACCGATGATGGCCACGGCCATGGGACGGTAGAACTCGCTGCCCTCGCCCAGGCCGATGGCCACCGGCAGCATGCCGGCGATCAGTGCCAGGGTGGTCATCAGGATGGGGCGCAGGCGCTTGCGGCCGGCGGCCATCAATGCGTCTTCGCGGCCCAAGCCCTCACGCTCCAGCTGACGCGCGGCGTCCAGCAGCAGGATGGCATTCTTGGCCACCAGGCCCATCAGCATGATGACGCCGATGAAACTCATGAGGTTGAGCGTGCTGTTGCTCATCAAGAGGGCCAGCACCACACCGATCAGGGACAGCGGCAGCGACATCATCACCGGCAGCGGCGCGGTGAAGGAACCGAACTGCATCACCAGCACCAGATACATCAGGCCGATGCCGGAGAGCAGCGCAATGCCCATCTCGCTGAAGACCTCGTTCTGCTCGCGCGAGTCCCCTTCCAGTTCCAGGCTGTAGCCGGGCGGGAAATTGATGGACTTGGCCAGTTTGAGCGCGTCGGCCGTGACCTCGCCGGGCGAACGGCCCTGGACGTTGGCGGCCACGGCGATGGTGCGCTTGCCATCGGCATGGCTGATCTTGGACGGGCCCTTACCCATGGTCACGGTGGCGATCTGCTCCAGCGGCACCATCACATTGCTGCCGCTGACGGCAATGGGCAGGCGTTCGATATTGCTGGCATCGACACGGTCACTCGGATGCAGGCGTACGGCCACATCGCGGGTCTCGCCCGAGGGGTCGACCCAGTCACCCACTTCCACGCCGGCAAAAGCGACACGCAAGGCTTGCGCGGCATCATTGACCGAGATGCCCAAGGAGTTGGCCAGGCCGCGGTTCAGCTCGATCTGCAACTCGTCCTGCGGGTCTTGCTCGGACAGGCCCACATCGACCGCGCCCTTGACATTGCGCAGCTTGGCCATGAACTCGTTGGTGATGTCGAGCAGCTTGCGCGAATCGACGCCGGTGAAGCGGATCTGCACCGGCTTGCGGCCGCCGCCGTTGAGGTTGTCGGAGACGGCGTACTCGGCACCGACCAGACGCGAGAGTTTCTCGCGCAGCTCATTCGCCACCTCATTGGCGGAACGCTTGCGGTCCTTGGCCTTGCCGATGTCCACATAGATTCGGCCACCGTTGACGTTGACATTGCTGTTGGTGGCCACGGTCTCGGGCATCTCGCGCGCCAGCTTGGCGGCCGCTTCGAGCTTGAGCCTGGAGTACTCCAGGCTGCTACTGGCGGGGGTGCGCACTTCCACCGCAACCATGCCGTTGTCGGTCACCGGCAGGAAGCTGGAGCCGCCGAACTTGGCGTGCAACATCACGGCGCCGACCAAGCTGGCGAGGGCGAAGGCAGCCATCCATTTGCGATGGTGCAGGGCCCAGGCGATGACAAGACCATAACGCTCGGTCTGATGGTCAAACCAGTCGTTGAAGCGAACCAGGGCTCGACCCAAGGCGTTCTTGGGCAGTTGGTGATGATTCGGTGGGTCACCCCAGAAGGCCGACAGCATCGGATCGAGGGTGAAGGAGATGAACAAGCTCACCATCACTGAAGCCACCACGGTCAGCGCGAAGGGCCGGAACCACTCACCCGACACACCCGGCATGAAGGCCACGGGCACAAACACAGCCACGATGGCAAAGGTGGTGGCCGCCACGGCCAGGCCGATCTCGGCCGTGCCTTGCAGCGCCGCGGTGCGCCGGTCGGAGCCGCGCTCGAGGTGGCGCACGATGTTCTCTCGCACCACGATGGCATCGTCGATCAGCACACCGATGGCCAGAGACAGTCCCAGCAAGCTCATGAAATTGAGCGTGAAACCGCACAGCCAGACGGCGATGAAGGCCGCGATCACCGAGGTCGGCAGCGACAGCGCCGTGATCAGGGTCGAACGCCAGGAGTTCAGGAAGACATAGACCACAAAAATGGTCAGGCCGGCACCCAGCACCAAGGACTCGATGACGTTGTTCAGGCTGTTCTGCGCGTCCTTGCCGCCGTCCTGGGTCACTTCCAGCTTGGCGCCTTCGGGCAAGGTCTTGTTGATCTCGTCGACCAAGCTGCGGATCTTGTTGGCCGTGGTGACGGTGGAGGCGTCGCGCGAGCGCGTGATGGCCAGACCCACATTGGGGTTGCCATTGCGCAGGCTCTGGCGGGTCAGCTCGCCGTAGCCGTCTTCGATGCTGGCCACCTGGGACAGGCGCACCAGCTCGGTGCCACGGCGTTTGACGACGATCTGCTGGAACTCGGCGGGTGACTCCAGACGGCCGAGCAGACGGATGCTCTGATCTTCCAGCGTGCCGCGCACCTTGCCCACGGGAGCCGTGCCGTTCTGGTTGCGCAGCGCCGCCACCACCTCGGTCACGGAGACATTGTTCTCGCGCAGCTTCTCGGCATGCAGCAGCACACTGAGCTCGCGCTTGAGCGCGCCGTTGACGAAAACCACGGCCACGCCGGGCACGGCGCGGAACTTGTCGGCCAGCTGATCCTCGGCAATGCGCGAGATCTCGGCATGGCTGTGTTTGCTGCTAGACAGGGCCAGCTGCATGATGGGCTCGGCGGCGGGGTCTTCCCGCTCCAGCACCGGTTCGCGGATCTCGGTCGGCAGCTTGTAGCGCACCGTGCCGATGGCGTTGCGGACCTCATCCGAGGCCTCGATCATGTTCTTGTTGAAGTTGAAGATCAGCACGATCTGGGCGAAGCCCTCGGCCGCTGTGGCCCGCACGCGCTGCACGCCCGAGATGCTTTGCAGCGACTTCTCGATGCGGTTCACCACCTCGCGCTCCACCGTCTCGGGCGAGGCGCCGGGGTAGGCGATGGACACCACCAGAACCGGCTCCTGCACATCGGGGATCTGGTTGACGCGCAGCTTCTTCAGGGCCAGCAGGCCCATGCACATCAGCGCAATGATGATGACGATCGTGGCGATCGGCTTCTTGATGCTGAAATCGGAAAGAAACATGGCAATTACTTCCCTGTGCTGGCCGGCGCCGAAGCCGAGGCCACGGCCGCAGCGGCGATTTGGACTTTCTGACCATCCTTGAGGTTGGAACCGGGGCTGCGCAGCACCTGGTCACCCACGGCCAGGCCGCTGCGAATGACGAACTCACCGCGGCGCGCGTCGCGCTCGCCCAGTTCCACCGCCACCTTGTTGAGCACGCCGTTCTTGACGCGCCAGGCATGGGCCGCGTCGCCCGAGCGCTGCAGCGAGACCTCGGGCAGCATCAGAGTGCTGACACTGCCGGATTCCACCCGACCTTCGGCATAGAGGCCGGCCACCGTCGGCGCCTTGCCGGGCGCGAAATCCACCAGCACTTCGAGCTGGCGGGTGGTGGCATTGGCGGCGGCATCGATGCGGCGGACCTTGCCGCTGAAGTTGCCTTCACCAAAGCCGTTGACGCGGAAGTTGACGGTTTGGCCCGCCTTGATCTCGTGCATGCGGTCAGCCGAGACCAGGCCCTCGAAGCGCATGCTGCGCGGGTCGATCACCTTGACCAGCTCCTTGCCCACCTGCGCGGTGTCGCCGGCCGAAACCTTGCGCTCGCTGACCACACCGTCAAAAGGCGCGCGCACCTCGGTGCGTTGCAACTGCTGGCGCGCCTGCACGAGGCGGGCCTTGGCGGCGACCAGATCGTTCTGGGCGTTGTTGCGGCGCAGCTCGGCGTCTTCCAGCGCTTGCAGCGAGCTCATGCCCTGGGCCTGCAGGGTCTTGAGGCGCTGCATCTGGCGCTCGGCCTGCTCGAAAGACTGGGCGGACACGCGGGCGCCCTCCTCGGCCGACGCCAGCGAGTCGCGGATGGAGGTGTCATCCAGACGCACCAGCAGGTCGCCGCGGCGCACGTTCTCGCCGTTTTCCTTGAGCACCTGCAGCACCACGGCCGACACTTCGGCGCGCAGATCGGCGCGCTTCTCGGGCTGGATGGAGCCGGTGATGACGGGGCCGAAGGCATAGCTGGACAGACTCAGGGTGCGCAAATCTTCCGGGGCCACCAAGAGCGAGGCGGCGGCGGCACTGGCCGCCTTGCCGGGCGCATCCGCAGCGCCCGCCCCTTCGCGCTTGCCGCAAGCACTGAGCGCCAGTGCAGCGCACAGCAGCAAGGTCGGGGAAACAGAACGGGCAAGGCGGGACGAACGCGTCATCGGATCAACTCCGTTTGGATGAGTTTGAACAAGCTGGAAACAAAAGGAAGTTCGGGCTTGGTGTGTGAGCAGAGGTCACCCAAAAACCGCATGACGCCCACCCCGCGCTCAAGGCCGGCAGCCACCCGGTCAGCGTGGCCGGCAGCAACCCTCAAGCGAGTCTTTGAAAGCCGAACAAAAGCCCCGCAGCTTAAGTGAGCCCAAGGGGTGGGCCATAGGTCATGGAGCAGATTTGAGCCTCGGATTTACCCTAGCTACACCCAGCGCCCGTCAGGCCATGGCTCGGCAAGAAAGCCCGAGGTTCAACGAGGCGTGGCGCCTACTGCAAAGGCTCCTTGAGCCCGGGCAGATTGGGCAAGGGCAAGACGGCAATGCCTTCCTCCACCAGAGCCTCGGTGTCAGCCCGGCTGGCTTGGCCACGGATGCTGCGCGGCTCGGCCTCGCCATAGTGAATCCGACGTGCTTCTTCGGCGAAACGCGAGCCGACGTTTTCGCTTTGCGAGACCATGGCACGCAAAGCCTGCATCATCTGCGCTTGCACGCGCGCCAAAGACTCGGCAGCAGACGAGGCGCTTGAGTCGACCTCGGAAGCGCTGCTGATTGACGAGGGCTCAGAACGTGCCGCGATCGCTGCAGGCGAGGCGGTATCGGCACGCTCAGCCCCAGACGCACCACGGCGCAGGTGCGAGACATTGAGTCGCGGCGCACTGGGCAAACGTCGGACCTCATTGCTGCCGCACATGGGGCAGGACACCAGGTCGCGCGCCTGCTGGCTCTCAAAGTCGGCCGCAGAGGCGAACCAACCTTCGAAACCATGATCGAGGGAACAGCAAAGATTCAGAACCAGCATGGAACGATGGTAAGCGCTGGCGGCAGGCCTTTCAGGCCACCGCCACTCATTCTTGCGCAGCAGCCACCCATTTGAGGGCCCAGGCCCCCGCCTGCCAGCGCTGCAGCCAGAGCAGGCCGATCAGCGTCTTGGCATCGGTGATGCGGCCGTCCTGGCACATGGCGTCGACCTCGGCGACCGTGAAGGCCTGCAGCTCGATGAACTCCCCGTCATCGAGCGACTGACGCCCTGGCGTGAGGCCGCGGGCAAAAAAGATCTCGATGCCTTCGTCCGAGTAGGCAATGGCGTTGTGCAGCACGCCGGCATGGGCCCACTCGGCCGCGTGGTAGCCGGTTTCCTCGATCAGCTCGCGCTGGGCACAGCGCAGCGGGGCTTCGCCGGCATCGAGCTTGCCGGCGGGAAACTCCAGCATCACCCGGCCCATGGGGAAGCGGAACTGACGTTCCAGCAGCAGACGGCAATCGTCCAGCAGCGGCACGATCATGACCGCGCCGGGGTGCAGGATGTACTCCCGGCTGGCCTGGGCGCCATCGGGCAGGCGAACAATGTCGCGCTGCACATGGAGGAAGTTGCCGCTGAAGACGCGCTCGGAGGAGACGCTGTCTTCGCGCAAGTGGGCGTCCGAACTTGTGGAGCCCGGCTGCGCAGCGGCGCCGCCCTCAGGCGTCATGGCGATGGCGGCGCAGATAGCACCAGACAAAGCCCGGGAAGCCCAGGGTCACAAAGAGGCAGAAGCCGGCCGCGTAAAACTCCCAGCCCTGAGGCTGGCGTTGACCCAGCTTGGACTCAAGCAGGAAGCCCAAGCCCAGGGTCAGGAGCGCGAGCAAGACCAACTCCAGCAGGCGCCAGCCGACCGCCTTGGGGCTGCGGCGCGGCCCCACAAGCAAGACCCGATTGCTGAGATAAGGCAGGTTGGCGGCCAGCACAGCCGCCAACAAGACCAGCCAGACGGCTGCGGTTTGATCCATGGATTCGAACGGAAACCCGAAGGATCAGGTCGCCAGCGTCTTGACGATGGCGGACGCGCACCAGGCCATCAGGCCACCGGGCAGCACACCGAAGACCAGCACGGCAGCACCGTTCAGCGACAGCACCAGACGCACATCGGCAGGCGCTGCCAGGGGCGCACGGTCCGTGGGTTCGTCAAAGAACATGACCTTGACGACACGCAGGTAGTAGAAGGCGCCGATCAGCGACACCACCACGGCGGCAATGGCCAGGCCCAGATAGAACGGCACATTGGTCGAGACCAAGGCCTGCAGCACCGACAGCTTGGCGTAGAAGCCCGCAGTCGGCGGCACGCCAGCCAGCGAGAACATGAACACCGCCATCACCACGGCGAACCAGGGGCTGCGCTTGGCCAGACCGGCCAGGTCCTTGAGTTCCTCGGCCTCATGACCGGCGCGCGAGAGCAGCAGGATCATGCCGAAGCTGCCCAGCGTCGTCAGCACATAGGTCACGGCATAGAACATGGCCGAGCTGTAGGCATTGGCGGCCGACAAGGTGTTGTTGTTCACCACGCCCGAAGCCAGGCCCAGCAGCATGAAGCCCATCTGCGCGATGGTCGAGTAGGCCAGCATGCGCTTGAGATTGGTCTGCGCGATCGCGGCCAGGTTGCCGACCAGCAGCGACATCACCGCCAGCACGATCAACATCTGCTGCCAGTCCACGGCCAGGCCGATCATGCCTTCCACCAGCAGACGCACGGTGATGGCAAAGGCTGCCAGCTTGGGCGCCGAGCCGATCAGCAGGGTCACGGCCGTGGGCGAACCTTGGTAGACGTCCGGCACCCACATATGGAAGGGGGCAGCGCCGAGCTTAAAGGCCAGACCAGCGGTCACGAAGACCACGCCGAAAACGAGCACCGACTTGTTCGGCACGCCGGTGGAGATGACCTCGAAGACACGCGGAATGCTCAGCGAACCGGTGGCGCCGTACATCATGGACAAGCCATAGAGCAGGAAACCGCTGGCCAGGGCGCCGAGCACAAAGTACTTCATCGCCGCTTCGGTCGACACCGCATGGTCACGGCGCAGGGCCACCAGGGCATAGAGCGACAGGCTCATCAATTCCAGGCCGAGATAGATGACCAGGAAGTTGTTGGCCGAGAGCATCACGAACACGCCCAGCAGCGAGAACAGGCTCAGCGTGAAGAGCTCACCCTTGAGCATCTCGCGCGAAGCGGCGTAGGGTCGCGCGTAGACCAGCACGACGATGGTGGCGATGCTGGCGAAGAAGCCCAGCAGATGGCCCATGGGGTCGGACACCACCATGCCCTGCATGGCGTACAGGGTCTGGCCCTCGCTGAAGGCGCTGAAATGCACGGTGGCCACGGCCACCAGGGTCAGCTGGGTCAGCCAGTAGGTCGGGCGGCGCGCCGGGTCCTTGACGAACAGGTCCGCCAAGGCCACCACGCAGGCCATGGCCAGCAAAATGATTTCGGGATAAACCGCGAGCCAGTTCATATTGTTCATGTCTTGTTGGCCCTAAGAATCAACCGGGGATCAGCTTGGACGTTGCCACATGCTTGAGCAACTCAGCCACCGAAACCTGCATCACATCGGTGAAGGGCTTGGGGTACACGCCCATCCACAGCACGGCAATGGCCAGCACTGCCAGCATCAGGAACTCACGGGCGTTGATGTCCTTGAGCTTGCGCACATCGTCGTTGGTGACGGCACCGAAATAGACGCGCTTGTACATCCACAAGGTGTAGGCCGCGCCGAAGATCAGGGCCGTGGCGGCAATGGCGCCAAGCCAGAAGTCGTAGCGCACGGTGCCCAGGATCACCATCCACTCGCCCACGAAACCGGCGGTGGCAGGCAGGCCGCAATTGGCCATGGCGAAGAACAGGGCGAAGGCCGCGAACTTGGGCATGGTGTTGACCACGCCGCCGTAGCTGGCGATCTCACGCGAGTGGACGCGGTCGTAGAGCACGCCGATGGACAGGAACATCGCGCCCGACACAAAGCCGTGCGAGATCATCTGCACCAGACCGCCCTGCACACCCAGGTCGTTGAAGATGAAGAAGCCCAGGGTCACGAAACCCATGTGGGCGATGGACGAGTAGGCCACCAGCTTCTTCATGTCCTGCTGCACCAGGGCCACCAGGCCGATGTAGACCACGCCGATCAAGGACATGGCGATGATCAGCCAGGACCACTGATGGGCTGCGTCCGGCACGATGGGCAGGGAGAAACGCAGGAAGCCATAGCAACCCAGCTTCAACATGATGGCGGCCAGCACCACCGAACCGCCGGTGGGCGCTTCCACGTGGGCATCGGGCAGCCAGGTGTGCACCGGCCACATCGGCACCTTCACCGAGAAGGCGGCCAGGAAGGCAAAGAACAGCAAGGTCTGCGTGCCACCGGCAAGGGGCAGCTTGTGCCAGGTCAGGATGTCGAAGCTGCCACCGGACTGGAAGTACAGGTAGAGCAGCGCGATCAGCATCAAGAGCGAACCGGCCAGGGTGTAGAGGAAGAACTTGAAGGCCGCGTACACGCGACGCGGGCCGCCCCAGACGCCGATGATGATGTACATCGGGATCAGCGTGGCCTCGAAGAACACGTAGAACAGCATGCCGTCGAGGGCCGAGAACACGCCGATCATCAGGCCCGACAGGATCAGGAAAGCGCCCATGTACTGGTTGACGCGCGACTCGATCACTTCCCAGGCGGCCAGCACGACGATGACGGTGATGAAGGCCGTCAGCGGCACGAACCACATGGAGATGCCGTCCAGGCCCAGGTGGTAGCGGATGTTGAAACGCTCGATCCAGGGCTGGTTTTCGACGAACTGCATGGCAGCCGTGCTGTTGTCGAAACCGCTGATCAGCGGCAGCGTCACGGCAAAGCTGGCCAGCGCGGCCAGCAAGGCCAGCCAGCGCACGGTTTTGGCCTGGTCGTCACGACCCAGGGCCAGCAGCACGGCGCCGCAGGCGATGGGCAGGAAAATGGCAAGACTTAGCAACATTGTTGTTCTCCGCCCTCAATCACAGACCGGTCAGGGTCTTGAGTTGGGGCCACATATAGGGCCACAGCTGCCAGGTCATCAGGCCGATCACGCCCAGGATCATCACCAGCGCATACCAGTACAGGTGGCCGGTTTGAACGCGACGCACCAGGCCGGCGATGCCGCCAACCGCATGCGCAGAGCCGTTGATCAGCACACCGTCGATCACGGCGCCGTCACCGGCCTTCCAGAACACGAGGCCCAAGCCTCGCGCGGCCTTGGCCAGGATGTTCTCGTTGATCCAGTCCATGAAGTACTTGTTCTCCAGGACCACGATCAGCGGACGCAGCACACGAGCCAAGGTCGCCGGCACGGCCGGCCAGACCATGTAGAACAGGTAAGCCGTCACCACCCCGCCCAGAGCCAGCCAGAACGGCAGCGTCTGCAGGCCATGCACAGCCATGGCCGCAGCGCCGTGGAACTCATGGCCCAGCTCAGTCATGGCGTGGTGGACCTGGTGGTTGATGAAGATGGCATCTTTGAAGAAATCGCCATGCAGCATCGGGGCGATGGTGAAGTAACCGATCAGCACCGAAGGCACCGCCAGCAAAGCCAGCGGCAGGGTCACAACCCAAGGCGACTCGTGCGGCACATGAGGCTCATGGTGACCGTGGTCGTCATGATGGTCATGCTCGCCCGGGAAGGGCTTGTGACGGAAGTTCTCCTTGCCATGGAAGACCAGGAAGTACATCCGGAAGGAATAGAAGGCGGTGACGAACACGCCGATGATGACGGCGTAGTAAGCCCATTGCGCCGCCGGCAGATGGCTGGCGTGCACCGCTTCAATGATCGAATCCTTGGAGTAGAAACCCGAGAAGAAGGGCGTACCGATCAGGGCCAGCGAACCCAGCAGCGAGGTGATCCAGGTCACCTTCATGTACTTCCACAGACCACCCATATTGCGGATGTCCTGGTCATGGTGCATGCCGATGATGACCGAGCCCGCGCCGAGGAAAAGCAGGGCCTTGAAGAAGGCGTGGGTCATCAGGTGGAACACGGCCACCGAGTAGGCTGAGGCACCCAGGGCCACGGTCATGTAACCGAGCTGCGACAGGGTCGAGTAGGCGACCACGCGCTTGATGTCGTTCTGGATGATGCCCAGAAAGCCCATGAACAACGCCGTGATGGAGCCGATCACCAGGATGAAGTTCAGCGCGGTGTCCGAGAGTTCGAACAGCGGGCTCATGCGGGCGACCATGAAGATGCCGGCCGTCACCATGGTGGCGGCGTGAATCAGCGCGGAGATCGGAGTCGGGCCTTCCATCGAGTCCGGCAGCCACACATGCAGGGGGAACTGGGCCGATTTGCCCATGGCACCGATGAACAGGCAGATGCAGGCCACGCTCAGCATCATCCAGTCACTGCCCCACAGCGGTGCGGTGAACTTGATCTGAGCCAGGTCACCGGCCTTGGCGAAAGTCTCGGTGTAGTTCAGCGAACCACCGTAGGCCACCAGCAGGCCGATGCCGAGGATGAAGCCGAAGTCACCGACGCGGTTGACCAGAAAGGCCTTCATGTTCGCGAAGATGGCGGTCGGCTTGGTGTACCAGAAGCCGATCAGCAGGTAGGACACCAGGCCCACCGCTTCCCAACCGAAGAACAGTTGAAGCATGTTGTTGCTCATCACGAGCATCAACATCGAGAAGGTGAACAGGGAGATGTAGCTGAAGAAGCGCTGGTAGCCCGGATCTTCTTCCATGTAGCCGATGGTGTAGATGTGCACCATCAGCGACACAAAGGTCACCACGCACATCATCATCGCGGTCAGGCCATCGACCAGAAAGCCGACTTCCATCTTCAGGCCGCCCACCACCATCCACTCATAAATGGTCTGGTTGAAACGGGCACCGTCGTTGATGACGGATTCCAGCGTCATGGCCGACAAGATAAAGGCCACAAGCACGCCGAGGATGGTGACCGTGTGAGCACCCTTGCGGCCCACTTGCTTGCCAAACAGGCCGGCCACGACGGCGCCGACCAGCGGGGCCAGCGGCACCGCCAGCAGGAGGTTCTGAGAGAGTTGTGCAGACATTGTTCTTCAGCCCTTCAGCGCGTCGAGCTCTTCGACATTGATGGACGCCCGGTTGCGGAACAGCACGACCAGAATGGCCAGGCCGATGGCCGACTCGGCGGCCGCCACGGTCAGGATGAAGAACACGAACACCTGGCCCGCCATATCGCCCAGGTAGTGCGAGAAGGCCACGAAGTTCAGGTTCACCGCGAGCAACATCAGCTCAATCGCCATCAGCAGCACGATCAGGTTCTTGCGATTCAAAAAGATGCCCACCACCGAGATGGCGAACAGGATCGCCCCCAAGGTCAGGAAATGGCCCAAGGTCAAGCTCATCATGCTTTGGCTCCTGTGTCAGCAGCAGCATCAGCTGCAGGCGCGGCGGGCAGTTCCACCGTGGGCGCCATCTTGACGATGCGCAGGCGGTCGGCCTTCTTGACCTTGACCTGCTCGGAGGCGTCTTGGCTGCGTGAATCCTTGCGGCGGCGCAGGGTCAGCGCGATGGCGGCAATGATGGCCACCAGCAGCAGCACGGCCGCAATCTGCAAGGGATAGAGGTACTGGGTGTAGATGGCGATGCCGAGCAGCTTGGTGTTGCCCAGCTGCATGGCTGCGGGCGACAGCTCCGGCGCGTCAGCCAGGCGGAAGCCACCCATCAGGATGGCGGCCATTTCCAGCGCGATCAAGGCGCCAACCAGGCCAGCCATCGGCATGTGCTTCCAGAAACCCTCCCGCACGTGGTCTGAATTGATGTCCAGCATCATCACCACAAACAGGAACAGCACCATAACGGCGCCGATATACACCAGCACCAAGGTGATGGCCAGGAATTCCGCCTTCAGCAGCATCCAGATGCACGAGGCATTGAAGAAGGCCAGGATCAGGAACAGGGCCGAGTGCACAGTGCTGCGCGCCGTGATCACACGGAACGAGGCGCCCAGCAACACGGCCGAGAAGATGTAGAACAGAGCAGTGGTGATTTCCATAGCGTTCCAGCAGTACTTAACTCTTGTCCGATCGAGTCGCCCGCCGGGCCGCCTTGAAACAAGTTCAGGGCGACTCGAGCCGAGGTGTACGGCGGCCTTGGCCGGCGAACCTCTGCGTCCCCTCGGGGGACCGGCCGAGTACTCTCGGACGAGGGGTCAACGGTACTTTGCGTCGGCCTCCTTTTGGGCTGCGATCTCGGGTTCATAGCGGTCACCCACAGCCAGGAGCATGTCCTTGGTGAAGTAGAGGTCGCCGCGTTTTTCGCCGTGGTACTCGAAGATATTGGTTTCCACGATCGAGTCGACCGGGCAGCTCTCTTCGCAGAAACCGCAGAAGATGCACTTGGTCAGATCGATGTCATAACGCGTGGTTCGGCGGGAGCCGTCATCGCGCACATCGGACTCGATGGTGATGGCCATCGCCGGGCAGACTGCTTCGCACAGCTTGCAGGCAATGCAGCGCTCTTCGCCGTTGTCGTAACGGCGCAGCGCGTGCAGACCGCGGAAACGCGGCGACAGCGGGGTTTTTTCTTCCGGAAACTGCACGGTGATCGTGCGCGACAGGAAATGGCGGCCGGTCAGGGCCAGGCCCTTGAACAGCTCGATGAGCATGAAGCTCTTGACGAAGCTCACTGCAGACATGGGAGGACCTCAGCTCACTTCCAGATGTTGTACGGCGACTGAATCCAGAGGCCGACGACGACCAACCAGACCAGGGTCACGGGAATGAAGATCTTCCAGCCCAGACGCATGATCTGGTCATAGCGGAAGCGCGGGAAGCTGGCGCGAACCCAGAGGAACACGGTGACCACGCAGAAGGTCTTGAGGCCCAGCCAGATCCAGCCCGGGATGAAGTCCAGCGCAGCCACAGGGGCCAGCCAGCCGCCCAGGAAGAACAGCACGGTCAGGATCGAGACCAGCCACATATTGGCGTACTCAGCCAGGAAGAACATGGCGAAGGACATGCCCGAGTACTCGACCATGTGGCCGGCCACGATTTCCGACTCACCTTCCACCACGTCGAAGGGGTGACGGTTGGTTTCAGCCAGGCCGGAGATGAAGTACACGCCAAAGATCGGCAGCAGAGGCAGCCAGTTCCAGGACAGCAGGTTCAGGCCCATGTCGGCGAACTGACCGCGCGACTGGCTCATGACGATGTCGCTCATGTTCAAGCTGCCGCTGACCATCAGCACGATCACCAGGGCAAAGCCCAGGGGGATTTCGTAGCTGACCATCTGAGCGGACGCGCGCAGCGCACCCAGAAAAGCGTACTTGGAGTTCGAGGCCCACCCGGCAATGATCACGCCGTAAACCTCGAGCGAGGTGATGGCCATCAGGAACAGCAGGCCGGCGTTGATATTGGACAGCGCGACTTCCGGGCCGAAGGGGATCACGACCCAGGCGGCCAGGGCCGGCATGATGGTCATGATGGGGCCGAGGAAGAACAGGCCCTTGTTGGCCGCCGTCGGGACGATGATTTCCTTGAAGATCAGCTTGACCGCATCAGCGATGGGGGTCAGCAGACCGTAGGGGCCGACACGGTTCGGGCCCGGACGGATCTGGGTCCAGCCGATGGCCTTGCGCTCCCACAAGGTCAGGTAGGCCACGCAAATCATCAGCGGGGCCACCAGCACGATGATCTTGATCAGGTTCCAGACCACGGGCCAGGCACCGCCCAGCAGGCTGGCGCCAGATTGGTAGAGGGTGTCAATCATTGCTGTTCTCGCCTCACACCTTGGACACGTTCAGCGAACCGAAGGCCGCGCCCAGGGCCGCAGTTTCCGGGAGCCCGACGGGCACGCGCACCACATTCGCGGGCAGCTTGGCATCGAGTTGGGCCGGCAGTTGCACGGTGCCGGCGCCTTCCTGGCTGATGCGCACCGAAGCGCCCTGCACCTCGGCCAAGCCCAGCTGATCCCACAGCGCCTGCGGCAGACGGGCCACGGCCGCCTGGCGGGCGTCGGTGGTCAGCTGCAGCGAGGTCGAGTGACGAACCAGGGCGTCGGTGGCATAGATCGGCACTTCGGCCAGGCGCTCCAGACCGCCCGCTGCCGCTTGCAGCTGCACCGGCGCCTGGCTGGCATTGCTCAGGCGGCTGCTCAAATCAGCATCCACACCCAGCGCTTCGTTGCGCACCTGCTCGGAGCTGTCTTGGCCGAAACCATCCAGAGCCAACAGATTGCCCAGCACGCGCAGGATCTTCCAGCCCGGGCGCGTTTCGCCCAGGGCCTTGGCCACGCCCACAAAGCTCTGCAGGCGACCTTCCGCGTTCACGAAAGAGCCCGAAGTCTCGGTAAAGGGCGAGGTCGGCAGGATCACATCCGCGTACTCGATGCCGGTCTTGAAGGGGCTCAGCACCACGACCATTTCGGCCGCGGCCAGGCTCTTCGCAGCGGCGGCCGCGTTGGCGCTCTCCAGCACCGGGTCGGTGTTCAGCAGGATCACAGCCTTGAGCGACGCGCCGCCGGCTTGCGCACCCAGCATCTGGGCGGCATTCAAACCATTGCCTTGCGGCACAGCGCCGACCAGTTGCGCGCCTACAGTGTTGGCGGCTTCGGTCAGGTAGCCGACTTGAGCGCCCACCTGGGCAGCGATCCAGTTGGCCAGGCTCAGCAAGGCCGCGGCTTGCGGATGTTGTGCAGCGGCATTGCCCAGCAGGACCGCCTTGCGCTCGCCGCTCAGCAGCGATTCGGCGATGGCGTTCGCAGCCGGGGTCACTTCAGCGCTCACCGGTGCGCTCACGCCCTTGGCCTGGGCCACGACTTGTGCAACAGCGGCCAGCGACTGCAGCCAGGCGCTCGGCGCCGCGGTGATGCGTGCAGCGATGGGCAGGAGCCAGTCGTCTTCGCTGCCGTGGATCACGCTGATCTGGGCGCCGTGACGGGCGGCCTGACGCAGGCGCTGCGCAAACAGCGGATGATCCTTGCGCAGGAAGCTGCCCACGACCAGGGCACGATCCAGTTCGCTCAGCGCGGCGATCGAGCCACCCAGCCAGTGGGCCTTGCCGGCTTCGGCGGTGTTGCTGAAATCGGCGTGGCGCAGGCGGTGGTCGACGTTCTGGCTGCCAAGACCGCGCACCAACTTGGCCAGCAGATGCAGCTCTTCCACCGTGCTGTGGGCCGAGCCCAGGGCACCGATGGCCGCCGGGCCGTGTTCGGCCTTGACCAGCTTGAGGCCGTTGGCCACGTATTCCAGCGCCGTGGTCCAGTCGACGGTCTTCCAGGCGCCGCCTTGCTTGATCATGGGCTGGCTGATGCGCTGGTCGCTGTTCAGCGCTTCGTAGGAGAAGCGATCACGGTCAGCGATCCAGCATTCGTTGACGGCTTCGTTCTCGAGCGGAACGACGCGCATCACCTGGTTGTTCTTGACCTGGACGATCAGATTGGCGCCGGTCGAATCATGCGGGCTGACGCTCTTGCGGCGCGACAACTCCCAGGTGCGGGCGCTGTAGCGGAAGGGCTTGCTGGTCAGGGCGCCGACCGGGCAGATGTCGATCATATTGCCCGACAACTCGGAGTCCACCGAGCGGCCGACAAAGGTCTGGATCTCAGCATGCTCACCACGGTGAGCCATGCCCAACTCCATCACGCCGGCGATCTCTTGGCCGAAGCGCACGCAGCGGGTGCAATGGATGCAACGGCTCATTTCCTGCATGGAAATCAGCGGGCCGACGTTCTTGTGGAAGACCACGCGCTTTTCTTCGGTGTAGCGCGATTTGCTGCCACCGTAGCCCACGGCCAGGTCTTGCAGCTGGCACTCGCCACCCTGGTCGCAGATCGGGCAATCCAGCGGGTGGTTGATCAGCAGGAACTCCATCACACCCTGCTGCGCCTTCACGGCCTTCTCGCTCTTGGTGCGAACGATCATGCCCTGGGTCACGGGCGTGGCGCAGGCCGGCATGGGCTTGGGCGCCTTTTCCACATCCACCAGGCACATGCGGCAGTTGGCGGCGATGGAGAGCTTCTTGTGATAGCAGAAATGCGGGATGTAGGTGCCGGCCTTTTCGGCAGCATGCATGACCATGCTGCCTTCCTGGACCTCTACCTTCTGGCCGTCGAGTTCGATTTCAATCATGTCGTGTCCTGTCCTGCCTCAAACCGAGGCCGGCACCAGAGCCGTTTTGTGTTCGATCAGATGAACGAACTCGTGTTTGAAGTTCTTGATCATGGCGCGCACCGGCATGGCCGCGGCATCGCCGAGCGCGCAGATCGTGCGACCCTGGATGTTGTCGGCCACCGAGTTCAGCAGATCGATGTCTTCAGGCTTGCCCTGGCCGTTGGCGATGCGCTCGACCACCCGGTGCATCCAGCCCGTGCCTTCGCGGCAAGGCGTGCACTGGCCGCAAGACTCGTGGGCATAGAAGTAGGACAGGCGCAGCAGGCTCTTGACCATGCAACGGCTGTCGTCCATGACGATGACCGCACCCGAGCCCAGCATGGAGCCGGCCTTGGCGATGGAGTCATAGTCCATGGTGCAGTTCATCATGACCTCGGCGGTCAGCACCGGCGAGGACGAGCCGCCAGGAATCACGGCCTTGAGCGTGCGACCCTTGCGCACGCCACCGGCCAGTTCCAGCAGTTTGGAGAACGGCGTGCCCAGCGGGATCTCGTAATTGCCCGGGCGCTCCACGTCACCCGAGACCGAGAAGATCTTGGTGCCGCCGTTGTTGGGCTTGCCGATTTCCAGATAGGGCTGGCCGCCGTTGCGGATGATCCAGGGGACGGCCGCAAAGGTCTCGGTGTTGTTGATGGTGGTCGGGCGGCCGTAGAGGCCGAAGCTGGCCGGGAACGGCGGCTTGAAACGCGGCTGACCCTTTTTGCCTTCCAGCGACTCGAGCAGCGCAGTTTCTTCGCCGCAGATGTAGGCGCCGAAACCGTGGAAAGCATGCAGCTGGAAGCTGAAGTCGGAGCCGAGGATGTTGTCACCCAGGAAACCGGCTGCACGGGCTTCTTCCAGGGCCGCTTCGAAGCGCTCGTAGACCTCGAAAATCTCGCCGTGGATGTAGTTGTAGCCCGTCTTGATGCCCATGGCGAAAGCAGCGATGGCCATGCCTTCGATCACGATGTGCGGGTTGAACATCAGGATGTCGCGGTCCTTGCAGGTGCCCGGCTCGCCCTCGTCCGAATTGCAGACCAGGTACTTGGCGCCCGGGAACTGGCGCGGCATGAAGCTCCACTTCAGGCCGGTGGGGAAGCCGGCGCCGCCACGGCCACGCAGACCCGAAGCCTTGACCTCGGCGATGACCTGATCCTGGGTCAGCGGCGTGCCTTCCGGAGCGCCCTCGCCTTTCAGGATCTTGCGCAGCGCGGCATAACCGCCACGTGCCACATAGTCCTTCAGGCCCCAGTTCTTGCCGTCCAGACCGGCGTAAATCTGCGCGCCAATGTGGCGGTCATGGAAACAGGTCTCGACGCCCTGACTCTGAAACTTGGATAGATCCAGCATGCTTCTTCCCGTTCCTCAGTTCTTGGCCGCAGCGGCTTCGGCCGCAGCATGGGCCTTGAGCACGTCCACCAGCTCATCGAGGCGCTGGTTGCTCATGAAACTGCACATCTGGCGGTCGTTGACCAGCATGACCGGCGAGTCCGCGCAAGCACCCAGGCACTCGCTCTTTTGCACGGTGAACAGGCCATCGGCCGTGGTACCGCCCTCCTCCACGCCCAGCTTTTCGCAGAGGTGGTTCAGCGCCTTCTGGCCGTCGCGCAGCTGGCAGGGCAGATTGGTGCAGACATTCAACTTGAACTGACCCAGCTTGCGCTGGTTGTACATGTTGTAGAAGGTCGTCACTTCGTAGACGGCGATCGGCGGCATGCCCAGGTAAGCGGCGATCGCGTCTTCGCTGGCGCGCGACACATAACCGATTTCCTGCTGCACGATGGACAGGCAGGCCATCACGGCCGATTGCTTCTGATCCACCGGGTACTTGGCCACTTCACGCGCAAAGCGGGCTGCCGTGGCCTCGCTCAGCACATAGGTTTCGTTGTTCGTTGTCATCGTTCTGCTCATCACTCAACGATCGATTTCGCCGAACACGATGTCCATCGTGCCGATGATGGCCACCGCGTCGGCCAGCATGTGGCCACGGGCCATCTCATCCAGCGCAGCCAAGTGGGCAAAGCCCGGGGCACGGATCTTCAAACGGTAAGGCTTGTTGGCGCCATCGCTGACGATGTAGATGCCGAACTCACCCTTGGGATGTTCGACGGCCGCGTAGGCCTCGCCTTCCGGCACGCGGAAACCTTCGGTGAACAGCTTGAAATGGTGGATCAACTCCTCCATGTTCGACTTCATGTCCACACGCGAAGGCGGCGCCACCTTGTGATTGTCGGTAATGACAGGGCCCGGGTTGGCACGCAACCAGTTCACGCATTGCTGAATGATGCGATTGGACTGACGCATTTCCTCGACGCGAACGACGTAGCGATCGTAGGTGTCGCCGTTGGTGCCGACCGGGATGTCGAAGTCCAGCTTGGCGTAGGCGTCGTAAGGCTGGGTCTTGCGCAGGTCCCAGGGGATGCCACAACCACGCAGCATCGGGCCGGTGAAGCCCATGTTCAGTGCGCGTTCAGGCGACACCACGCCAATGCCCACGGTGCGCTGCTTCCAGATCCGGTTGTCGGTCAACAGGGTTTCGTAGTCGTCGACGTTCTTGGGGAAGCGATTGCAGAAGTCCTCAATGAAGTCCAGCAGCGAGCCGCTGCGATTCTCATTCATCTTGGCCAGGGTCTTGGCGTTCTTGATCTTGGACACGCGGTACTGCGGCATGGTGTCCGGCAGATCGCGGTAGACACCGCCCGGGCGGAAATAGGCCGCGTGCATGCGAGCGCCCGACACGGCCTCGTACATGTCAAACAGGTCTTCGCGCTCGCGGAAGGCGTAGATCAGCACGTTCATCGCGCCGCAATCGAGACCGTGCGCACCCAACCACATCAGGTGGTTCAGCAGGCGGGTGATTTCGGCAAACATCACGCGGATGTACTGCGCACGCTCGGGCACTTCGATGCCCAGCATCTTTTCGATCGCCAGGCAGTAAGCCTGCTCGTTGGCCATCATGGACACATAGTCCAGACGGTCCATATAGGGCAGCGACTGGATATAGGTCTTGCTCTCAGCCAGCTTTTCGGTGGCGCGGTGCAGCAGGCCGATGTGCGGATCGGCGCGCTGGATGACTTCGCCATCCAGCTCCAGCACCAGGCGCAACACGCCGTGAGCGGCGGGATGCTGGGGACCGAAATTCAGGGTGTAGTTCTTGATTTCAGCCATGAATCAAAGTCCACCGTAATTGTCTTCGCGAATGATGCGCGGCGTGATTTCACGCGGCTCGATGGTCACCGGTTGGTAGACCACGCGCTTTTGCTCGGCGTCGTAGCGCATTTCCACATGACCCGAGGTCGGGAAGTCCTTGCGCATCGGGTGGCCGATGAAGCCGTAATCGGTCAGGATGCGACGCAGGTCTTCGTGGCCATCAAAAATGATGCCGTAGAGATCGAAAGCTTCGCGCTCGAACCAGTTGGCCGAGTTCCAGATCGGAGTGATGGCTGCCACCGACGGGAAATCGTCATCCGGGCAGTACACCTTGAGGCGCAGACGCCAGTTCTTGTTGACCGACAGCAGATGCGATGCCACAGCGTAACGCGGGCCGTCGTAGGCACCGTCCTTGTAGCTGCTGTAGTCGATGCCGCAGAGGTCAATCAGCTGCTCGAAGCGCAGCTCGGAGTGATCGCGCAGGGTCTTGGCGACGCCGAGGTAGTCGGCCGCACGCACTTGCAGGGTGACTTCGCCAAATTCGGTCTTCAGACTCTGGATGCGCTCGCCGAGGGCAGCCTCCAGCGCGGTCTTGAGGGTGTCAAGTTTGCTCATCGGTGCTTGATCCTTCAGCGCGCGATCGTGTTTTCACGGCGAATCTTGGCCTGCAATTGCAGGATGCCGTACAGCAAGGCCTCGGCCGTCGGCGGACAGCCCGGCACATACACATCAACCGGCACGATGCGATCGCAGCCGCGCACGACGGAGTAGCTGTAGTGGTAGTAGCCGCCACCGTTGGCACAGGAACCCATGGAGAGCACCCAGCGTGGCTCGGCCATCTGGTCGTAGACCTTGCGCAGGGCCGGCGCCATCTTGTTGCACAGCGTGCCGGCCACGATCATCAGATCGCTCTGGCGCGGACTGGGGCGGAACAACATGCCGAAACGGTCGATGTCATAACGGGCCGCGCCCGCGTGCATCATTTCCACCGCACAGCAGGCCAGACCGAAGGTCATGGGCCAGAGGGAACCGGTCTTGGACCAGTTGATCAGCGTGTCGACCGAAGTGGTGACAAAGCCTTCTTTCAATACGCCTTCAATACCCATTGCAAGCTTTCATTCGTTCAGGCCCTTGCGAGCCGAGCGCCGAGCCCTGACCCAGCATTGCTGCCGAGCGAGCCCGCCATGCCCATCCATCGACGGATGGGCGTCCCCTCGGGGGACCGACCAGCGCAGCGCGCCGGGCGAGGGGCTAACAATCACTCCCAGTCCAGGGCGCCCTTTTTCCATTCGTAGGCGAAACCAACGACCAGAATGCCCAGGAAAATCATCATCGACCAGAAACCAGCCGCACCAATCTCACGGAGCGAAACCGCCCAGGGAAACAGGAAAGCAATTTCCAGGTCAAACAAGATAAACAAAATGGCCACGAGGTAATAGCGCACATCGAATTTCATGCGCGCGTCTTCAAAGGCCTCGAAGCCGCATTCGTAGGGGGAGTTTTTGGCCTGATCCGGCCGATTGGGGCCCAGCAGAAAGCCGAGCACTTGGGGCGCCACACCGACGCCTGCGCCGACCAGGATGAAGAGGATGACGGGGAGGTACTGATCCAAGTTCATAGGTGACGCTCTTTGAAAAACCGCCGTACGCCTCCAGGCCCCGGCCGAGTTTTATGCAGTGATTTAACAAAAGCAACGGGCGCGCCGCCAGCGAATGTATCGCTCACGGACTGCGCCCGCCATGTCCCCCGCAAAAATGCGACAAACTTCGTTTGCTCACACCCTTGCAACAGAGGCGCTACGACCAATATTCCGCAGGCTCCAACCTTTGGATATTAACCGAACATTTGGTGCCGTCGGCGAGACTCGAACTCGCACAGCTTTCGCCACTACCCCCTCAAGATAGCGTGTCTACCAATTTCACCACGACGGCTGAATTTCACTTCTCAACTCTGTCTGGCGCCGATCTTCATCAGCGAGAGGGATTGCTTCCCAGACAGCCTTGAATTCTATACCGAAAATTTCGCACTTTTGATCATTTCAGATCGAAGCACTCAAAATATCTGCGGCGAGCTCATCCGAACATCGTCCACCCCAAGCACCAAGCCTGCAAGCGGGCTGCAAGCAGCCGCGATCGCAAGTGACTCAAGCGCCTGGCGCTGCGCACGCCCGCCGGAACCACAGCGCGTGCGCAGGCTTTCGCATCAAGCGATCAGTTCGAAGCAGCAGAGGCGGTCGGAGCCACCACGGGTGCCACCGCGGGCGCAGCACCTGGAATGGCTGCAGCACCCGACGCAGCGACGGCTGCCGGAGCCGCGCGATCCAGAACCGTTTCAGCGGCAGCACCACCGCTGCGGTGATTGGACAGATAGGCCAGAGCCAAAGTGCAGGCAAAGAACAAGGTCGCGCACACAGCCGTGCTGCGCGACAGGAAGTTGGCGCTGCCGGTGGCGCCGAACAAGCTGCCCGAAGCACCACTGCCGAAGCTGGCACCCATATCGGCACCCTTGCCTTGCTGCACCAGCACCAAGCCAATCATGGCCAGCGCGCTCAGCAACTGCACCACCAGAACCAAATTCATCAAGACCTGCATCTCTAACTCTCCAGTCAATCGTTCTTTTCAAAGGGCCGATTGCCGATCAGGCAATCCACCCAGGATTTCAAGCCAACTTTCAGTGCGCTGCACGGCAGATGGCCGCGAAGTCCGCGGCCTTCAAGGCCGCGCCACCAATCAAGCCACCATCGATATCGGGCTGTGCAAACAACTGCAGCGCGTTGTCGGGCTTGACGCTGCCGCCGTACAGGATTCGCATGGCATCCGACTTTTGCGTGGCCGCATGCAACTGCTTGCGCAGGACCGCGTGCACCGCTTGCGCCTGCTCCGGCGTGGCAGTCAAACCCGTACCGATGGCCCACACCGGCTCATAGGCCAGCACGATTTCACCGATGCAATGGGTCAGGGTGTGGATGACCGCAGCCAGCTGACGCTTGACGACCACTTCGGTCTGGCCAGCCTCGCGTTCTGCCAGGGTCTCACCCACGCAGACGATGGGCGTCACGCCGTGCGCCAGTGCCGCCTTGGCTTTGTCGGCCACCATCTGATCACTTTCGTGATGATAGGCACGACGCTCGGAGTGACCAACGATCACATAACGACAACCCAAATCGGCCAGCATGGCCGAAGAGACCTCGCCGGTGTAGGCGCCTTGCTCGAAAGCAGAGCAATCTTGCGCACCCAGACCGACAGCCTGCCCCGTCAAGGCCAAAGCCGTTTCGGCCAGGTAGGGGAATGGCACACAGACCGCCACATCGGCCGACCAGGGCCCCAGCTCCTTCAGGCCCGACAACAGGGCCGCGTTGGCCGCACGGCTGCCATGCATCTTCCAGTTGCCAACGACCAATTTCTTGCGCATCTCGTTCTCCAAACTCCCAGCAAGCCCAATCGAGGCCCACTGAGGACTGCCGCTCACCAAGTCAAAACAATCTTGCCGATGTGCTCGCCCGATTCCATCAGCGCATGCGCTTCGGCCGCCTGAGCCGCAGGCATCTGACGGTACAGCACTGGCGAAATCTCTCGCGCGGCCAGCAAAGGCCACACACGCTCACGCAGGGTCTCCGCAACACCCGCCTTGAAGGCCAGCGAACGCGGCCGCAGGGTCGAGCCACTGATCGTCAGACGACGACGCAAGACCGCGCCCGCATCAAAGCGAGCCTCAACACCACCCTGCACCGCAATGATGACCATGCGACCATCATCGGCCAGGCATTGCACGCCACGCTCGACATAGGAACCAGCCACCATGTCCAGAATGACGTCGACGCCCCGCCCTGCCGTCGCCGCCTTCACTTCCGCAACGAAATCCTGTTCGCGGTAGTTGATGGCGACATCGGCACCCAGATTCAAGCAGGCCTCGGCTTTGGCTGCCGAGCCCACCGTCACCAGCACACGCGAACCCAGCGCCTTGGCCATCTGGATGGCGGTGACACCGATGCCGCTGCTGCCGCCATGCACCAGCAGGCTCTCACCCGGCTGCAGAGCGGCACGCGCGAACACGTTGGACCAGACCGTGAAGCAGGTTTCCGGCAGACTGGCCGCCTCCGCCATGCTCCAGCCGACAGGCATTGGCAGGCACTGGCCAATCGGCGCCACGCACAACTCGGCATAGCCACCGCCCGCCACCAAGGCACAGACCGCATCACCCAGCTTGAAACCCGAGGCCGCCAGGGCCTCGGCATCACCGGCGACGATGCGACCCGCCACCTCCAGGCCCGGCAGATCGCTGGCACCCGCCGGAGGTGGATAGGCGCCCTTGCGCTGCAGAACATCGGGACGGTTGATGCCATAGGCCTCCACCGCGATCAAGCACTCCCCGATCCCGGCGACGGGATCAGGGCGCTCAATCAACTGCAACACCTCGGGCCCGCCGGGGCGGGTGATGGCGATCGCCTTCATGGACAGGTCTTACTCAGCGGCTTCAGCCGGCGCTTGAGCGGGCGCGGCGTCGCGCTCGATCAGGGCCTTCATGGACAGCTTGATGCGACCCTTTTCGTCGGTTTCCATGACCTTGACCTTGACGATCTGACCTTCCTTGAGGAAGTCGGTCACCTTCTCGACGCGCTGGTGGGCGATCTGGCTGATGTGCAGCAGACCATCTTTGCCAGGCAGCAAGTTCACCAGGGCACCGAAGTCCAGGATCTTGGTGATCGGGCCTTCGTAGACCTTGCCGATTTCAACTTCAGCCGTGATCTCCTCGATGCGCTTCTTGGCGTATTCGGCCTTCTCGGCGTCGGTCGAGGCGATGGTGATGGTGCCGTCTTCGCCGATGTCGATGGTGGTGCCGGTTTCTTCGGTCAGCGCACGGATGGTGGCGCCGCCCTTGCCGATCACGTCACGGATCTTTTCCGGGTTGATCTTCATGGTGTACAGGCGCGGCGCGAACTGCGACACCTCGGTGTTGGCCGTGCCCATGGCTTCGACCATCTTGCCCAGGATGTGCAGGCGGGCTTCCTTGGCTTGCGCCAGGGCGACCTGCATGATTTCCTTGGTGATGCCCTGGATCTTGATGTCCATCTGCAGGGCGGTGATGCCACCGGTGGTGCCAGCCACCTTGAAGTCCATGTCACCCAGGTGATCTTCGTCACCCAGGATGTCGGTCAGCACGGCGAAGCGGTTGCCGTCCTTGATCAGACCCATGGCGATGCCGGCCACATGGGCCTTCATCGGCACGCCTGCGTCCATCAGGGCCAGGCAACCGCCGCAGACCGAAGCCATCGACGAGGAGCCATTGCTTTCCGTGATTTCCGACACCACACGCATGGTGTAGGGGAAGTCTTCCTTGCTCGGCAAAGCGGCGATCAGCGCGCGCTTGGCCAGGCGGCCGTGGCCGATTTCGCGGCGCTTCGGGCTGCCCACGCGGCCAGTTTCGCCGGTGGCGAACGGAGGCATGTTGTAGTGCAGCATGAAGCGGTCTTCGAACTCGCCGGCCAAGGCGTCGATGCGCTGGGCGTCACGATCGGTACCGAGCGTTGCCACCACCAGTGCCTGCGTTTCACCGCGGGTGAACAGGGCCGAACCGTGGGTGCGCGGCAGGATGCTGTTGCTGATCTCGATCGGGCGCACGGTGCGGGTGTCGCGACCATCGATGCGGGGCTCACCCGCCAGGATCTGACCACGCACGATGCGGGCTTCGATCTCAAACAGCAGGCTTTCCACCTCGACCTTGTCGAACGCCACGCCTTCGTCGGTCAGCGCCTTGAACACGTTCGCCGTCACTGCACGGCAAGCCTGGGTGCGGGCTTGCTTGTTGCGGATCTGGTAAGCGGCAGCCAGGGCTTCGTCGGCCAGGGCGCCAACCTTGGCGATCAGCGGCTCATTCTTGGCCGGAGCCTTCCAGTCCCAGGCCGGCTTGCCGGCGTCACGCACCAGCTCGTCGATGGCGGCGATGGCGATATTGCCTTGCTCGTGACCGTAGACCACGGCGCCCAGCATGATCTCTTCGCTCAGGCCGTCGGCTTCCGACTCCACCATCAGCACGGCAGCTTGCGTGCCGGCAACGACCAGGTCCATCTTGCTGTTGATCAGCTCGGTCTTGCCCGGGTTCAGGATGTACTCACCGTTGACATAGCCCACGCGCGCAGCGCCGATCGGGCCATTGAACGGAATGCCGGACACGGCCAGCGCAGCACTGGACGCGATCAAAGCGGCGATGTCGGCCTGAACTTCGGGGTTCAGCGACAGCACATGCACGACAACCTGGACTTCGTTGTAGAAGCCTTCCGGGAACAGCGGGCGAATCGGGCGATCGATCAGGCGGCTGGTCAGGGTCTCCAGCTCGCTGGGGCGGCCTTCACGCTTGAAGAAGCTGCCCGGGATCTTGCCGGCGGCATAGGTCTTCTCGATGTAGTCCACAGTCAGCGGGAAGAAGTCCTGGCCGGCCTTGGCTTCGGTCTTGGCCACCACGGTGGCCAGCACCACGGTGCCTTCGATATTGACCAGCACGGCGCCGGTGGATTGGCGGGCAATCTCGCCGGTTTCCATCACGACGGTGTGGTTGCCCCACTGGAAGGTCTTGGTGACTTTATTGAACAAACTCATGGTCTCTCTCCTTGTATGCGCTCAGGCCACACGGCCCGACAACGCAGTCATAGCGGCTTGCGGTGCCACTTCAGAACCGAGAGTGAGACTGGGTTTGGCGGGATGCCATTCCAGAGAATCTGCAAGATCGACACGACTGTCGGCAGAGGCCTTGGAATGACACAGCAGCGCCACTTCAGCTCAACTCCATGCAATACCAAAAGACAAAGAGCCTGTACTGGACGAACAACCCAGACAGGCTCTTTGATCTCAGCGGCAAATTACTTGCGCAGGCCCAGCTTCTGGATCAGCGCGGTGTAGCGCGTTGCGTCCTTGGCCTTCAGGTAGGCCAGCAGGCTCTTGCGGGTGTTGACCATCTTCAGCAGGCCGCGACGACCGTGGTGGTCCTTCATATTGGCCTTGAAGTGGGGGGTCAGCGCGTTGATACGGGCTGTGAGCAGGGCCACTTGGACTTCCGGCGAGCCGGTGTCGTTGGCGCTGCGGGCGTTCGATTGAACGATTTCTGCTTTGTTGATATCGGCGACTGACATGTGCGCGTTCCTGTTGTCGGAAGCCGCCGGCGACTCAAGAACAGGCTTGAGCCAGACACAGACGGTTTCCATGGTTTCACTTGCGGTCCCGGGTGAAACCGACCCGGGCCGTGCTTCGCTGCTGCGGCCTGCAAGCCCGTGTTGCCACGGTCTTGTTGCGCCACTCCAGCGGCTTTGCCCCACCCAGATTCAAAGCCGGAAGAGACAAAACTCTCGGATTATAGCCCAGAGTTACAAGGCCACCTCAGAGCCCCAGTCGCCCGCGGCTCCAAGCTTGCGGCCAAACGTCGACATATGGCGCCAACGCCTAGGTCAGCAAGAGGGCCGGCGGAGAATTTTTTCAGCCCCTTGAAAGGCAAAAACCCAGGCGCAATTGAAGCTGCAAGGGGATGCGAGACCCAGCGCAAGACGGCTGACTCGCCCCACCCCCAAGGAGTTCGGCGCGCCGCCAGGCCCGCCGAAATGGATCGAAACCCAATACCGCCGAGCGCCGCTCGGAGCCAAGCTCAGGAGACTGCCATGTTTGTGATTCCCGTCGCCCGCCATGCCGCCGAACTGTCCCGCCAATTGGAGCGCCACCGTGTCGGCGGCCAGATTGAGCGCCTGTTCACCCAGGATCCTCAGGCCCTGGCCTTGCGCAGCCCGGCGCTCGATGTCAGCGAAAGCGCAAGCGGCTACACCGTGCTACTGGATCTGCCGGGCGTGAGCAAGGACGCTGTGAAGATCAGCATCGAGGGCCGCCGCGTCAGCATCGACGCCGAACAAACCCGCGACCCGGAACTGGCCGAAGGTGAAAAGCTGCTGCACCGCGAACGGGCCGCCACACGCTTCTCGCGCAGCCTGCAGCTGCCGCAGGAGCTGAACCAGAACGAATGCAGCGCCAAGCTGGAAAACGGCGTGCTGACACTGAAGCTGAGCAAGCTGCAGGCCAACGGCCCGACCCAGCTGATCGTCAGCTGAGGCCAAGCCGGGTGAGCAGGCGCGCGGCGCTCAAGCCGCACCCAGCGTCCAGCGTGGCCGCACCTCAAAGCCCGCGCCTGGGCGCAAGCTGGCCATGCCACGCTGCAAGCGCATCGCAGCGGCCATGGCGATCATGGCGCCGTTGTCGGTGCACAAGCTCAGCTCCGGGTAATGCACCCGAATCTGGCGCTTGGCGCAGGCGGCATTGAGCTGCTCACGCAGATGCCGGTTGGCGCCGACACCGCCAGCCACCACCAAGCGCTTGAGCCCTGTCTCTTTCAAGGCCAGCAAGGACTTGCGCAGCAGCAGCTCGACGATGGCCGCCTGCGTGCTGGCGGCCAGATCGGCTTTCTGCTGCTCGGTCGGCACCTCGCCCAGGCGCCTCACCTGGGTCAGCACCGCCGTTTTCAGGCCGGCAAAGCTGAAATCCGGCTTGCCGCTCTTGAGCATGGGCCGCGGCAGATCAAAGGCCATCGGGTCGCCCTGTTCGGCCAGCTGGGCCAGATGCGGGCCGCCCGGATAGGGCAGGCCCAGCAGCTTGGCGCTCTTGTCAAAGGCTTCGCCGGCGGCGTCGTCGATGGTCTCGCCCAGCATCTGGTACCGACCGACATCGTCCACCCGCATCAGCTGGGTGTGCCCGCCGGACACCAGCAAGGCCACAAAAGGAAACTCCGGCGGATCTACCGACAGGAAGGGCGAGAGCAAATGCCCCTCGAGGTGATGAACGCCCACGGTGGGCTTGTCCAGCGCCGCCGCCATGGCCACGGCCACACCGGCGCCCACCAGCAAGGCGCCAGCGAGGCCCGGGCCCTGGGTGTAGGCAATGACATCGATGTCGCTCAAAGCCACCTGGGCCTGCGACAGCACCTCGCGCGTCAACGGCAGCACGCGTCGGATGTGGTCCCGCGAAGCCAGCTCTGGCACCACGCCGCCATAGGCCTGGTGCATGCGGATCTGGCTGTGCAGGGCCTGGGCGCGCAGCTGGGGCGCGCCGGCAGCCGGCACCTCGACCAGCGCCACCCCGGTCTCGTCGCAGGACGATTCGAATCCCAGAACCAGCATGGCCGCGCTCAGTGGCCTTCTTTGGCGTGGTTGATCGAGTACTTGGGAATCTCGATGGTGACATCCTTCTGACCCAGGATGGCCTGGCAGCTCAGGCGCGAATCGGGCTCCAAGCCCCAGGCGCGATCCAGCATGTCCTCCTCGCCCTCCTCCATCTCGGACAGGGAGGCCATGCCTTCGCGCACGATCACGTGGCAGGTGGTGCAGGCGCAGACCATGTCACAGGCATGCTCGATGGCGATCTGGTTGTCCAGCAGCGCCTCGCAGATCGAGGTGCCGGCCGGTGCGTTGACCGTCTTGCCCTCAGGGCAGTACTCGGCGTGGGGAAGAATCTTGATGACAGGCATGGGGCTCTCCTGGCGCGGCGCGCCGGCTCAGATCTGGTCGACGCTGCGGCCGGTCAAGGCCTTGTGAATGCCGCGGTTCATGCGCGCGGCGGCAAAGGCTTCGGTACCCTTGGCCAGGGCTTCGACGGCGGCAGTGATGGCATCGGCATCCTCGCCATCGGCCGCCTGCGCCAGTGCCTGCAAGAGGCCGGCAATGTCGGCCTGCTCGGCTTCGGAAAGCAGATCGCCATCGGCGGCCTGGGCGGACAGCGTGGCCAGGCGCATGCGCTCGGCCTCGACACGCGCCTCGCGCAGCTTGCGCGCTGCCATATCGGACTCCGCACTGGCAAAGCCGTCCTTGAGCATGCCGGCGATCTGATCGTCGCTGAGGCCGTAGCTGGGCTTGACCTGGATGGTGGCCTCCACGCCCGAGCCCAGTTCCTTGGCAGCGACGCTGAGCAGGCCATCGGCATCGACCTGGAAGGTCACGCGGATGCGCGCCGCGCCAGCCACCATGGGCGGGATGCCGCGCAGCTCGAAGCGCGCCAGCGAACGGCATTCGCTGACCAGCTCGCGCTCACCCTGCAGCACATGCAGGGCCATGGCAGTTTGGCCGTCTTTGAAAGTGGTGAAGTCCTGCGCCTGGGCGACGGGGATGGTGGCGTTGCGCTCGATGATGCGCTCGACCAGGCCACCCATGGTTTCCAGGCCCAGCGAAAGCGGGATCACGTCCAGCAAGAGGATGTCGCCATCGGCCGCATTGCCAGCCAGCTGGTTGGCCTGAATGGCGGCGCCCTGGGCCACGACCTCATCGGGGTTCAGATTCGTCAGCACCTCGCGGCCGAACAAGGCACTCACCGCCTCGCGCACGCAAGGCATGCGGGTGGAGCCACCCACCATGACGGTGCCCTGCACCTCGTCGGCCCGCACCTTGGCATCGCGCAGCACGCGCTTGACGGCGCTCAGTGTGCGGGCCAGCAGCGGCTGGGCAAGGGTTTCGAATTGGCTGCGAGACACGCGCACTTCCAGCGCTCCGGCATCCAAAGACGCCCGCAGCAGCACGCTGTCGACACCGGAAAGCTGCTCCTTGGCAGCACGCGCCGCCACCAGAACCGCACGCTTGTCATGGGCCGAGCTCAGCTGCAGGCCGCTCTGCGCCAGCGCCCAATCGGCGAGGACGCGGTCGAAATCATCACCACCCAGCGCTGCATCGCCGCCGGTGGCCACCACCTCGAACACACCGCGACTCAGGCGCAGCAAGGAGATGTCGAAGGTGCCGCCGCCCAGGTCGTAGACGGCGTAGAGCCCTTCGCTGGCGTTGTCCAGACCGTAGGCAATGGCCGCGGCCGTGGGCTCGTTGATCAGGCGCAGCACATTCAGGCCGGCCAGCTGGGCCGCATCCTTGGTGGCCTGGCGCTGTGCGTCGTCGAAATAGGCGGGCACGGTGATCACCGCACCGAACACATCGTCGGCAAAGCTGTCCTCGGCGCGGAAGCGCAAGGTGGCCAGGATCTCGGCCGAGATCTCCACCGGCGACTTCAGGCCATCGCGGGTGCGCAGGGACAACATGCCCGGCGTGTCTTCGAAGTCATAGGGCAGCTGGCCGCGCTCGGCCACATCGGCCAGGCCCCGGCCCATGAAACGTTTGACCGAAACAATGGTGTTGACCGGATCCTCGGCTTGCGCGGCCAGCGCGGCGGCACCGATCTGGCGGCGGCCTTCTTCCAGGTAGCGCACGGCCGAGGGCAGGATCACCTGGCCCTGTTCATCGGGCAGGCACTCGGCCACACCGTGACGCACGGCAGCCACCAGAGAATGGGTGGTGCCCAGGTCGATGCCCACCGCGATGCGACGCTCGTGCGGATTGGGCGACTGGCCCGGTTCGGAAATTTGCAGCAAAGCCATGTCTTATTGTCCTAGGGCTTCCAGGCGTCGATCGAGATCGGAACGGAATCGGTGAATAAACATCAGCGCCCTCACCTGCTGGGCGGCGGCAGCGGTGGCGGCGGCCGTATCGGCGTCAGTGCCGGCGTCGGCATCGAGCAGGCGCTGCACCTCGGCCAGCAGCTCACGCTCGCGCGTGGCCACCTCGGCATCCAGCGCCTCCACTTCGGCAAGGCCTTGCGCTTCGTCCAGGGCCTCGCGCCAGGCCATCTGTTCCATCAGGAACGCCGTGGGCATGCGGGTGTTCTCGTGGATCTGCAAGGGCACACCGCGCAGCTCACACAGGTAGGCCGCGCGCTTGAGCGGATCACGCAAGCGCTGGTGCGCCTCATTGACCCGCATGGCCCACTGCGCGCTCAGGCGCTGCGCCGCAGCGCCCTGGGCCGCAAAACGATCGGGGTGCACCTGGGCCTGCAAGGCCTTCCAGCTGGCATCGATGGCGGCACGATCCTGGGTCTGCCGCTGCGGCAGGCCGAACAGGCTGAAGTCGTCGTCATCGAGTTTCATGGAACAGGTCTCGGGCTTTTCAAATCGTGCGGCGGGCGCAGGGCTGCCGCCACTCGGCTTCGGCCATGAAAAAAGCGCGGACCGACGCCGCGCCCTCATGGCCTGCACCGCTCGCGCGGCGCAGCACTGTATTACACGCGGAAGGACTCGCCGCAGCCGCAGCGGTCTTTCTCGCGCGGGTTGCGGAACTTGAAGCCCTCGTTCAGGCCCTCGCGGACAAAGTCCAGCTCGGTGCCATCCAGATAAGGCAGGCTCTTGGGATCGATCAGGATCTTGATGCCATGGCCTTCGAAGATCACGTCCTCGGGGGCCACCTCGTCGGCGTACTCCAGCTTGTAGGCCAGGCCGGAGCAGCCGGTGGTCTTGACGCCCAGGCGCACGCCGACGCCGCGGCCGCGCTTGCTGATGTAGCGCGTCACATGGCGTGCGGCGGCTTCGGTCACGGTCACTGACATGGCGCCGTCCTTACTGCGTGTGCTTGGCGCGGTAGTCGTCCACGGCCGCCTTGATGGCGTCCTCGGCCAGGATGGAGCAGTGGATCTTGACCGGCGGCAGGGCCAACTCTTCGGCGATCTGGGTGTTCTTGATGGCCAGGGCCTGATCCAGGCTCTTGCCCTTGACCCATTCGGTCACGAGCGAGCTCGAGGCAATGGCCGAGCCGCAGCCATAGGTCTTGAACTTCGCGTCTTCGATCAGCCCAGTGGCCGGGTTGACTTTGATCTGCAGCTTCATCACATCGCCGCAGGCCGGCGCACCGACCATTCCGGTGCCGACCGACTCGTCGCCCTTTTCGAAGGCGCCGACATTGCGCGGGTTTTCGTAGTGATCAACGACTTTCTCGCTGTATGCCATGATTTTTCTCCTAGCTGTTGGCGGATCAACGTCTCATCGCAAGGCGCTGAACCAAGCCTGTTGCCGACCTCAATCGGCCGCGGGCTGTGATCGGTCGGTCAGTGGGCGGCCCACTGGATGGTGCTGAGGTCGATGCCGTCCTTGTACATATCCCACAGCGGCGAGAGCTCGCGCAGCTTGGCCACGCGGTCCTTCAGGGTGGCGATGGCGTAATCGATCTCTTCCACGGTGGTGAAGCGGCCGATGGTCATGCGCAGCGAGGAATGCGCCAGCTCGTCGCTGCGCCCCAGGGCTCGCAGGACATAGCTGGGCTCCAGGCTGGCCGAGGTGCAGGCCGAGCCCGAAGACACCGCCAAGCCCTTGACGCCCATGATCAGGGACTCGCCTTCCACATAGTTGAAGGACATGTTCAGGTTGTGCGGCACACGGCGCTCGAGATTGCCGTTGACGAAGACCTGCTCGATGTCCTTGAGGCCGTTCAGCAAGCGATCATGCAGCATACGGATGCGCTCGCCTTCGGTCGCCATTTCTTCCTTGGCGATGCGATAGGCCTCGCCCATGCCCACGATCTGGTGTGTCGCCAAGGTGCCCGAGCGCATGCCGCGCTCCTGGCCACCACCGTGCATCTGCGCTTCCAGGCGCACACGCGGCTTGCGACGCACGAACAGGGCACCAATGCCCTTGGGGCCATAGGTCTTGTGCGAAGCCAGGCTCATCAGATCGACCGGCAGCTCGGCCAGGTTGATCGCAATCTTGCCGGTGGCCTGAGCGGCGTCGACGTGGAAGATGATGCCGCGCTCGCGGCAGATGGCGCCGATGGCCGGGATGTCCTGGATCACGCCGATCTCGTTGCTGACATACAGCACCGAAGCCAGGATGGTGTCCGGGCGGATCGCCGCCTTGAAGGCCTCGATGTCCAGCAAGCCATCGGCCTGCACATCCAGGTAAGTGACTTCAAAGCCTTGGCGCTCCAGCTCGCGGCAGGTATCCAGCACCGCCTTGTGCTCGGTCTTGAGCGTGATGATGTGCTTGCCGCGGGTCTTGTAGAACTGGGCCGCACCCTTGATGGCCAGGTTGATGGACTCGGTCGCACCCGAGGTCCAGACGATTTCGCGCGGGTCCGCACCGATCAGGGCGGCCACCTGCTCGCGCGATTTCTCAACCACGGCCTCCGCCTCCCAACCCCAGGCGTGGCTGCGCGACGCAGGGTTGCCGAAATGCTCGCTGAGCCAGGGCACCATGGCGCTGACCACACGAGGATCCACCGGGGTGGTGGCGCCGTAGTCGAGATAGATGGGGAAATGCGGGGTCATGTCCATGTTCGAGAAATGCTCTTTTTGTTCTGACTTTTGTTCCGACTGGCTCCGCCAGCTGAGCAGGCCCAAAGCGCCTGCGCTGCTGGCGTGGTCGCGGATGGCGGCTTACTTGGTGAAGGCGTTGCCCAAGGCAAAAACCGAGTTGGGCGCGGTGATGCGGATGGGTTTGACCACCGGCGTGGAGGAAATCGCGCGCTTCATCGGCGACTCCTCGATGGTCACGCCCTTGGCCAGTTGGTCTTCCACCAGCTTGCGCAGGGAGACTGAATCGAGGTACTCGATCATCTTGGCATTCAGGCTGGTCCAGAGCTCGTGCGTGATGCAACGGCCGGTGTCCTCGCCCATGCAGTTTTCCTTGCCGCCGCAGCCGGTGGCATCGATGGGCTCGTCCACGGCCACGATGATGTCGGCCACGGTGATTTCGCTGGATTTGCGGCCCAGCGAATAGCCACCGCCCGGCCCGCGGGTGCTTTCCACCAGCTCGTGGCGGCGCAGCTTGCCGAACAGTTGCTCCAGATAGGACAGCGAAATCTGCTGCCGTTGGCTGATGGCCGCCAAGGCGACCGGGCCACCGTTTTCACGCAAGGCCAGATCGATCATTGCCGTGACGGCAAAGCGACCTTTGGTGGTGAGACGCATCACACTCTCCTTTTGCCCGAACTCATGTCCGAAAGACCCAGGGCAGCCACCGCGTCAAGCGCCGACAGCTGCCACCTCGATCCGGGCGCCCTTGGCCGAAGCCTGAAGGGTTAACCCGGGTCTATTTCCGACAATTTTACTCAATTACTGAGCGCTTTGCTGGGGGCAGGCAAAACCGCGGGTTTTGCGAGGGCTTCACGCCGACTGAGGCCGCGAGCGAGGCCGGCTGCGTCAGCCGATATTGTCGTGCACCACGGCACCGAAAGCCTGCTCGCGCAGCTGGGCCAGCTGATCGCGCACGCGCGCAGCCTTTTCGAACTCCAGATTGCGCGCATGCTCGAGCATCTGCTTTTCCAGCAGGGCGATGCGCTTGCTGAGGTCTTTCTCGGACATCTGCTCCACCTCGGCCACCTGCAGCAGCTTTTGATCGTCGCGACCGCTTTTTTCCGAGTACACGCCGTCGATCAAATCCTTGATGCGCTTGTTGATGCTGCGCGGCGTGATGCCATGGGCCTCGTTGAAGGCCAGCTGCTTGCTGCGGCGGCGCTCGGTTTCCCCCATGGCCTTGCGCATGGACTCGGTGACCCGATCGGCATACAGAATCGCCTTGCCGTTGAGGTTGCGGGCGGCCCGGCCGATGGTCTGGATCAAGCTGCGCTCCGAGCGCAAGAAGCCTTCCTTGTCGGCATCGAGAATCGCCACCAGGGACACCTCGGGAATGTCCAGGCCTTCACGCAACAGGTTGATGCCCACCAGCACATCGAACGCACCCAGGCGCAAATCGCGCAGGATCTCCACACGCTCGACCGTGTCCACATCCGAATGCAGGTAGCGGACCTTGACGCCGTTGTCGCTCAAGTAATCGGTCAGCTGTTCGGCCATGCGTTTGGTCAGCACCGTGATCAGCACCCGGTCGTTGGCCTCGACGCGCTCGCGGATTTCCTGCAACACATCGTCCACTTGGTGGGTGGCCGGGCGCACTTCGACGATGGGGTCAACCAGGCCGGTCGGGCGCACCACCTGCTCGACCACCTGGCCAGCGTTCTGCTGCTCGTAGGCCGCCGGCGTGGCCGAGACGAACACGGCCTGGCGCATCTTGCGCTCGAACTCATCGAACTTGAGCGGCCGGTTGTCCAGGGCCGAAGGCAGGCGGAAGCCATACTCCACCAACGTGGTCTTGCGCGCCCGGTCGCCGTTGTACATGCCGCCGAACTGGCCGATCAGCACATGGCTTTCGTCCAGAAACATCAGGGCATCGCTGGGCAGGTAGTCCACAAGGGTCGGCGGCGGCTCGCCCGGCGCGGCGCCGGACAAATGCCGGGTGTAGTTTTCGATCCCCTTGCAGTGCCCCACCTCCTGCAGCATTTCCAGGTCGAAACGGGTGCGCTGCTCCAGGCGCTGCGCCTCGACCAGCTTGCCTTCCTTGACGAAAAAACCCAGGCGCTCGCGCAGCTCCTCCTTGATAGTCTCCATCGCGCCCAGCACTTTTTCGCGCGGCGTGACGTAATGGCTGCTCGGGTAGACGGTGAAGCGAGGAATCTTCTGGCGAATCTTGCCGGTCAGCGGATCGAAGAGCTGCAGGGTCTCGATTTCATCATCGAAGAGCTCGATGCGCAGGGCCAGCTCCGAATGCTCGGCCGGGAAGACATCGACGGTGTCGCCGCGCACGCGGAAAGCGCCGCGCGTGAATTCCAGCTCGTTGCGGGTGTACTGCATGCGGATCAGCTGGGCGATCACATCGCGCTGACCCAGCTTGTCGCCGTTGCGCAGGGTCATCACCATCTGGTGGTAGTCGCTGGGGTTGCCGATGCCGTAGATGGCCGACACCGAGGCGACGATGACCACATCACGCCGCTCCATCAGGCTCTTGGTGGCCGAGAGGCGCAGTTGCTCGATGTGTTCGTTGATGGCGCTGTCCTTCTCGATGAACAGGTCGCGCTGCGGCACATACGCTTCGGGCTGGTAGTAGTCGTAGTAGCTGACGAAGTACTCGACCGCATTGTTCGGAAAGAAATCGCGGAACTCGCTGTAGAGCTGGGCCGCCAGGGTTTTGTTGGGGGCAAAGATGATGGCCGGCCGGCCCAGGCGGGCGATCACATTGGCCATGGTGAAGGTCTTGCCCGACCCGGTCACGCCCAGCAGGGTCTGGTAGCTGAGGCCGTCATTGATACCTTCCACCAGCTGCGCAATCGCCGTGGGCTGGTCTCCGGCCGGCGGAAAGGGCTGAAACAGCTGGAACGGCGAGCCTTCGAAAGACACGAACTCACCCTTGGGCGCTTGCGCAGCATCGGGGGCGTTGTCAGTGAGGCTGTCTGAATCTTGCATGGGTGGAGACCAGGTCGGGAGAGAAAAGCAAGGGGCGCAGGCGCCGAGTACCGAGGGTTTGCCCACCTAAAATTGCAGGGCTGGGCAACCCGCAAGGGTAGCGCAGGCCGAGCCGCGCCGCAGCAAGCCCCAGCAAACGCGCCCGTTTGTTCATGCCACCGTCCTGTCAGGAAGCTTCCATGTCCTTGTTTGCCGCCGTCGAAATGGCCCCCCGTGACCCCATCCTGGGCCTCAACGAACAATTCAATGCCGATCCGAATCCGGCCAAGGTGAACCTGGGCGTGGGCGTCTACTTTGACGAAAACGGCAAGCTGCCCCTGCTGAAATGCGTGGCCGAGGCCGAGCGCGCCATGCTGGCCGACCCCAAGGCCCGGGGTTACCTGCCCATCGACGGCATCGCAGCCTACGACAAGGCCGTGCAAGGCCTGGTCTTCGGCGCAGACAGCGCCGTGCTGGCCGACAAGCGCGTGGCCACCGTGCAAGCCATCGGCGGCACCGGCGGCCTCAAGATCGGCGCCGATTTCCTCAAACGCCTGAACCCCGGCGCCCGCGTGCTGATCTCCGACCCGTCCTGGGAAAACCACCGCGCCCTCTTCAGCAACGCCGGCTTCCAGGTCGAGACCTACCCCTACTTTGACGCCGCTAATCTGGGCGTCAACTTCGAAGGCATGCTGGCTGCGCTGAACAGCGCCGCAGCCGGCACGGTCGTCGTGCTGCACGCATGCTGCCACAACCCCACCGGCTACGACCTGACCCCGGCCCAGTGGAGCCAGGTGGTCGAGGTGGTCAAGGCCCGCGGCTTGGTCGCTTTCCTGGACATGGCCTACCAAGGCTTTGGCGAAGGCATTGCTGAAGACGGCGCCGTCATCCAGCAGTTCCTGGCCGCCGGCCTGGACTTCTTTGTCTCGACCAGCTTTTCCAAGAGCTTCTCGCTCTACGGCGAGCGTGTCGGTGCGCTGAGCGTGGTCTGCGCCTCGGGCGAAGAAGCCAGTCGCGTGCTGAGCCAACTCAAGATCGTCATCCGCACCAACTACTCCAACCCGCCGACGCATGGCGCCCAGGTGGTGGCCACCGTGCTGTCCAGCCCGGCGCTGCGCGCCCTGTGGGAAGAAGAACTGGCCGGCATGCGGCTGCGCATCCGCGCCATGCGCTCGGCCCTGGTCAGCGCCTTGCAGGCCGCAGGCGTCAGCCAGGACCTGAGCTTCGTCACCCGCCAGAAGGGCATGTTCAGCTACTCGGGCCTGAGCGCTGCGCAGATGCAGCGCCTGCGCAGCGAGTTCGGCATTTACGGCGTGGATTCGGGCCGCATCTGCGTGGCCGCGCTGAACGAGAAGAACCTGCCGGCCGTGGCCTCAGCCATGGCGGCGGTGCTGTGCAGCTGAGGCCCGGATCTCAGGCAAAACGCTCGCAGGACGCCCGGTTTTCGGGCGTCCTGCGCACAATTTCGGGTTTGTTCGCTGCGAGCTGTCACGCTTTTCACCGCTAATAGCCGACCATGCCGCTGTGCCGCGCGCGGTAAAATGCTGCACTGCACAAAAGATTTCAGGCAAGATCGAGCTTCAGCAACCCAGCGCAGCCCCGCCCTCCCCCCGCGACGCTGTGCGCCATGACCCCGAGGCCCACCCATGCTGTACCAGCTTTTTGAAACCCAGCGCGCGCTGATGAGCCCGTTCTCGGAGTTCGCCGCCGCCTCCGCCAAGCTTTACAGCCACCCGCTGTCGCCGTTCGCGCACACGCCCATGGCGCAACGGGTGTCAGCCGGCCTCGACCTGATGCACCGCCTGGCCAAGGATTACGAAAAGCCGGAGTTCGACATCCGCAGCGTCGAGGTCAGCGGAACCGAGGTGGCAGTGCAGGAGCTGGTGCCCATCACCAAGCCCTTTTGCCGCCTGCTGCGCTTCAAGCGCTACACCGACAATCTGCAGGTGCTGACCGAGATGAAGGACCAGCCCACCGTGCTGGTCGTGGCGCCGCTCTCCGGCCACCACAGCACCTTGCTGCGCGACACCGTCAAGCAGCTGCTGAAGGAGCACAAGGTCTACATCACCGACTGGACCGATGCGCGCATGGTCTCGCTGGAGGAAGGCCCCTTCCACCTCGACGACTACATCGCCTACGTGCAGGAGTTCATCCGCCACCTGGGCCCCGATTGCCATGTGATCTCGGTCTGCCAGCCCACCGTGCCCGTGCTGGCGGCCATCTCCCTAATGGCCAGCAATGGCGAAACCACGCCACGCAGCATGACCATGATGGGCGGCCCCATCGACGCCCGCAAGAGCCCGACCGCCGTCAACAACCTGGCCATGAACCGCAGCTTCAGCTGGTTCGAATCGAACGTGATCTATCGCGTGCCGACCAATTTCCCCGGTGCCGGCCGCGCCGTCTACCCGGGCTTCCTGCAGCACACCGGCTTTGTGGCCATGAACCCGGACCGCCACCTGAGCTCGCACTACGACTATTTCCTAGACCTGGTCCGCGGCGATGACGACGGCGCCGATGCCCACCGCAAGTTCTACGACGAGTACAACGCCGTGCTGGACATGCCGGCCGAGTACTACCTGGACACCATCAAGACCGTGTTCCAGGACTTCGCCCTGGTCAACGGTACCTGGAAGGTCAATGGGCAGTTCGTGCGCCCCCAGGACATTCAAGGCACCGCCTTGCTGACTGTGGAAGGCGAGCTGGACGACATCTCCGGTGCCGGCCAGACCCGCGCCGCCCATGCCCTGTGCGCCGGCATCCCGCCCGAGCACCAGTACCACTACGACGCCATCGGTGCTGGCCACTACGGCATCTTCTCCGGCCGCCGCTGGCGCGAGAAGGTCTACCCCGAGGTGCGCAACTTCATCGCCAAGTACGACCACGGTGAAGCCGCCGCCGAAGCGCAAGCCCAGGCCACCGTCAGCAAGGCGCGCAAGCCCCGAGAAAGCCGCGCCAAACCTTGAGCCTGATCGAGAAGCCCGAGGCCAGCAACCGGCTGACCGAGCTGACGGCGCGCATCGACGCCGCCCTGCCCCAGACCCAGTGCACCCGCTGCGGCTATGTGGACTGCCGCGCCTACGCCGAGGCCGTGGCCCACGGCGAAGCCGGCATCAACCAATGCCCGCCGGGCGGCAGCGAGGGCGTGGCGCGCCTGGCCGCCCTGACCGGCCGCCCCGTGCTGCCCTTGAGCGCCGAGCATGGCCAGGAGGGGCCGCGAGCGCTGGCCGTGATCGACGAAGCCTGGTGCATCGGCTGCACGCTGTGCATCAAGGCCTGCCCGGTCGACTGCATCGTCGGCGCGCCCAAGCAAATGCACCTGATCGTGGCCGAGCAATGCACAGGTTGCGAGCTCTGCGTGCCAGCCTGCCCGGTGGATTGCATTTCCATGCACCCGGTCACGGGTGAGCAGACCGGCTGGTCGGCCTGGAGCCCGGCGCAGGCCGATGCCGCGCGCGATCGCTACGGCTTCCACCAGTTCAAGGCCGAGCGCGAGCTGCGCGACAACGCCGCCCGCCTGCAAGCCAAGGCCGAAGCCAAGCTGGCCGATCTGGCTGCCGCCTCCAAGCTGACCGCACCCGATGATCTTGAGCGCAAGCGCGCCGTGATTCAGGCCGCCCTGGCCCGTGCGCGAGCGCAACGCCAAAGCTGAACCAGGCTCGGCTGCGAGGCCGAGCCACGGGCACAATCGCGCCCCATGAACGCGCAACAGATCCACGGTTTTTTCTCGACGCTGCGCGCCGCCAACCCCAGCCCACAGACCGAGCTGGAGTACAGCAGCGTGTTCGAGCTGCTGGCGGCGGTGCTGCTCTCGGCCCAGGCCACCGATGTCGGCGTCAACAAGGCCACGCGGCGCCTGTTCCCGGTGGCCAACACGCCGCAGAAGATCCTGGCCCTGGGCGAAGACGGCCTGAGCGAGTACATCCGCACCATCGGCCTGTACCGCAGCAAGGCACGGCATCTGATCGCCACCTGCCAGATCCTGGTCGAGCAATATGGCGGCCAGGTTCCACGCACCCGCGAGGCGCTCGAGGCCCTGCCCGGCGTCGGCCGCAAGACCGCCAATGTGGTGCTCAATGTCGCCTTCGGCGAGCCGACCATGGCGGTGGACACGCATTTGTTCCGCCTCGGCAACCGCACCGGCCTGGCGCCCGGCAAGACACCGCTGGCGGTGGAGCAAGGCCTGCTCAAGCGCATTCCCGAGGAGTTTCTGGTCGATGCGCACCACTGGCTGATCCTGCATGGCCGCTACGTCTGCAAGGCCCGCGCGCCCATGTGTGAGAGCTGCAGCGTCGCTACATTTTGTGACGAGGGCCGCCGCCTACAATCCCGGCTTGCCAGAGTAGGAACTGTTCCGAAAAAGCCCTAGGGAGCCACGGGAAACCATGCCAAGCCTCAACGACTTGATCGACCGCGTCGAGCGATTGCTGTTGCGCCACGAAGAGTTGAAGCGCACCAATGCGCTGCTTCAGGAGCAGGTTCAAGCACTGAGCCAGGAGCGCGACAGCCAGCGCTCGCGCCTGAATGCCGCGCGTGCGCGCATCGATGCCTTGCTGGAACGCCTGCCCGTCGAAAGTGAATCCGGAAAGAATAGTCCATGAAACAAATGGAAGTGACCATCATGGGGCAGAGTTATCTGCTGGGCTGCCCCGAGGGTGGAGAAGCGGCGCTGAGCAAGGCCGTCAGCCAGGTCGACAAGGAAATGAGCGCCATCCGTGACGCCGGCCGCGTCAAGGCGCGCGAACGCATCGCCGTGCTGGCGGCCCTGAACCTGGCCTATCAACTGGCGGAGGAGAAGCCGGCCAGTGCGCCGGCTGCGCGCAGCGCGGTCACGGCGCCCAACGGCGCCGACCTGCCCGATCTCGACGGCCTGATCCGCCGCCTCGATGAAGCCCTGGGCCACGACGGACAATTGCTCTGAACTCCGTCGGCAAGCGGCCGGCTCGCCGTAGAATGCAAGCGTCCATCGCATTCGCGTGAGCTCTATATTTCCTTGAACCGATGCTCTATGAGCAAGGGCTTGGAACATTGCCCAGCTGGTGTGATCGTCTCGCGTCAGATGAACCCGAAGTTCGGTTGACCTCGCCCACCTGAATCCCCCTGGGTTCAGGAATGCGGCTCACGGTTCGCGGTGGACACCTTTTTCCAGCATGCAAACGGCCCCTCACGGGCCGTTTGTGTTTGTGCTTCGCTGGATTGCCCAAGCTGGCGCCAGCGGCCGATTGACCCTGCGCCTGACCTCGCGCCTGACCTCGCGCCTGACCTCGCGCCTGACCATGAGTCCGCCCATGAACTACTGGTTGATGAAGTCCGAACCTTCGGAATGCTCCATCGATGATTTGGCGCAGGCGTCGGGTCAGCAACTGCCCTGGGTGGGCGTGCGCAACTACCAGGCACGCAACTTCATGCGCGATCAGATGCAGTTAGGTGATGGCGTGCTGTTCTATCACTCGTCCTGCCCCAAGCCAGAGCAGATCGGCATTGCCGGCCTGGCTCGCGTCGCCAGCCCGGCCTACCCCGATGCCACGCAGTTCGATCCGGCCAGCCCCTACTTCGACGCCAAAGCCACGGTCGAGTCACCGCGCTGGCTGCATGTAGATGTGCGCTTCGAGCGCAAGACGAGGCTGCTGAGCCTGGCCGAGCTGCGCGCCGAGCCGCGCCTGGCCAGCATGCGCTTGCTGCAGCCAGGCAGCCGCTTGTCAATCACGCCGGTCACGCCGGACGAATGGTCGGTGATCCTGTCGCTGCTGGGCTAGAGCCCGAGCCAGGTCACCGGATGCAGGCTCAAGCGCCGAAGGGGATCGAGGCCAAGACCACCTGATTGCCGCCCCGGCGCTGGGCTTCGTGCACAGCTGCTTCGCTGGCGTTCCAGAGCTCGTCCTGCTTGGAAGCCGTGTGCGGGAAGCTGCACACGCCCATGGACAAGGACAAGCCCATGTCCTGGCCGTTCAGCACGATGATCTGCGCCATGCACTGGCGACGCAGCTGCTCCATGCGCGCATGCGCCGTGGCCAGGCCCACACCCGACAGCAAAACGGCAAAGCGGCTGTGGCCGACACGGCAGGCCGCATCCATGGCGCGGGTGTTGGCGCGCAGCATGCGACCCATGCCCTCGAGCAGACGCTGATTGGCCTCTTCGCCCAGGGCCTGGATGGCGGCGGGCGCCGGGTCCAGGGCAATGATGACGAGAGCGAATTCGCGATGCTCACGGGTCGAGAGGTCGATTTCACGCAACAGCGCATCGTCGAACTGCGCCTGGAGGTAGAGGCCCGAGACCTCGTCACGGCCGCTGCCCTGTTGCAGCTCACGGCGGATCTGCTCCAGGGCTTTTTGCTGCTGCTCCAGTTGCTGCAGGGCACGCTGCAAATGGCTTTCGCGGTGCCGCTCTTCGGTGCGTTCTTGCCAGACAGACAGCACAAATTCGGTGCCCAAGGCGGCCCGGGTGACGGTGAACTCGCGCCGGCGCCCGCCCAACTCCAGGCGATGCTCGCTGACGGTGACCGAGCGCTGCGCCATCACCGCCTGCTCGACGCGGCGCATGGCCACCACTTCCTCGGCGCGCATCAGGTCGTTGTCAACGCTGCCGACCACCGAGCTTTCGCTGCGCTCGAACAAGCGGTCCAGGCCCGGGCTGGCGAACACATAGCGGCCCGTGGCCAGGGATTTGATGGCAGCCAGCAAGTTCAGCGGCTCGATCAAGCTGAGCAGGGTCGCCCCCATGTCGCTGGCCACCGCCCCATGCCCGGCCAACCAATGAGCCAAACTGCCCTGAGCGGGTGGCACGGCGTGGTCAGGGGCGGCTGGATTGTTCATGAGGTCTCAGTCGTTCAATCATTCAGGGTCGACGCACACAGGCTGACGGGACGAGCAGGCCAGCGAGACCTTCGCTCACTCGCGCGCCATTTTGGGGAACCGCGCAAGCTTTCGGGCACTGTAGATGGCTTCGCGCCCGCGAATCAAGCAAGTGTGCACAGGCCCGGGGTTCTCCCCCTAACTTGGCAACAGCTTGCATCCTAGCGAAGTGCAGCCTGGGCTCTGGTCGATCCAAATGCAAATTTCTTCACGGTTCGTCCCTAGATCACGCCCAGCGCCGTATTCAAGCGATATCGGCCTCTTCAGAACCATCTCAAGGACCGATGCTGCGGCTGCGGGACAATTGCTGCACTCTTGGCAATGCCTTGCAGTTCTCGCCGCATCAACGAGGGGCAGGCGCGGCATTGACGCAACAGCTTTCAACCCGGGCACAGCGCATCTGCCCGCCCCGAACACATCAACCGCATTCATGCATTTCGACCTCGTCATCATCGGCGCCGGCGCCGCAGGACTTTTTTGTGCCGGCCAAGCCGGTCAACGCGGCCTCAAGGTGCTGCTGATCGACCATGCCGAGCGCGTGGCCGAAAAGATTCGCATTTCAGGCGGCGGCCGCTGCAACTTCACCAACCGCGACGTCGGCCCGGCCAATTTCCTCTCCGACAACCCCGCCTTCTGCCGCTCGGCCCTGGCGCGCTACAGCAGCCAGGACTTCATCGCCCTGGTGCAAAAACACGGCATCGCCTTCCACGAAAAGCACAAGGGCCAGCTGTTCTGCGACGACTCCAGCGACCAGATCATCCAGATGCTGCTCAAGGAATGTGCGGCCGGCGGCGTGGAGCGCTGGCAGCCATGCAGCGTGCAGGAGGTGCAGACGCTGAGCGCCGAATCGACAGAGGCCTCGGCGGCCCGATTCGAGCTGCAAACCTCGCGCGGCCCGGTGCGCGCGCACTCGGTGGTGGTGGCCACAGGCGGCCTGCCCGTGCCCAAGATCGGCGCCACCGATTGGGGCCTGCGCCTGGCCAAGCGCTTCGGTCATGCCATCGTCGAGCCCCGCCCGGCCCTGGTGCCACTGACCTTCGACGAGCAGGCTTGGGCGCCCTTTTCGGCGCTCGCGGGCCTGTCACTGCCGGTCGCGGTCAGCACCGGCCAGGGCAAGGGCAAGGCGCGTTTTCTGGAGGACCTGCTCTTCACCCACCGCGGCCTGAGCGGCCCGGCCATCCTGCAAATCTCCAGCTTCTGGACCGAGGGCCAAGTCCTGCAGATCGATCTGGCGCCCGAGCACAAGCTGCTCGCCCTGCTGCAAAGCGCCAAGCAGGAATCCAAGCGGCAGCTGGGCAACGAACTGGCCAGCCTGTTCCCGCAACGCCTGGCCCAAGCCTGGCTGGAACGCCTGGGCCTCGCCAGCCAGCGCCCCATGCCGGAATGCAAGGACAAAGACCTGCAGAACCTGGCGCAACAGCTGCAAGCCTGGTCGCTGATACCCAACGGCAGCGAGGGTTGGCGCAAGGCCGAGGTGATGCGCGGCGGCGTCGACACGCGCGAGCTGAACTCGCAGAACATGGAGAGCAAACGGGTGCCGGGCCTGTATTTCATCGGCGAGGTGGTGGACGTCACCGGCTGGCTGGGAGGCTATAACTTCCAGTGGGCCTGGGCCAGCGCGGCGGCCTGCGCGCGCTCTTTGCATGCAAATACAGCAATCGCTTGAAAATCAGGCTACAATCTTCGTCTTTGCTGGCAAACCTGCGCGTCGATTCGCAACGCTTCTGAAGCGGAATCCGGATAAGCCGTTTCAGACACTGAATTCAAAATGTCTTGAATGAAGTACTTGGCGAACACCGAGCGCATATTGAAGGAACTACCTTTTCATGACCACGATTCGCGTCAAAGAGAACGAGCCGTTTGATGTGGCCCTGCGCCGTTTCAAGCGCACCATCGAAAAACTGGGCCTGCTGACCGACCTGCGCGCCCGCGAGTTTTACGAGAAGCCCACGGCTGAGCGTAAGCGCAAAAAGGCAGCCGCCGTCAAGCGTCACTACAAGCGCGTCCGCAGCATGCAGCTGCCGAAGAAGCTGTACTGATCGCCTGATTGCCTTGGCAGTTCCCTTGGAACCGCTACACGGCCGAAAAAACCCGCACAGGACGCTGTAGCGGGTTTTTTTTGATCTCGAACCTGCATAAACGCAGGCACACTGCGCGCCGAGCACGTTGGTCCCGCGTGCAACGCACCCACCTATTCCAAGACACCCAGGATTTGCCATGAGCTTGAAAGACCGCATCACCGACGACATGAAGGCCGCCATGCGCGCCAAGGACAGCGAGCGCCTGACCACCATTCGGGGTCTGCTCGCCGCCATCAAGCAAAAAGAAGTCGATGAGCGCGTGGAACTGGACGAAGCCGGCGTGATCGCCATCGTCGACAAGCTGATCAAGCAGCGCAAAGACTCGATCAGCCAGTTCAGCGCGGGCGGCCGCCCTGACCTTGCAGAGAAGGAGCAGGCCGAGCTGCAAGTGCTGGAGCCCTACCTGCCGCAACGCATGTCGGCGGAGGAAGTGGCCGCGGCCGTGCAAGCCATCGTCGCTGAGCTGGGCGCCAAGGGTCCTGGCGATATGGGCAAGGTCATGGGCGCCGTGAAGGCGCAGCTGGCAGGCAAGGCCGATATGGGCCTGGTCTCGACCGCGGTCAAACAAGCCCTGAGCCAGTGATTCCGGGACGGAGCCCTGCCATGAGCCTGCCCGCGCAAACCATCGCCCCCGATTTCTGCGTCTCGCCACAGCTGCAACCCGAAGCCATGGCCCTGGCGGCACAAGCCGGTTTCCGCAGCGTGATCAACAACCGCCCTGACTTCGAAGGCGGCCCGGATCAGCCCACCACGGCGCAAATGGAGGCAGCCGCACGAGCTGCCGGTCTGGAGTACCGCCATCTGCCGGTCAGCGGCAGCTACCAGTCACCGGAAGAGATCGTGCAGTTCCATCAGCTGCTGAACAGCCTGCCCAAGCCCATCCTGGCCTTTTGCCGTTCAGGCGCACGCTCGACCCGTCTCTATACGGCCGCCTCGGTGCTCTGAAGCTCCGCCCATTCAATGCCCAAGGGCCTGCGTCGATGCAGGCCCTTTTTTCATGGGCATTCATGGGCAAAGCGAACCAGCCTAGGACTTGCCCTAGGACAGGCCCCACAAAGGCTCCAAGCCTGGGCGTCAGCTCTTACAGTGCAGGCTTGCCACGCGGGGCTGGCCAGGCCGGCAACCCTGCGCAAGCCCTTGCGGGCCGTCTGCACCAGAAAATGCATTGGAGACCACCTTGAATTCCCTCCTCAAAGTCTCAGGCCTGATTGACGGCCTGAGCCGTTTCATCGGCCGCTGGGTCATCTGGCTGGTGCTGGCATCCACGGTCATCAGTGCGGTCAACGCCATCATCCGCAAGGTCTTCAATTACAGCTCGAACGCATTCCTGGAACTGCAGTGGTATCTGTTCGCCGCGTCCTTTTTGCTGGCCGCTGGTTACACCCTGCTCAACAACGAGCATGTGCGGATTGACGTGGTGGTCGGCCGCTTCTCCAGGCGCGTGCAAACCTGGATTGATGTCTTCGGCCTGCTGGCCTTCCTGATGCCCATGTGCGTGACTGTGCTGTGGCTGGGCACGCCTTTCTTTCTGCAGGCCTGGCGCTCGGGAGAGATTTCATCCAACGCAGGTGGCCTGATCGTCTGGCCTGTCTACGCCTTGATCCCCCTGGGATTCAGCCTCTTGCTGCTGCAGGGCCTGAGTGAGCTGATCAAGCGCCTGGCCTTCCTGCAAGGCCTGGCACCCGACCCCGGCATCAAGGTGCAGCAGCGCAGCCCGGAGGAAGAGTTGGCTGAGGCCATCCGCTTGGCTGCCGAAAGGCAGCAAGAAGCGCTGCAAGCCCCCCACGACCACAAGAAGGCCTGAGGAAGCGCCCACCATGGAATTCATCGCCAACAACCTGGCCCCGATCATGTTCGCGGGGCTCATCGTGTTCCTGCTCATGGGCTTTCCGGTGGCCTTCAGCCTCGGTGCCTGCGGTCTGTTCTTCGGTTTTGTCGGCATCGAGCTGAACGTGCTGCCCGCCTCCCTGATGCAGGCCCTGCCCTTGCGCATCTTCGGCATCATGAAGAACGACACGTTGCTGGCCATTCCCTTCTTTACCTTGATGGGATTGATCCTGGAGCGCTCGGGCATGGCCGAGGACCTGCTGGACACCATCGGCCAACTCTTCGGCCCCATCCGTGGCGGCCTGGCGTTCGCAGTGATCTTCGTGGGCGCCCTGCTGGCGGCCACCACTGGGGTGGTGGCGGCTTCGGTGATCTCGATGGGTCTGATCTCCCTGCCCATCATGCTGCGCTACGGCTATGACCGGCGCGTGGCTTCGGGCGTGATTGCCGCATCCGGCACGCTGGCGCAAATCATTCCGCCCTCGCTGGTGCTCATCATCCTGGCCGACCAGTTGGGCAAGAGCGTGGGCGATATGTACAAGGGTGCATTTCTGCCGGGTTTCATCCTGACCGGGCTGTACACCCTCTACATCGTCGGGCTGGCTGTGTTCAAGCCGCACTGGGTGCCAGCCCTGCCTCTGGAGGCGCGCTCCATCCGCGAGGACAACGGCCAAAGCGGTCTGCGCTCACTGGCCGTGCTGGCCACGGTCTCGACCGGCTTGGCCGTTCTGTTCGGCCAGCACTACCGGGAGGTGACCGAGTACTTCAAGGGCGAGGCGGTGGCTAGCGTGGCCACGGATGAGACCATCGTCGTGGCCATGTCGGTCGGTGTGGGTGTGGCTTTCATCGCTTCAGTGCTCAACAAGGCATTGCGACTGAACCTGCTTTCGCGCATGGCCGAGCGCGTCACCTTTGTGTTGATCCCACCACTGGCGCTGATTTTTCTGGTGCTGGGCACCATCTTCCTCGGCATCGCCACGCCCACCGAAGGCGGCGCCATGGGCGCCATGGGTGCACTGTTGATGGCCGCCATGCGGGGCCGCATGTCGTCTGGCCTCTTGCGCCAAGCCCTGACCAGCACCACCAAGCTGTCCTGCTTTGTGGTCTTCATTCTGGTGGGCTCCACCATCTTCAGCCTGAGCTTCCAAGGCGTGGACGGCCCCAAATGGGTGGAGCATTTGCTCAGCGCACTGCCCGGAGGCCAGATCGGATTCCTGATCTTCGTCAACGTGCTGATCTTCGTGCTGGCCTTCTTCCTGGACTTCTTCGAGCTGTCCTTCATTGTTGTGCCCCTGCTCGGCCCAGTGGCCGAGAAGCTGGGCATCGACCTGATCTGGTTCGGCGTGCTGTTGGGCGTCAATATGCAGACCTCCTTCATGCACCCGCCCTTTGGTTTCGCCCTGTTCTATCTGCGCAGCGTGGCCCCATTGACCGAGTACATCGACAAGCTGACCCAGCGCCGCATTGCACCAGTCACCACCGGCCAGATCTACTGGGGCGCCGTGCCCTTCGTGCTGATCCAGATCGTCATGGTGGGTCTGATCATCGCCTTCCCCAACCTGGTCTCGGGTGGCATGGGCCAGGCGGCCAGCAGCACGGACAACGCCAATGTGGTGATCGAAGCCCAACCACAAAGCGAATCCGGCAATGCCATCGAGATGGACGCCAACAAGCTCTTTGGCCCCGCTGACGAACCGGCTTCAGCAGCCTCCTCGGCAGCCCCTGCAGCTTCCTCTGGCGCCGGCAAAGCGTCGGCGGGCCCCATCGACCCGATGGAGGCCGCAGCCGAAGCCAGCCGCAAGCCCTGACGATCAATTCACGCGCATCGCACCCATAAAAAAACCCGGCCTTGGCCGGGTTTTGTTTTGTCTGAGCAACTCGAGGCTTAGAGCTTCTGCGATTGCATGAAGTCGTCAAACCCGGCTTCAGCAAAGCGGAACCAGAGATTCTGTTCGCGGCGGAAATTGGAATAGTCCTCGTAGACCTTTTTCCAGTTCGCGTTCTTGCTGCCCAGTTCGGCGTAAATGGCCATGGACTCCTTGAACGCCGCATCCATCACATCCTTGGGGAAACGGAACAGCTTGGTGCCACCCTTGACCAGTTCGCGCAGGGCGCCCGGGTTCTTGGCGTCGTACTTGGCTTGCATATCGACATGGGCGACCGCCGCTGCGCATTCCACGATGGCCTTGTACTCGGGATTCAGGGCATCGAACGACTTGGTATTGATGTAGAAGTCCAGCTGCGGACCGCCTTCCCACCAGCCCGGGTAGTAGTAGTTGGGCGCCACTTTGTTGAAGCCCAATTTCTGATCGTCGTAGGGCCCCACCCACTCGGCCGCATCGATGGTGCCTTTTTCCAGAGACTGATAGATCTCACCACCCGGGATGTTCTGCGGCACGCCGCCCATGCGTTCCAGCACGCGACCGGCAAAACCACCAATGCGCATCTTCATGCCCTTGATATCGGCCAGGCTCTTCACCTCCTTGCGATACCAGCCGCCCATCTGCGCACCGGTGTTGCCGCCCGGGAAGTTGATGATGTTGTAGCCGCGGTAGAACTCGCGCATCAGCTTGAGGCCATTGCCCTCAACCATCCAGGCGGTCATCTGGCGGCTGTTCAGGCCAAAAGGGATGGCGCAGCCCAAGGCGAAGACTTCATCCTTGCCGTGGAAGTAATAGGGCGCCGTGTGCGCGATCTCGACTGTCCCCTCCTTGACCGCATCCACCACTCCAAAAGGAGGCATCAGCTCGCCGCCGGCATGCACGGAGATCTGGAACTTGCCCCCGGTCATTTCGCCGACCTTTTTGGCGAACACATCGGCCGCGCCAAAAATGGTGTCCAAGGACTTGGGAAAGCTGGAGGCCAAGCGCCAGCGCAAGGTGGTCTGGGCGTGAACAATGGCCGGAGCGGAACCTGCGGCCAAAACGCCCGCAAGCCCGGCGCCACGAATGAAGGTACGACGCGTCATCTCTTGTCTCCTGGTGAAATGGTGCTTCAAGTAGCGAGCTGATTCTAGGAGGCGAGCTCCTCGCCTCCTTCACCGGAGAAACCCCTGCGCGAGGCGTCAGCGGGGCGTCAGGCGATGCTCAGCTGCCGGCCAGTTTCATGCGCGAGATCAGCATGGAGCCAACCGTCTTGCCGCCCAGGGTGTAACGATCGGTGCCGAGCCCGACAATGTCCTGGAACATGGTCTTCAGATTACCGGCAATGGTCACTTCATGAACCGGGAAGGCGATCTCGCCGTTCTCCACCCAGTAGCCGCTGGCACCACGTGAATAGTCACCGGTCACCGAGTTGACGCCCTGCCCCATCAACTCAGTCACAAAAAGGCCGGTGCCGAGGCGGCGCAGCATGGTGCGCAAATCATCGCCAGGGGCGGTCAGGCGGCTGCTCATGCTCAGATTGTGCGAGCCGCCGGCATGGCCGGTGGTGCGCATGCCCAGCTTGCGCGCGGAATAGGTGGACAAGAAGTAACCCTGCAGCACACCGGCCTCGACCACGCTGCGCGCGCGGGTGGTGACGCCTTCGTCATCGAAAGGCGAGCTGGCCTTGCCTTTGCGCTCGTGCGGGTCTTCATGGATGTCGATGTGCGAGGCCAGCACGCTCTGGCCCAGACTGTCGAGCAGGAAGCTGGCACGGCGGTACAGCGCCCCCCCGCTGACCGCCTGCACCAGGGCACCCAGCAAGCCGGCGGCGGCCGTGTTCTCGAACAAGACCGGCACCTCGGCCGTGCCGACCTTGCGCGCCTTCAGGCGCGACAGCGCCCGCTCGGCGGCATAACGGCCAATGGCCTCGGGCGCCGCCAGCTCCTGCGCATCGCGCATCGAGCTGTACCAGGCGTCGCGCTGCATTTGCGCGCCACGGCCCGCAATCGGCGCCACCGAGATCGAATGACGCGAGCTGGCATAGCCACCGCGGAAGCCGCGGCTGTTGCCCATGTAGAAATGCGACTGCTGCGCCGACACGGCCGCGCCCTCGCTGTTGGCGATGCGCTTGTCGGTGGCAAAAGCCGCCTCTTCACAGCGCAGGGCGATGGCTGCTGCGGCCTGCGCGTCGATGGCCCAGGGGTGGAACAGGTCCAAGTCCGGGCGGCTTGCCGCATCCAGGGACAGGTCTTGCTCGTCGGGCAGACCGGCCACCGGGTCCTCGGCCGTGAAGCGGGCGATGTCAAACGCCGCGCGCACCGTGTCTTGCAGGGCCTTGGGCGAGAAATCCGAGGTGCTGGCATTGCCGCGGCGCTGGCCCAGATAGACCGAGATGCCCAGCGACTTGTCGCGGTTGCGCTCGACGTTCTCCAACTGGCCCAGGCGGGTGGACACCGACAGGCCGCAGCCCTCGGACACCTCGGCGCCGGCGTCGCTGGCGCCCAGGCGCTTGGCTTCGGCCAGCACATCCTCGATCAACTGCTGGAACTGCTCCACCTTGTAGGCAAATCCACTGCCATTCGTGGACGATGCAGACATGGCAGACGAGGAGACAGGCTTGGATGTAGAGGTCATGGAGGGCGCGCAAACGTGAGAAAAAAGGGCCCGAGCGCCAAGCGCACCGACCCAGACACCGCGCGCGCCGCACACAGGCGCACGCGCGGAGATTCAGAACTGGGGGACAATCATACGAGTCGCAGCGCCCTGCTGCCGGGGCCGGGCCCATGCGCCCATTGCCTTCTCCCCTATCCCGACGCCGCATCATGAGAACACAAGAAGATCTGCACGACGAAGACGACGATTTCGACCGCCCCAGCAAAAGCCAGCTCAAGCGCGAAAGCCACGTCCTGCAGAGCCTGGGTGAAGACCTGCTGACCCTGCCGGCCAGCCGCCTCGAGCCGCTGAACCTGCCCGAGATCCTGCACGATGCCCTGCGCATGGCCAAGAAGATCACTTCGCACGAAGGCCGTCGCCGCCAGATGCAGTACATCGGCAAGCTGATGCGCCGTGTCGACCCCGAGCCCATCCGCCAGGCCGTGGCCGCCTACAAGCTGGGCCATGCCAAGGACAGCCTCGCCCTGCACGAGAGCGAAGCCTGGCGTGAGCGCCTGCTGGCCGACGACAACGCGCTGCAGAGCTTCATCGCCGAGCATGCCGGCATCGATGTGCAGCAGCTGCGCAGTCTCGTGCGCGCCGCCCGCAAGGACGCCGCCAACGAGCCGGAGAAGCGCAGCGGCCGCGCCTTCCGGGAGCTGTTCCAGTTCATCAAGACCGAGCGCCTGCGCGTCAACCCGGCGGCCGAAGGCGAATCGGCAGACGACGCGGACGAGGACGAGCAGGCATGAGCGAGACCGCGCTGGCGCCCCTGCCGGCCACACCCGAGCCGGTGCGCATCGGCATTGTTTCCATCAGTGACCGTGCATCCAGCGGCGTCTACCAAGACAAGGGCCTGCCGGCCCTGCAGAGCTGGCTGAGCGAGGCCCTGCACAACCCGATCGAGTTCGTACCGCGCCTGATCCCCGACGAGCGGCCCTTGATTGCGCAAACTCTGCGCGAGCTGGTCGATGAGGCGGGCTGCCACCTGGTGCTGACCACCGGCGGCACCGGCCCGGCGCGGCGTGATGTCACGCCCGAAGCCACGCTGGACGTGGCCGACAAGGAGATGCCCGGCTTTGGTGAGCAGATGCGCCAGATCTCCCTGCGCTTCGTGCCCACGGCCATCCTCTCGCGCCAGGTGGCGGTGATCCGCGGCCAGGCCTTGATCATCAATCTGCCGGGGCAGCCCAAAGCCATCGCCGAGACGCTGGAGGGCCTGCGCGACGCCGAGGGCCAGAGCTTGGTGCCCGGCATTTTTGCGGCCGTGCCCTACTGCCTGGACCTGATAGGCGCGCCGTATCTGGAGACGCGCGAGGCAAAGTGCAAGGCCTTCCGGCCCAAGACGGCGATCCGCCAGAGAGCTTGAGCCGGCAGAGCGGCGTCAGCCCCAAGCCCTGAATTTCAGGGTCTTCACTTGACCAGCTGGTTCAGCGACGCGGCGTCAAAGTCCTCACATTGCCGCGCGCCCGCCGGCACGCAATCGCCCAGCTGGGCCGGCGCTGCCGCCGACAGCTTGCACACCGCCTGCCACAGCAAGGCGATCTGATGCTCATGGCCGGCGGCGCTGTCGATCAGGCCCCGCATGGCTTGCGCCACCGGGTCATCACCCTGGCTGACCCCGTAGGCCGAGAAGCCCATCTTGGCCGCCTGTTCTTCGCGGCGGGCATCGGCCTTGGCTTCGATGATGCGGGCCGGGTTGCCCACCGCCGTGGCATTGGCCGGCACCGGGCGCGTGACCACCGCGCCCGAACCGATGCGCGCGCCCGCCCCCACCGTGAAGCCGCCCAGCACGCAGGCATGAGCACCGACGATGACGCCGGCCTCCAGCGTCGGGTGGCGCTTGGCGCCTTTGACCAGCGAGGTGCCACCCAGGGTCACGCCCTGGTAAATCGTGCAGCCTTCGCCAATTTCGGCCATCTCGCCGATCACCACGCCCATGCCGTGGTCGATGAACACACGGCGGGCGATGGTGGCGCCCGGGTGGATCTCGATACCGGTCAGGAAGCGGCTCAGATGCGAGATGAACCGCCCGGTCCAGCGCAGGCCGTGGCGCCAGCACCAGTGCGCGCGGCGATGCATCCACAGCGCATGCAGGCCCGGATAACAGGTCAGCACCTCCCAGGTCGACCGGGCAGCCGGGTCGCGCTCAAGGATGCAGGCGATGTCTTCGCGGAGGCGCTGGAACATGGGGCGTCAAAGGAAACAGGGGTCGGCCAGTTTAGCGGTGGCAGCAAAAGCCCGTTCAAGAGCGGCTGATGCACCCGGAGCGGCGCTTCAAGCGTCGCGCCTCAGGTGTCACGTGCATGCGGCTCCACCATGGCCCGCGCAATGCCGCGCAGGATGTGAACTTCCTCGGTGCTCAGCTGCGCGCGGTTGAAGAGCTGGTTCAGGCGCGGCATCAGCTTGCGGGGCGCGGCCGGGTCCAGAAAGCCGATCTGCTCCAGCGAGGCCTGCAGATGCGTGAGCAAGCCCTGCACCGCGCGCGCGTCGGCCAGATTCGGGTCGGGCGTGCGCGCGGCCACGCTGAAGCCACCCAGCGCCTGGCGCCAGTCGTAGGCCAGCAGCTGCACGGCCTGGGCCAGGTTCAAGGAGCCGTAGTCCGGGTGGGTGGGAATCGACAGCACCGCGTGGCAGCGGTACACGTCTTCATTGCTCATGCCGTAGCGCTCGGAGCCGAACACCAGGCCCAGCTTGTGCTCGGAGGCCGCCAGCTCGGCGAACAAGGCGCGCGGCTCGCGCACCGGCGGGCCGAAGTCGCGCGGCGTCATGGCCGTGGCGCAGGCAAAGGTGACGCCGTCGAGCGCTTCTTCCAGGCTGTCGACGATGCGCGCCCGGGTGAGGATGTCGGCGGCGCCGCTGGCCATGGCCACCGTCTCTTCCTGGCTCAGCACATCGGCAAAGCGCGGCCGCACCAGCACCAGCTCGGAAAATCCCATCACCTTCATGGCCCGGGCGGTGGCGCCCACATTGCCGGGGTGGCTGGTCTGAATCAAGACAAAACGTGTCATATCAACGCGGGGCACCGGGGTCAGCCGGGCAGAATCGGGAAAGATCGGCCAAGGAATCGCTAGGCAAAACCCGCGCCTCGGTTAAAATGCGGGATTATCCTAGGCTCGCCGCCCTGAACCCGAACAGTTTCAGACCGGCCGCGGCACTAGAGACGCTCTTTTTCTTCGCCAGTCCACCTCAACCCTCCTTCTTCAGGCAAGGTTTCACGCATGTCGCAGCAAGCTTCACTCCATCCCATGCTCAATGTCGCCATCAAGGCGGCACGCGCAGCTGGCGCCATCATCAACCGCGCCTCGATGGACCTCGATATCCTGAAGATCAACACCAAGTCGCCCAATGACTTCGTGACCGAGGTGGACCAAGCGGCAGAAAAAGTCATCATCGAAACCCTGCTCCAGGCCTACCCTGACCACGGCATCCTCGCCGAAGAGTCGGGTCGCGAGTACGGCGCCAAGCATTCCGAATTCGTCTGGATCATCGATCCCCTGGACGGCACCACCAACTTCATCCACGGCCTGCCCATGTACTGCGTGTCGATCGCGCTGGCGCACCGCGGCGTGGTGCAGCAGGCCGTCGTTTACGACCCGACCCGCAACGACCTGTTTTATGCCACCAAGGGCCGTGGCGCCTTCCTGAACGACCGCCGCCTGCGCGTCTCCAAGCGCACGCGCTTGAGCGACGCCCTGATCGGCACCGGCTTCCCTTTCCGCCGCGGCGACAACTTCAAGCGCTACATGAAGATGTTCGAAGCCGTGATGGTCGAGTGCGCCGGCCTGCGCCGCCCGGGTGCGGCCGCCCTGGACCTCTGCTATGTCGCCGCCGGCTACTACGACGCCTTCTTCGAGACCGGCCTGCAGCCCTGGGATGTGGCCGCGGGCTCACTGATCATCACGGAAGCCGGTGGCCTGATCGGCAACTTCACCGGCGAAGCCGACTTCCTGCACCAGCGCGAAGTGGTGGCCGGCAGCCCCAAGATCTACGGCCAGCTGGTGCAGATCCTGGCGCCCTACACCCGCGTGATCACGGCGGAAGAGGCCGAAGGCGATGCCAAGCCGGCAGACGCCAAGGCCGCTGGCAAGAAGAAGACCGCAGACGCTGCGGGCGTTGTGGCCGCGGATGCCGCCGCCGCACCGAAGAAGCGCGCCGCGGTGCGCATCCGCAAGGATGAACTGGGTGGCGAAGGCGCTTAAACTGCGCGCTGAGCTGTCTCAGCACCCCTGACCGACAAAGCCCTCCGTCCGAGGGCTTTGTTCATTTCTGACGCCCGCATCACCGACGCCCGCATCCCGATCATGAGCCACGCCCCGGATTTCTCTGCCCACACGCCGGTGATGGCGCAGTACCTGCGCATCAAGCACGAGCACCCCGAGGAGCTGGTGTTCTTCCGCATGGGCGACTTTTACGAGGTCTTCTTCGACGACGCCCGCAAGTGCAACCAGCTGCTCGACATCACCCTGACCACCCGCGGCCAGAGCGCCGGCGAGCCGGTGGTGATGGCCGGCGTGCCGGTCCATGCGCTGGAGAGCTACCTGGCCAAGCTGATCAAGCTGGGCGAGGCGGTGGCGATTGCCGAACAGGTGGGCGATGTGGCCACCTCCAAAGGACCGGTCGAGCGCAAGGTGGTGCGTGTGGTCACGCCCGGCACGGTCACCGACAGCGAGCTGCTGACCGACAAGCAGGACTCGGTGCTGCTCTCGGTCGTTCAGCAAGGCAAGACCCATGGCCTGGCCTGGCTCTCGCTGACCCAGGGTCAGCTGGGCCTGGCCGAATGCACGGAGCGTGAGCTGCCCTCCTGGCTGGCCCGCCTGAGCCCGGCCGAGGTGCTGGTGGACCGCGAGCGCCAGCCCGCCGCCGTACTGGCCGCGCGCGCGCCCATCACCAACCGCCCGAGCTGGCAGTTCGACACCGCCCTGGGTGCCCGCAAGCTCTGCGAGCAGCTCGGCGTGGCCAGCCTGGCCGGCTACAACGCCCAGCAGATGACGGCCGCGCAAGCCGCCGCCGCCGCCCTGCTCAGCTATGCCGAACACACCCAGGGCCGGGCCCTGGCCCATGTGCGCGCGCTCAGCGTCCAGCGCAGCAGCGAGCTGCTGGACCTGCCGCCCGCCACCCAGCGCAATCTGGAACTGACGCAGACCCTGCGTGGCGAGACCAGCCCCACCCTGCTCTCCTTGCTCGACAGCTGCCGCACCGGCATGGGCAGCCGCGCCCTGCGCCACTGGCTGCTGCACCCCAAGCGCGAGCGCGCCGAGGCCCTGGCACGACACGGCGCCATTGCCGCCCTGCTGCAGGCCCGGCCTGAGCCGCTGCGCGAGGCGCTGCGCCAAGTCTCGGATGTCGAGCGCATCGCCGCCCGCATCGCCTTGCGCCAGGTGCGCCCGCGAGAGCTGGCCGGCCTGCGCGCCACCCTGCACATCCTGCCCGAGCTGCAGCAGACCGTGCCCGCCGGCAGCAGCGAACTGCTGGATCAGCTGGCCCAGGGCCTGCTCGCCTCTCCCGAGCTGGAGCAGATGCTGAACCGCGCGATTGCCGAAGAGCCGGCCGTTCTGGTGCGCGACGGTGGCGTGATCGCCAGTGGCTTCGATGCTGAACTGGACGAGCTGCGCGCCATCCAGAACAACTGCGACGCCTTCCTGCTGGACCTGGAAACCCGCGAGCGTGCGCGCACCGGCATCCCCAATCTGCGCGTGCAATTCAACAAGGTCCATGGCTTCTACATCGAGGTGACGCAGGGCCAGGTGGACAAGGTGCCGAGCGACTACCAGCGCCGCCAGACCTTGAAGAACGCCGAGCGCTACATCACGCCCGAGCTCAAGGCCTTCGAGGACAAAGCCCTGTCGGCGCAGGAGCGCTCGCTGGCGCGCGAGAAGCTGCTGTTCGAGCAACTCATCGATTGGCTGATCGAATCGCTGCAGCCACTCTCGGCCCTGGGCCGTGCCCTGGCCAGCCTGGACGCCCTGGCGGCCCTGGCCGAGCGCGCCGCCACGCTCAACTGGTGCCGGCCGGAGTTCGTCAACCAGCCCTGCATCGACATCAGCCAGGGACGCCATCCGGTGGTGGAGTCGCGCCTGCGCGAAACCGGCGCGGGTGAGTTCATGGCCAACGACTGCCGGCTCGATGCGCGCACCCGCATGGCCGTGATCACCGGCCCGAATATGGGCGGCAAGAGCACCTTCATGCGTCAGGTGGCCTTGATCAGCCTGCTGGCGGCCATCGGCAGCTATGTGCCGGCCAGCGCCTGCCGGCTGGGGCCCATGGACGCCATCCACACCCGCATCGGCGCGGCCGACGACCTGGCCAATGCCCAGTCCACCTTCATGCTGGAAATGACCGAGGGCGCGGCGATTCTGCACAGTGCCACCGAGCAGTCCCTGGTGCTGATGGACGAGATCGGCCGCGGCACCTCGACCTTCGACGGACTGGCCCTGGCCGGCGCCATCGCCAGCCATCTGCATGACAAGAGCCGCGCCTTCACGCTGTTTGCCACCCACTATTTCGAACTGACCGAGTTCCCCAGCAAGCACCCGCAAGCCATCAACTGCCACGTCGGCGCGGTCGAGAGCGGCGACGACATCGTCTTCCTGCACGAGATCCAGCCCGGCCCGGCCAGCCGCAGCTATGGCGTGCAGGTGGCACGTTTGGCCGGCATGCCGGCCTCCCTGGTGCGCCAGGCGCGGGCCACGCTGGAGGCCCTGGAGGCCAAGGCCGGCGAAGGCCAGGCGCAGATCGACCTGTTTGCGCCACCGCCAGCCGCGCCCGAGCCGCCGCCTGTCTCGCAAGCGACAAGCGCGCTGAGCCAAGCCATCAATGATGTGGACCCCGACACGCTCACGCCGCGCGAAGCGCTGGATCTGGTCTACCGGCTCAAGAAACTGAGCCAGGCCGAGTAGCCCCGCCGCCCGGCGCTCCCTGGAATGAACCGGACTCTCGTCTTCTCCCACGCCAACGGCTTTGGTGCCGCCTGCTACCGCCTGCATTTCGAGGCCTGGCGGCGCGCCGGCTGGCAGGTCCATGCCTTGCCTCAGATCGGCCACAACCCGGCCTATCCCGTCAGCAGCAACTGGCCGCATCTGCGCGACGAGCTGATCGATTTCATCCGCACGGAGGTGAAACCCAGCGGGCCGGTCAGCCTGGTCGGCCATTCCCTGGGCGGCATGCTGAGCCTGCTGGTCGCCTGCCAGCAGCCGGAACTGGTGCAAAGCCTGGTGATGCTGGACTCGCCGGTGGTCAGCGGTTGGCGTGCCCAGAGCGTGCGGGTGGCCAAGGCCACAAGGCTGATCCACCGGGTCTCGCCGGGCAAGGTGTCCCACCAGCGCCGCTACGAATGGCCGGATCGCGAGGCGGTGATGAGCCACTTCGCCAGCAAGCACAAATTCGCGCGCTGGGACCCACGGGTGCTGCAGGACTATGTCGACGGTGGTTTTGAGGAACAGGATGGGCGCAGCCGCCTGCGCTTTCGCCGCGAGATCGAGACCCGCATCTACGACACCCTGCCCCATCACCTGCCGAGCCTGCTGCGCCGGCACCCGCTGCGCTGCCCAGTGGCCTTTGTGGCGGGCACCCAGTCCGAGGAACTGCGCCAGGCGGGCGCCGCCGCCAGCAAGGCCCTGGCCGGGCCCAACTTCGTCTGGATGGAGGGCAGCCACCTCTTTCCTTTCGAGCGTCCGGACGACACGGCCGCCCTCGTGCTGCAGTTGCTCGATGCCATGCAGCTTTCCACACCGTCCCCGGACTGATTCCCGGGCCGGTGTCCGAGCGGTCCGTCGGGCCTCGCTATAATCGCGCTTTACCACCACAGCGTTTTTCACGAGAACGCTGCACGACATGACCAAGTACGTCTACGTCACAGGCGGTGTGGTGTCCTCCCTCGGCAAGGGCATCGCATCGGCCTCACTGGCTGCCATCCTCGAATCGCGCGGCCTCAAGGTCACCCTCATCAAACTGGATCCGTACATCAACGTCGATCCGGGCACGATGTCCCCGTTCCAGCATGGCGAAGTCTTCGTGACCGAAGACGGCGCCGAGACGGACTTGGATCTGGGTCACTACGAGCGCTTCATCACCACGCGCATGAAGCGCGCCAACAACTTCACCACCGGACAGATCTACATGTCCGTGCTGGAGAAGGAACGCCGCGGTGATTACCTCGGCAAGACGGTGCAGGTGATTCCGCACATCACCAACGAAATCCAGGACTTCGTCCGACGCGGTGCCGGTGCTGGAACGCCCGATGCGGTCGACGTGGCCATTGTGGAAATCGGCGGCACGGTGGGTGACATCGAGTCCCTGCCCTTCCTCGAAGCGGCGCGCCAGATGAGCCTGAAAGCCGGCCCGAACAACGTCGCCTTCGTGCACCTGACCTATGTGCCCTGGATTGCTGCGGCCGGCGAACTGAAGACCAAGCCGACTCAGCACACGGTGCAGAAGCTGCGCGAAATCGGCATCCAGCCGGACGCCCTGCTGTGCCGCGCCGACCGCCGCATCCCCGATGACGAGCGCGGCAAGATCTCGCTCTTCACCAATGTGCCCGAGTACGGTGTGATCTCCATGTGGGACGTCAACACCATCTACAAAGTGCCGCGCATGCTGCACGAGCAGGGCCTGGACCAGCTGATCTGCACCAAGCTGCAGCTGAACACCAAGTCGGCCGACCTGAAACGCTGGGACACCCTGGTCAGCGAGGTGGAGAACCCCGCCAAGGACGTGACCATTGCCATGTGCGGCAAGTACACCGACTTGAGCGACTCCTACAAGTCGCTGAACGAGGCCCTGCGCCACGCCGGCATCCACAACCACGCACGCGTCAATATCGAGTACGTGGACTCCGAAATGCTGAACGCCGAGAACATCTCGCAGCTGCAGCAGTTCGACGCCATCCTGGTGCCCGGCGGCTTCGGCAAGCGCGGCGTGGAAGGCAAGATCCTGGCCGCCCAGTACGCCCGTGAGCACAAAGTGCCCTACCTGGGCATCTGCCTGGGCATGCAGGTCGCCACCATCGAGTACGCCCGCAATATGGCGGGCCTGACCGGTGCCAACTCGACCGAGTTCGAACCCGAAACCCCACACCCGGTGATCGCCCTGATCGACGAATGGCAAGACGCCGACGGCTCGATCCAGAAGCGTGACGAGAAGAGCGACCTCGGCGGCACCATGCGCCTCGGTGCGCAGAGCTCGGACGTCAAGGCCGGCACCCTGGCTTATGACATCTACGGCCCGGTGGTCAGCGAGCGTCACCGCCACCGCTTCGAAGCCAACACCCATTACCTGGACAAGCTGCAAAACGCCGGCCTGGTCATCTCGGCCATCACCCAGCGTGAAAAGCTGACTGAGATGGTGGAGCTGCCGCGCGAGGTGCACCCCTGGTATGTGGGCGTGCAATTCCACCCCGAGTTCAAGTCCACCCCCTGGGACGGCCACCCGCTGTTCACCGCCTTCATCAAGGCGGCACTGAACCACAAACAGGCCTGAAGGAATCCTGCCCATGAAGCTTTGCGGTTTTGAGGTCGGCATCGACCGACCTTTCTTCCTGATCGCCGGCACCTGCTCGATCGAGGGCCTGGAAATGTCGCTCGACGTGGCTGGTCAGCTCAAGGAAGCCTGCACGGCTCTGGGCATTCCGCTGATTTACAAGGGTTCCTTCGACAAGGCCAACCGCTCCTCGGGTTCGACCAAGCGCGGCGTCGGCATCGATGCCGGCCTGAAGATCCTCGATGAAGTGCGCCGCCAGCTGCAGCTGCCCATCATCACCGATGTGCACGATGAATCGCAGGTGGCCGAGGTCGCCAGCGTTGTCGACGTGCTGCAGACCCCGGCCTTCCTCTGCCGCCAGACGGATTTCATCCGCGCGGTGGCCAAGTCGGGCAAGCCGGTCAATATCAAGAAGGGCCAGTTCCTGGCCCCTTGGGACATGAAGAATGTCATCGACAAGGCCCGCGACGCCGCGCGCGAAGCCGGCTTGTCGGAAGACCGCTTCCTTGCCTGCGAACGCGGCGTGAGCTTTGGCTACAACAACCTCGTCGCCGACATGAGCAGCCTGGCCGAGATGCGCAAGACTGGCGCGCCGGTGGTGTTCGATGTGACCCACTCGGTGCAGAAGCCCGGCGGCCAGGGCACCAGCAGCGGCGGCGCCCGCGAGATGGTGCCGGTGCTGGCCCGTGCCGGCGTGGCCGCGGGTGTGGCGGGCCTGTTCATGGAAACCCATCCGCGCCCAGCTGAAGCCTGGTCGGACGGCCCCAATGCCGTGCCCCTGCAGCGCATGCGCGCTTTGCTGGAACAACTGGTGGCCCTGGACCGCGTGGTCAAGAGCCAGCCCCTGCTCGAGAACGACTTCTCGGCCTGAATTGGATCGCCCACCTTGGCGGGCGGACCCCGCGCACGATTGTTCAGCGCCGGTAACTGCCAGCTGGCAAGATGCGCGCCGAAACCGAATTTTTGACCTTTTGGAGAGCTTGAATGAGTGCCATTGTTGATATCGTCGGCCGCGAAATTCTGGACAGCCGCGGCAACCCGACCGTCGAATGCGATGTCTTGCTGGAATCCGGCGTGATGGGCCGTGCCGCCGTGCCTTCCGGTGCATCGACCGGCTCGCGCGAAGCGATCGAACTGCGTGACGGTGACAAGAGCCGTTATCTGGGCAAGGGCGTTCTGAAGGCGGTGGAGCACATCAACACCGAGATCTCCGAGGCCGTGCTGGGCCTGGATGCCTCTGAGCAAGCCTTCCTGGACCGCACCCTGATCGACCTGGACGGCACCGAGAACAAGAGCCGCCTGGGCGCCAACGCCATGCTGGCCGTGTCCATGGCCGTGGCCCGCGCTGCGGCCGAAGAATCGGGCCTGCCCCTGTACCGTTACTTCGGCGGCATGGGCGGCAACCAGCTGCCGGTGCCGATGATGAACGTCATCAACGGCGGCGCGCACGCCAACAACAGCCTCGATCTGCAAGAGCTGATGATCATCCCCGTGGGTGCACCGAGCTTCCGCGAAGCCCTGCGCTGGGGCGCCGAGGTGTTCCACGCCCTGAAGAAGATCCTGCACGACAAGGGCATCTCCACCGCCGTGGGCGATGAAGGTGGTTTCGCGCCCAGCGTGGAAAGCCATGAAGCCGCCATCCAACTGATCCTGCAAGCCATCGACGCCGCCGGCTACACCGCTGGCGAGCAGATCGCCCTGGGCCTGGACTGCGCTGCCAGCGAGTTCTACAGGGACGGCAAGTACCTACTGGAAGGCGAAGGCGGCATCCAGCTGACGGCCCAGGAATGGACCTCCATGCTGGCCACCTGGGTGGACAAGTACCCCATCATCTCGATCGAAGACGGCATGGCCGAAGGCGACTGGGACGGTTGGAAGCACATCACCGAAGTGCTGGGCCAGAAGGTGCAGCTGGTGGGCGACGATCTCTTCGTCACCAACACCAAGATCCTGAAGGAAGGCATCGACAAGGGCATCGCCAACTCGATCCTGATCAAGATCAACCAGATCGGCACCCTGACCGAAACTTTCGCCGCCATCGAGATGGCCAAGCGCGCCGGCTACACCGCTGTGATCTCGCACCGCTCGGGCGAAACCGAAGACTCGACCATCTCCGACATCGCCGTCGGCCTGAACGCCGGCCAGATCAAGACCGGCTCGCTGTCGCGCTCGGACCGCATGGCCAAGTACAACCAGCTGCTGCGCATCGAGGAAGACCTGGGCGATGTGGCCGTCTACCCCGGCCGCGCTGCCTTCTACAACCTGAAGTGATGCGGGTTGCCACTCTGTCTTGAGTGGCCCTGATCTGCCAACGCCGCCCGACCCTCCGGTCTTGCGGCGTTTTTTATTGCTTCGCGGCTCGGCTAAACTGCGCGCGTGAAAACACTTGGCGTCATCCTCGCGGCCTTTTTGCTGCTGATCCAGTACCAGCTCTGGCTGGGCAAGGGCAGCCTGCCTCGCGGCGTGCAGCTGCGCGCCGAGCTGGCCCAGGCGCAGCAGGCCAATGAACAGGCCCGCGCCCGCAATGCCCAGCTCGAAGCCGAGCTGCGCGATCTGCGCGAAGGCCTGGAAATGGTCGAAGAAAAGGCGCGTTTCGAGCTCGGCATGATCAAGCCCGACGAGATCTACGTGCAAGTTCGCCGCTGAGCGCCGCCGCGCTAACAGCCCGGCCCTGCCCTGCCCTAAATCCACCCCGATTCGAGGACACGCCGTTCCGCATGGACGCTTTGCTGCTGCAACTGCAACCCCTGTTTGCCCCGGCCTTTGAGTTGCTGGGCAGCCCCATCACCTGGACCGAGTTGATCGCCTTTGTGCTGGCCTTGTGGATGGTCGTCTGCAATATGCGTGTGCACGTGCTGGCTTGGCCGCTGGCCATCCTCAGCTCGCTGCTGTATTTCCTGCTGTTCTGGAGCGGCAAGCTGTACGGTGAAGCCAGCCTGCAGCTGCTGTTTGTGAGCCTCTCGCTTTGGGGCTGGTGGCAATGGCTGCGTGGCAAAGGCGATGACGGCCAGGCCCTGCGCGTGCGTCGCCTGAGCACGGCGGGCCTGTGGGCCTCGCTGCTCGCCACCCTGCTGGCCTGGCCTCTGCTGGGCCTGTTTCTGCAGCAGCAGACCGATTCACCCGTGCCCTTCTGGGATGCCTTCCCCACGGTCGCCAGCCTGCTCGGCCAGTGGCTGCTGGCGCGCAAGTACCAGGAGAACTGGGGCGTCTGGGTGCTGGTCAACGGCGTCAGCGTCGCCTTGTTCGCCTACAAGGGTTACTGGCTGACCGTGCTGCTCTACGCAGTCTTCATCCCCATGTCGGTGGCCGGCTGGCGCGCCTGGGCGCAGCAGCTCAAGCTCAGCCACGCGAGCGGCGGTTCCCGCCAGGCACTGGCTTGATGAAGACCTGGCAGACCCAGCCGTGCCCGGCTTGCTGATCGCCATCGTCGGTGCGGAGAGCACCGGCAAATCGACCCTGGCCCAAAGCCTGCAGCAGCGCTTGAGCGAGGCCACCGGCCTGCGCTGTGCCTGGGCGCCCGAATTGTTGCGCGAATGGTGCGATCAAGCGGGCCGCACACCGCGCCCCGAAGAACAGGCCGCCATTGCCGCCGCCCAGGCGACCCGCTGCGAAGCCCTGGCGCTCAGCGCCGATCTGGTGCTCTGCGACACCACGCCCCTGATGACGGCGGTCTACAGCGAACTGCTGTTTGACGACCACTCCTTGCTGGACACCGGCCTGGCTTTCCACCGCCGCTGCGCCCTCACCTTGCTGACCGCGCTGGACCTGCCTTGGGTGGCCGATGGGCTGCAGCGCGACGGAGCCCATGTGCGCGCGCCGGTGGATGCGGCCGTGCGGCGAGCGCTGATGGGCGCGGGCCTCGGTTGGTCGGTGGTGGCCGGCAGCGGTGCGCAGCGCCTGGAAGCTGCCCTCAATGCCATCACGCCCTTGCTGCTGGCCCGAAAGACCGCGCCCCTGCCGGCCACGGGCCTGTTCAGCCGCCTACAAGCCCGCCAAGACGCCCTGCCCGAGTGGCGCTGGGCCTGCGACAACTGCGATGTACCCGAGTGCGAGCACCTCTTGAACCGGCGCCGCTGAACGCGCCCGGCCCAGCTCACTGACCGAGGCAGAGGCCCAGCCCCCGGGCTGCTTGCAGCAAGGGGTGATCCAAGGGCACGAGGCGGTTGCGCCCCGCCACCTCGGCCAGGGCCACGCTGGTGAACTCTGCCCCTTGCAAGGCCACCATGCGGCCGAAGCGGCCCTCGCGCACCAGCTGGGCCGCGGCCCAGCCAAACTGTGTGGCCAGCACGCGATCGAAGGCCGTGGGTGTGCCACCGCGCTGCACATGGCCGAGCAAGGTCGAGCGCACCTCCACCTCGCTGTGCTCACCCAATGCCTGCTGCAACTGCTGGGCCAGCAGCGCACCGATGCCGCCCAGGCGCACCGGGTCCGGGCTGTCGGCCAGCAAGGCGCGCACCACCTGGCCTTGCGCCTGGGCATGCGCCCCTTCGGCCACGCAAATCAAGGCATGGCCGCCGCCCTCCGTCCGGCGTCGGCAATGCTCGATCACGGCCTCCAGCCGGTAGGGCAACTCGGGCAGCAGGATGGCATCCGCCCCACCCGCCAATCCCCCTTCCAGCGCAATCCAGCCGGCATGCCGGCCCATGGTTTCGGCAATCATGACCCGGCCATGGCTGCGCGCCGTGGTTTCCAGCCGGTCCAGCGCCTCGGACACCACGGCCACGGCGCTGTCGAAACCGAAGCTGCGTTCGGTCAGACAAAGGTCGTTGTCGATGGTCTTGGGCACCCCCACCACGGGCAGGCCCAAACGGCTGAATTGCTCGGCAATCGCCATGGTGCCGTCGCCGCCGATGGCGACCAACGCATCAATACCTTGGGCCCGCACGAAATCGAGCACGCGCGCCGAGACATCCGCCCCGCCCTCGGCAAAGTAGTGGAAAGGATCACAGCGGTTGTGCGTGCCGAGGATGGTGCCGCCCTGGGCCAGGATGTCCCGCACATCGGCCAGAGCCAAGGGCCGCAGGCGCTGCTCGATCAGACCGAGGAAGCCGCGCTCCACGCCGCTGACACGCGCCCCGCACTGCTGAATCAGGGCCAGGCTGACGGCACGGATCACCGCATTGAGGCCGGGGCAGTCGCCGCCGCCGGTGAGGATGGCTATGTGCATGGAGGGGCTGCAAAGGTCATGGTGATCGCAACAATTATGGGTCAGCGCGCCAGCAGGAAATACTCGAACAGCTGGGCGCCACCCGCCCCACCCAAGGGCACCAAGAGGGCCTTGACCAAGGGCTGCTCAAAAATCGGCGCCAGCGCGCCGCCGCGCTCCTCCTGCACCGAGGCCATCAGCCGCTTGAAGGGCTCGATCAGCTTGCGCTGCTCCTCATCGCCGCCCGTCAGCCAGCGCAGATCGGCCTCCATACGGCGCAAGGCCCGGCTGCGCGCCTGTTCGGCCGCCTGCTTGAGCAGCACGGCCAGGGCCAGCAGGCCCAGCAGGTAGGCGCTGGCGGCCATGGCCACCGGCAAGGTCAGCGACCAGTTGTCGAACAAGCGACTGCGCCCGACGATCAAGAGCGCCAGCACCACGAAGGGTCCCATCACCAAGGGCCCGATGCGCGCGCTGCGCCGCACGACGATCTGCACATCGATCCAGTCGTCCAGCAGGCTGTGGCGGCGCAGTTCGGGTGGCGCCACGGCGCGCTGGGCCGGGTCGGCGGCGATGGGGCGCAGCCACAGTGCCTCATGCGCGCTGCCCAGGCTGGCGGCGAAATGCGCCAGCGTGCTCGCCGGGTAGACCGTGCGCGCGGCCGTGAGCAATCGGATGAATCGGCAGGCCAGCATGGTGGCGTCGCCCACCGCCACCACCAGCAGCGGCAGCAGCACCAGGATGGCATCGAGCGTGAAACGGATCAGGGCGCGGTGATCCTCGCCTCGCACGGGCACGGCCGGACCGACGCCGTCGCTGAAACCAAAGAACAAACCCAGGACCACGAGCAGAGTCAGCACAAAACCCAACATGATGCGCAGAGCCCGAGGCACCCGGCTGCCACGCCGACCGTACTGATGCCAGAGGATGCGAAAGTCCAGGCTGCCCCCAGGCGCCGCATGCCAGCCGGCCACGCTCAAGTGCCGCTGCCAGATCCGGCGCATGAGGCGCAAACCGCCCTGGCGGGCCGCGACACCGGCGCGTTTGGGCGCCTGTTCGGGCAGATGCAGCCAGGCGCTGTCTTCGGCCATGCCCTGAACACTGCGCGACCAGGTGGCATCCAGGGTGTCAACAATCGCGAGCAGGGCCAGCAGATGGAGCAGGTGCGAAGGCCAGGCGCTGAGCCCCTCCAACCAGGCCAGGGGCTCGCAGCTGTCGCAGCGGCGGGCCTCGACGCCGCTCAGCACATAGGCCCAGACCAGGCCCAGGGTCAACCAACACAGCCCGCGCAGCGTGCGACGCAGTCCCGGGGCCATGATGGCCGGCACGCCCCCTGCGCCGAGGCCCTTGCCAAATCCGAAGCCGAAACGATGCTCGGGCGCCAAGGACAAGAGCACCAGCAGCGTGCTGCCCAGGCTCAGGCCCAACATGCCAGGCGCAAAGCGCAGATGGCCCGGCCACAGCATCTCGCTCAGACTGACCAGGGTGAAGAAAAACAGCCAGCAGTAAAGGGCCACGAAGCCCAGCTCCGGCAAGGAAATGGCGGGCACCAATCCAGCCGGCAGATGCTCCAGCCGCGCCGCGGCCCGGCGACGCCGGATGTTGCGCAGCACCGGCGTGCCCGGCCAGACCAGCAGGCCCAACAGCAAAAGCACCGGCAAAGCCACGGCCGCCAGGCGCACACCGTAGGCTTTGCCGGGCGGGCGGCGCTCGAAGGCATAACCACTCAAAGCCATGGCGCCGCTGCGGCCCACCTCGTAGAGCGAGGGGTGATCGAGTGCCTCTTCGGCCGCACAGTCCTCCACGGCCCGGCAGGCTTTGCTGCGACAACCGGCATGGCGAGCTGCGAGATAGGCTGACGATTGGTACACATCGCGCCAGGGTGGATTGCCGGCCGCCAGATCGGGCGCGGGCAGCCCAACGCGATCGGCCACCGCCTGGCAGCGCGGCGACGACAGGCGCGGAAACTCCAGCGGCAGACTGGATGCCACCAGCAGATTGCGGGTGAAGGTCTGGACACGCGGATGCAGAAAGCGTGCATCCATATCGGTGGTGAAAAAAACCTTGTCCGCGAAACTCTCGTGCAGAGCCTGCAGCAGCAGGAGCTTGTCATGCACGTCACTGGCCATCAGACCGATGGCCCCGATGGGCAGGGCCCCGACCTTGGACTCGCTGCGTTGCAACTGCTGGGCCAGGCGACGCAGGTAGTCCAGCTGATCGCGAGCTTCGGGCCACTCAATGCGTGCTTGCGCATCGGCTTTGCCGGATCCGCCGCGCGCCTCATCGCGACCGGCGTCGCGCGTTGTCACACCGTCCAGGCCACGGAAAAAGTACAGCTCTTCCAAATGAAGGGCCGGATTCTGCGAAAGCTGTGCACGCAGTTGCCCCACCAAGGCCTGGGCGTAGAGCGAGTCGCGTTCGCCGATCAAGACCACACGCTGCGGCGAGCGTGCCTTGGCCGACAGTCTCAAGCTCAGCTCGCCCGTCAACTGGTCCAGCAGCTCCTTGTCGCTGCCGATCTTGCGGATCAGCCGCACCGGCGGGTCCTGGCGCCCCCCCTGCAGGCGACAAAAGCGCCAGGACACGTAGTCCTCGAGGCTGCTGCCGTCGAGTTCGCTGAGCATGGCGTCACTGGCGGTGGAGAACGGGCTCAGCAGCAAGGCCCGCGACAAGTGCCAATAGCCATCGAGCCAAGGTTCGGAGGCCGTCGGGGCCTGGGCCAGAGGTCGCTGCCCGGGCGGAACCGAACAATGGCTGCGCGAACCGGGCCCCGGCCCCAGCCGCCAGGCGGCGCTGCGCAGATCGGCCAATGCCACCCGCAGGGCATCGGTGGTGGACGGGCCAATCACAGCCAGTGGCGGTGGCTCCCGCTTGCCAGCAGCCCAGGGCTCGAAAAGGGCATGCAGCATCAAGGCCAGGCTGTCGAGCTTGCGCGAAGGCAAAGCGGTCTCATCCACCCACAGCACAGCCACCTGGCTGTACCGCGAGGCCTGCGCGATGTCGGCCACATCTGAGGCCGCCTGAGCCGGCCGGGCCGGAGAAGTCCGGGCCACCGCCGCGCTCAAGCTGCTGGCCGAGAGCAGCTCATAGGGCACCAGCAAGCCCGGACGCACGCCATTGCTGGCAGCAGCCTGGGGACTGAGCTTGGATTCGTCCAGCTGCAGCAGGCCCAGGCGCTCGGCGTTGTCGGGCACATAGCCTTTGGCCTGCAGGCCCGCCAGCACGGCATAGCGCGTGCGCCGCCGCCCCTCCTCGGCCCCAACAAAGGCATTGCCGGGCACCAAGGCCACAAGAACCAGGGTTTCGCTGGAATCCGGTTCGTCATCGCCACTCAGGCGGCGCGACAACTCCTGCGGCGTGCGCAAGGCTGAGACCGATTTGAGTTTGCACTCGGTGGCCTTGGCCGGGTCCTTGTAGAGCTTGTCGCAGCGCTCCAGCCGTTCGGCCTCATGGCGGCGCACGGCCACAAATGGGTCTTCCCAAAGCCGCGCTTCCACCTCGAGGTCGGCCGCCGTCACGGCTTGCGCCCGCTCCTTTTCGGCCGGACGCAACTGGTCAAACGCATGAGGAACCAGCTGGGTGCTGGTGATGAAAGCGACCAGCACGGCCAAGCTGGTCCAGGGGATTCCACCGCCTTTGTTGTCCATCCTCGCCCTTTCAGGCCGCTACCGGCCTCGCACCCGCGGAACACGCGGGACCGCCGGACAAGGTCGAGGATCAGGGCGGGAGCGTCAATCCCTCAGGTCGTATTGCCAGCGGAGCGCGGCATCCGCGCCACGCCGCGCTTCGGGGGCATGGGGACCGCAGCGTCGCCGGGCTTATTGCACGGTGCCGCTACCGCCGGCTTGGGCCAGCTCCTGCGCAAACAGTTGGCCTACATCAACCGCGTCGAAGTGGTACTGAAGGCCGCAGAACTCGCAGCCGATTTCGACATTGCCGCGCTCGGCCAGCACCTCTTCGACCTCGTCGCGGCCCAGGCCCTTGAGCATCTGGCTGACGCGCTCGCGCGAGCAACTGCAGGCGAAGCGCGGCGCCAGCGGCTCGAAGCGGCGCACGCTTTCTTCCCAGAACAGGCGACGCAGAATGGTCTCGGCATCCAGGCCCAGCAGCTCATCGCGGGTCAGGGTGGAAGCCAGCATGCTGATGCGGTTGAAGGCGTCGGACAGGCCGATTTCGTCCTCGTTGCGCAGGGTGGCGCCCTGCCCTTCCAGATTGGCCTCACCCTCGACCGGCAGGCGCTGGATCAAGAGACCGGCGGCGATCTCGTCGTTGGCGAACAGCACCAGTTTCGTGTCCAGCTGCTCGGACTGCAGCATGTAGTGCTCCAGCACCTCCGAGAGCTTTTGCAGCGGCTCGCGCTGGTCACCGTGCAGAGGCACCACACCCTGGTAGGGCTGCTGGCCGGGGAACTTGTCCTTGGGATCCAGGGTGATGGCGCAGCGGCCCTGGCCATGAACATTGAGCATGGCTTCGAGCTGGGCGCCCTCCGGCACCTCACCGACCAGCTTGGCCGTGGCGCGGAAGCTCAGGTCGGGCTGCACCTCGGCCACGGCCAGCTTGACCGGTCCGTCGCCAAACACCTGCAGCACCAAGGCGCCGTTGAACTTGATGTTGGACTGCATCAGCACGGCCGCGGCCGACATCTCGCCCAGCAATGCGCGCAGCTCGGGCGGATGCGCGCCCACCGCCTCGCGGCGCTGAAGCACCTCTTGCCAGCTGCCGGTCAGGCGCACCAGCATGCCGCGCACGGGCAGGCCTTCGAACAGGAATTTATGCAGTTCACTCATGGTTTGGCTTTGGAATTCTGGGGATAGTCGCCGCTGATGTCTTGCAAGCCGCTGGCGTAGCGCTGGCCGTTGGCGATGTAGTGGCGGGAACTGGCACGCAAGCCTTCGATCTGCGCAGGGGTGAGCTCACGCACGACCTTGGCCGGGCTGCCCACGATCAGGCTGCCGTCCGGGAACACTTTGCCCTCGGTCACCAGCGCACCGGCGCCGACGATGCTGTCGCGGCCGATGCGGGCACCGTTGAGCACCACGGCGCCAATGCCGATCAAGGAGTTCTCGCCCACCGTGCAGCCATGCAGCATCACCTGGTGGCCGACCGTCACGCCGGCCTCCAGATGCAGCGGAAAGCCATGGTCGGCATGCAGCACGGAGCCGTCCTGGATATTGCAGCCCGGGCCGATGTGCAGGTGTTCGCTGTCACCGCGCAGCACGGCGTTGAACCAGATGCTGACGTCTTCGTCGAGATGCACCCGGCCGATGACCTGGGCGCTGTCGGCCACCCAGGCGCTGGCGGCGACTTCGGGCCGGTGTTCGTCCAACTGGAATATCGCCATCTCGTGCTCCCGGACGGCACCTGGCCGCGGCAAAACCGGAGATTTTAAGCGGCCTGGCTGCGGACTCGACAGCGCAGGGCATTGCCAGGCCCAGGGGCTGGATGAACGAGCGGGGATAATTTGCGCATGATGCCCCCGGATTGCCGCGTCCGTGCCTTGCACGTTCTCTGCCTGATTGACCCCGCCGACAAGGCCGCAGCCGCGCAGGCGCTCTACCAAGAGGCGCTTGAGGGCGTGAACCTGGACCCCTGCTTGCCTCTGAAACGGCCTGAGGGGGTACCTGGTCGGCCCGATCGCCCTCGCCTGCTGCCGGCCTTGCAAGTGCCCAACCGCTCTCCCTTCACACTCGCGGGCCGTGCGGCACTGATCCATGCCATCGCCCATATCGAGTTCAACGCCATCAATCTGGCCCTGGATGCAGTCTGGCGTTTTGCCGGCATGCCGCGTGAGTTCTACCTCGACTGGCTGCGTGTAGCCGCCGAGGAGGCGCAGCATTTCAACCTGCTGCACGAGCATCTGCAGAGCCTGGGCCACCGCTACGGCGACTTCGACGCCCACGACGGCCTTTGGACCATGGCCGAACGCACGGCCGACGATGTGCTGGCCCGCATGGCCCTGGTGCCGCGCACCCTGGAGGCTCGCGGCCTGGATGCCACGCCGCCGCTGCAGGCCAAGCTGGCCCGCGCCGGTGACGCACGGGCGGTGGCCATTCTGGACATCATCCTGCGCGAAGAAATCGGTCATGTGGAGATCGGCAACCGCTGGTACCGCCACTGCTGCCGCTTGCGTGGCCTGGACCCCGTGGCGATTTATCCTGGCCTGGCGCAGCACTACCAGGCGCCGCGGCTGCGCCCCCCCTTCAACCTGAGCGCTCGCGGCGCGGCTGGCTTCAGCGAAGAAGAATTGGCCTACCTTCAGGCGGATTTCTCGAACGATCGAACGGGCGCGCCCGACGCCGCTCAGGCGGTCAGCGACACGGCCAGCTAAACTGCGGCCTGTGACCCTGTTCTCCGCCTTCATCCTTCGCCGCGCACGCGAGCTCCAGCTCGGGCTGGCGCTCTGCTTGGCCCTGGGCCTGCTCGTGATGGGCAGCGCGCCGGCGCAAGCTTGGGGGCTGATCGCGGCTCAGCAGTCCGCGACCGCCTGCGCGACGGACTTGAACGCCGCGGATGGTTTCACTTCCTGGACCGAGGTCACGGTAGAACCAACGGTCGACTCCCCAGTGACCGGCGCCGAGCTTGGCGACGGGTTGGAAGCGCCCGAGCTGGGCCTGCCGCCCTCGGGCTTGCAGCTCAGTGCCACAAGCCTGTCGCCGCCGGGCGCCAAGTTGCCGTACCTGATGGATGCCCCCTGGCTCGAAGGCCTGCAGCGCCCGCCACGCCCGCGCGGGGGCTGATCGCCCGCAGCTGCCGCGCTCGCCCATGGCCTGAATGGCCCAACTTGCGAGCGACTCCATTCGGCGCCGTCCTTCCTCCCCGCTTTTCTCTTCTTTTGCCGCCGGCAGTTTGCAGCCTCTGTGCTGCGGCCTCGTGCACCGCCTTAGCCTCTTTTTCTCGCCCGCATGGACTTTCTTTTCGACCCCAATCTCTGGCTCGCCTTCGCGATGCTGACCGCCCTGGAAATCGTCCTGGGCATCGACAACATCATCTTCATCTCCATCCTGGTCGGCCGCCTGCCGCCGGAGCAGCGCGATCAGGCGCGGCGCCTGGGCCTGGGTTTTGCGATGGTGTCGCGCCTGCTGCTGCTGTTCTCGCTGAGCTGGGTCATGGGCCTGACGGCCGATCTCTTCCATGTCTTCGGCCAAGGCATCAGCGGCCGAGATCTGGTCTTGCTGCTGGGCGGCCTGTTCCTGCTGTACAAGGCTTCGCACGAGATCTTTGTCGAAGTGGAAGCCCATGAGCAGGACGGCCCGCCGACGGCCGATGCCGCCGCGCTGAAAGCCGCCGGGCGCAAGCTGTTCTGGATGGTGATCGGCCAGATCGCCGTGATCGATATCGTGTTCTCGCTCGATTCGGTGATCACCGCGGTCGGCATGGTGGACCGCATCGGCGTGATGGTGGCGGCCGTGGTGACCTCGGTCGGCGTGATGCTGATCGCGGCCAAGCCGATCGGCGAGTTTGTGGACCGCCATCCTTCGGTCAAGGTGCTGGCCCTGGCCTTCCTGGTGATGGTGGGCATGGCGCTGACGGCTGAGGCCTTCGACCAGCATGTGCCCAAGGGCTACCTCTACGCCGCGATGTGCTTCTCGCTGGCGGTTGAGGCCCTCAACATCCGCGCCCGCGGCAAGCGTTTAGCCGCTGCTGCGGCCGGCGACAAGGGCTGAGGCCGCAACTCGCTCGCCCGAGATCTAGGTCGATCAAACTCACAACCCAGTCTTCCCTTCTTCTTTCAACCCATTCATTCACTCACTCTCACAGGAGTTGCTGTCATGAACCCGAACTTCGGATCTTTCTCTGCCGTCTCCACCGGCCTCAACGAAGGCGCGCTGCGCCGCGAACGCAACCGCGTGCTGCGCAACACCTACTGGCTGCTGGCCCTGTCCATGGTGCCGACGGTGCTGGGCGCCTGGTTGGGCGTGGCCACCGGCCTGTCCAAGGCCATGTCGCCCATGGTCGGCCTGATCGTCTTCATGGCCGGTGCGTTCGGCTTCATGTTCGCCATCGAGAAGACCAAGAACTCGGCCGCGGGCGTGCCTGTGCTGCTGGGCTTCACCTTTTTCATGGGCCTGATGCTGTCGCGCCTGGTGGGTGCGGTCCTGGGCCTGGGCAATGGCGCCGAGCTGATCATGACGGCCTTCGCGGGCACGGGCGCCATCTTCCTGGGCATGGCCTCGCTGTCCACGGTGATCAAGCGCGACCTGAGCAGCATGGGCAAATTCCTCTTCATCGGCATGATCCTCTTGCTGGTGGCGGGCATTGCCAACATCTTCCTGAAGTCCAGCGCGCTGATGATCACCTTGTCGGTGCTGGCGATTGGCATCTTCTCGGCCTTCATCCTGTACGACCTCAAGCGCGTGCAAGACGGCGAAGAAACCAACTACATCACCGCCACGCTGAGCGTGTACCTGAGCCTGTACAACGTGTTCCAGTCGCTGCTGTCGCTGCTGGGCATTTTTGGTGGCCGCGAGGAATGATGAGGATGGCTGAATGAGCTGAGCTGAGCGGAGTGATTTCGGCCATGCGCCGAAACTCACTCTGACCCCAGTTTGTGACCCCAGTTTGGGCTTGTGCTCAGCCCTGGCTCGGAGCGGCGCCGCGATAATCGGCGCCGTTTCTTTTTGGCCGCCGCGCCATTCGAAACGATCACGCCAGTTGCCCCCCGCCTCTTGCACGGAAAGCCCCATCTCTTGAGCCGCATCCAAGCCAATCTCCTGCTGACCCTCATCGCCCTGATCTGGGGCTCGGCCTTTGTGGCGCAAAGCCACGGCATGCAGGAGCTGGGGCCGATGATGTTCACCGGCCTGCGCTTTCTGGTCGGCGCCTTGGTCGTGCTGCCCCTGGCCTGGCGCGAGTGGAACTACCTGGCCGGGCGGCAGCTGGCGCTGAACCGCGACGACGGCCTGAAGATCCTGGGCCTGGGCATGCTGCTGACCCTGGGTGCAGCCATGCAGCAGATCGGCATCAAGTACACCACGGTGACCAATGCCGGCTTTCTGACCGCGCTCTACGTGCCCCTGGTGCCGGTGCTGGGCTGGTTGCTGCTGCGCCAGCTGCCGCATTGGTCGGTCTGGCCCGGCGCGCTGGCCTGCCTGGTCGGCGCTTTTCTGCTCTCGGGCGCGCAAAGCCTGGAGATCGGCCTCGGCGACAGCTGGGTGATCGCCTCGGCCCTGCCCTGGGGCCTGCATGTGCTGCTGATCGGCCGCGTGGCGGACCGCATGGCGGCGCCCTTTCTCGTGGCCTGCGGCCAGTTTTTCGTCTGCGGCCTGCTGGCCTTGGTCTGGGGGCTGCTGTTCGAGCCCTTCAGCGGCGCCGGCATCCAGGCCGCCGCCACACCGATTCTGTACACCGGCATTCTGTCGGTCGGCGTGGCCTTCACCGCCCAGGTGGTGGCGCAGCGCTATGCCCACGCGGCCGACGCCGCCATCGTGCTGTCCTCGGAGACCTTGTTTGCCGCCCTGTTTGGCTACTGGCTGATGGGGGACCGCCTGGCCCCGGCAGGCCTTGCCGGCTGCGCCCTGATCCTGGGCAGCCTGCTGGTGGTGCAGTTGCTGCCCCTGCTCCAGCCAGCCAAGACTTCAAGTGAAGTTTTACCAATTAAGTAGAAACCCTGATTTTTGTCATAGGGTTTTCACGGATGTCATTGATAATTGCGCTCGAAGTCACCCACAGGGGTGTCGCTACAGAGACAAAACATCATCATGACTGCAACTCCCGCCTTCCTCGCTCAATCGCAACAATACCTGCTGGCTGTTGAGCAAGACCAACCCTCGCTGGCCGGTACCTTCGGCTCTGCCAAGAAGATCAGCCTAGTCGCCGAAACCCTCGGCCTGGCTGCCACCCTGAGCTGCTTCGGTCTGACCGCCCTGATGATGGGCCTGGCCATGTAAGACTGGCGGGATCGCCGCCGCGATCCGCCGCCCAGCCCGGAAACCACTCGGCCCGGGCTCCAAGTTCAGCGTTCAAAGCTCAAACGCCGTGGTCTTCTTGACCGTGCGCAGCACCAGCATCGAGTTGCTGCGCGCCACACCGGGCAGATGCATCAGCACATCGCTGTGCAGGCGCTCCAGGTCTTCAGCATCTTTGTAGGCAAAGCGCATCAGGTAGTCGTTGGTGCCCGCCACATAGAAGCAGTCCAGGATCTCCGGGATGTCCCGCACCGCCTGCTCAAAGGCGCCCAGCGCCTGCGGCGTCATGCGCTCCAAATTGATGATGGTGAAGCTGGTGCCCGGCTGGCCGATGGCCTTGGGGTTGAGCAAGGCCACATAGCCGGCGATCACGCCGGCATCTTCCAGCTGCTTGACCCGCCGCAGGCAAGCCGAGGGCGAGAGATGGACTTGCTTGGCCAGCTCCACATTGCTGATGCGGCCATCGCGCTGCAACGCCGCCAGAATGCTGCGGTCAATCGCATCCAAAGTCACTTCTGAACTCATATTTCGAATATTGTGCGAATCGTTCACTGAATGATGGCACAAACGTGCAGAACCTCGGGTAAGCACCGGGGCGAATGCGCTCGCACATTGCGCGCAAGGCTCTCTAGACTGGCTCTCAGTTGTTGAATGAGGAGAGCCCGTCATGAGCCAGTCCATCGCCCCCGATTCGGCCCCCAGCACCACCGCCAGTGCGGACCCGAAGCGGGACGCCTACTGGATGCCGTTCACCGCCAACCGGCAGTTCAAGAAGTCGCCGCGCCTGCTCACAAGCGCCGACGGCATGTACTTCACCGATGACAAAGGCCGTCAGGTGCTGGACGGCATTGCCGGGCTTTGGTGCGTCAACGCCGGCCACAACCGGCCGCGCATCGTCGAAGCCATCCAGAAGCAGGCGGCCGAGCTTGATTTCGCGCCGCCCTTCCAGATGGCCCACCCCAAGGCCTTCGAGCTGGCCGAGCGCCTGGTCGAGCTGACGCCGGCCGGCCTGAACAAGGCCTTCTTCACCAACTCGGGTTCCGAGTCGGTGGAGACCGCGCTGAAGATGGCCCTGGCCTACCACCGCGTGCGCGGTGAGGGCTCGCGCACCCGCCTGATCGGCCGCGAACGCGGCTACCACGGTGTGAACTTCGGCGGCATCTCGGTCGGCGGCATGGTGGCCAATCGCAAAATGTTCGGCACCCTGCTCAGCGGCGTGGACCATCTGCGCCACACCCACGACCCGGCGCGCAATGCCTACGCCATGGGCCAGCCCTTGCACGGCGCCGAGCTGGCGGACGATCTGGAACGCATGGTCGCCCTGCATGACGCCAGCACCATCGCGGCCGTCATCGTCGAGCCGATTGCCGGCTCCACCGGCGTGCTGATCCCGCCCCAAGGCTATCTGCAGCGCCTGCGCGAGATCTGCGACAAGCACGGCATCCTGCTGATCTTCGACGAGGTCATCACCGGCTTCGGCCGCACCGGCCAGCCTTTTGGCGCCCAGACCTTCGGCGTCACGCCCGACCTGATGACGGTGGCCAAGGGCCTGACCAACGGCGCTGTGCCCATGGGCGCGGTGTTCGCCAAGCAGTCCATCTACGACACCTTCATGCAGGGCCCCGAGCACCTGATCGAGTTCTTCCACGGCTACACATACTCGGCCCACCCCCTGGCCTGCGCAGCGGCCCTGGGGACCTTGGACACCTACGCCGAGGACGGCCTGCTGACCCGCGCCGCGGACATGCAGACCTACTTCGCCGAAGCCCTGCATTCGCTCAAGGGCGCGCCCCATGTGATCGACATCCGCAATCTGGGCCTGGTCGGCGGCGTCGAATTGGTGCCGCTGCCGGGCGAGCCGGCCAAACGCGCCTTCTCGATCTTCCTCGATTGCTGGGAGCAAGGCGTCTTGATCCGCACCACCGGCGACACCATTGCCTTCAGCCCGCCGCTGATTATCGAGAAGCACCACATCGATCGCCTGATCGACACCGTGCGCGGCGCCTTGCAACGCGCCGCCTGAGCCCTCACCAACCCACGCTTGCATGCCTTTGCTGCAGATCGATCGTCAGCTCGCGAGAGACAGCTATTACGCGGCCACCGCGCCGCAAGGCCCCGGCTTCGCGCCGCTGCAAGGCACGGTGGAGGCCGATGTGGCCATCGTCGGCGGCGGACTGGCGGGACTGTCGGCCGCCCTGGCGCTGAGCGAGCGCGGCTTCAGCGTCGCGCTGATGGAAGCCGGCGAGATCGGCGGCGGTGCCTCCGGTCGCAACGGCGGCCAGGCCCTGGCCGGCCTGGCCTGTGACATGGCCGAGGTCGAAGGCCAGCTGGGCCTCGCTGAGGCGCGCCGCATCTGGGCCATGAGCCTGGAAGCCGTCGAGATGATCCGTCAGCGCAGCCAGCGCTACGGCATTGACTGCGAATGGCAGGACGGTTTTCTGAGCGTGGCCACCAGCGCGCGCAAGGCTGCTGACCTGCAAGCCTGGCAGCAGGGCATGGACGAGGTCTATGGCCACGAGCAGCGCTGGATTCCCAAGAACGAATTGTCCAACTGGATCGCCAGCCCGCGCTACCAGGCCGGCGTGCACGACCCGGCCTCGGGGCATCTGCATCCGCTGAAGTATTGCCGCGGCCTGGCTCAGCTGCTGAGCGAGCCCGCACGCCGCCCAGGCACCGCCCCGGTGCAGCTGTTCGAACACAGCCCGGCCCTGGCACTGGATCAGGGCACAAGCGCTCAAACCGGGCTCAGGCTGCGCAGCAGCCAGGGCCAACTGCGGGCCCGCTTTGCGCTGCTGGCCGGCAATGTCTACCTGCCCGAACTGGCGCCCGAGCTGGCACCCCAGCTGACGCAGCGCATCATGCCGGTCGGCACCTACATCGGCTGCAGCGCGCCGATCGAGGCCGAGCGCCTGAACGCCCTGATCCCCTCGCGCAGCGCGGTGTGCGACAACAATTTCGTGCTCGACTATTTCCGGCCCACGGCCGACCAGCGCCTGCTGTACGGCGGCCGGGTCAGCTACAGCACGCGCACGCCGCGCGATCTCAAGGCCATCATGGCCGCGCGCATGCATGCCACCTTCCCGCAGCTGGCCGAAATTGGCATGGACTATGCATGGGGTGGCTTTGTGGACATCAGCATGAACCGCGCCCCCGATTTCGGCCGCCTGGGCACCGCTCAGAATATCTATTACCTGCAGGGCTTCTCCGGCCATGGCCTGGCCCTGACGGGGCTGGCGGGCCAGCTGGTGGCCGAGGCGATCGCGGGCGACGCCAGCCGCTTTGATTGTTTTGCTGCCTTGCGCCACCGGCCCTTCCCCGGTGGCACACTGATGCGCATGCCGGCCCTGGTGCTGGGCATGGCGTACTACCGACTGAAGGATCTGCTGTGACACAGGTCAAGAAGCCCCAAGCGGAAGCACCTCAAGCACCGCCGCAATCAGCACCACGCAAACCCGTGGTGCTGGTGCCCGCCTGCCAACGCATGGTGGGCGACTACCCCAACCACATCGCCGGCAAGAAGTATGTGGACGCGGTCCGTCTGGCCGGCTGCCTGCCCCTGATCGTGCCGCCGATCGAGCTGCAGGACCTCGATGCCTTGCTGGACCAGGCCGACGGTGTGCTGCTGACCGGCTCGCCCTCGAATGTGCACCCCAGCCATTTCGACGAGGCGGTGCACAACCCCGCCCTGCCCCTGGACCCGGAGCGCGATGCCTGGACCCTGCCCCTGATCCCCAAGGCCTTGGCGCGCGGCATGCCCTTGTTCGCCATCTGCCGCGGTTTTCAGGAGGCCAATGTGGCCCTGGGCGGCAGCTTGCACCAGGCCGTGCAGGAACAGCCCGGCTTGCACGACCACCGCGCCCCCGAGGGCCAGCCGCCCGAGATCGCCTATGCCGACCAGCACGAGATCGCCATCCAGCCCGGCGGCCGATTGCAGGCCTTGCTGGGCCAGGCGCACATCCGTGTGAACTCGCTGCACGGACAGGGCGTCAAGCGCCTGGCGCCGGGCTTGCGCGTCGAGGCGCTGGCGCCCGATGGCTTGATCGAAGCCTTCAGCATGGCCGAGGCCCCCGGCTTCTCGCTCTGTGTGCAGTGGCACCCCGAGTGGCAGGCCGCGCACAACCCGCATTCCATGGCTTTGCTGCAGGCCTTTGGCCAGGCCTGCCGCGATTACCGCGACCAGATCCACCAACCCCGGCACGACTCGCTGCGCGACCCCGAGACCTAGGTCCCATCGCCTGAACTCCCAAGACCCCATGCCCCGGCACCCGGGCCGCAACCGCGGCCGGCCGGGGGCTCAAGACCCACGGAGATTCAAGATGGTTGATCGCAGCAATTTCACATTCAGCGAGCTGGAGACCTGGCTCAAGGCGCAACGTGTGACCGAGATCGAGTGCCTGGTGCCCGATCTGACCGGTGTCGCCCGCGGCAAGATCCTGCCGCGCGAGAAGTTCACCGAAGACCGCGGCATGCGCCTGCCCGAGGCGGTAGTGGCCATGGGCGTGACGGGCGAGTTCCCGGAAGAAGGCCCTTACTACGACGTCATCAGCCCCAACGACCGCGACATGCATTTGCGCGCCGACCCGACGACGGCGCGCCTGGTGCCCTGGGCTATCGACCCGACGGCGCAGATCATCCACGACTGCTTTGACCGCGATGGTCAGCTGGTGCCCTTCGCGCCGCGCTCGGTGCTGCGCCGCGTCTGCGGCCTGTTTGCGGCCGAGGGCTGGGAGCCGGTGGTGGCCCCGGAGCTGGAGTTCTACCTGGTCGCCCGCAACAGCGACCCCGACATGCCGCTCAAGCCGCCCATCGGCCGATCGGGCCGGGCCGAGACCTCGCGCCAGGCCTACTCCATCGACGCGGTGAATGAGTTCGACCCGCTGTTCGAAGACGTCTACGAGTACTGCGAGAAGATGGAGCTCAATGTCGACACCTTGATCCACGAGGTGGGCGCCGGGCAGATGGAGATCAACTTCTTCCATGCCCACCCCATGGGCCTGGCCGACGAGGTGTTCTTCTTCAAGCGCACGGTGCGTGAAGCGGCGCTGCGCCATGACATGTTCGCCACCTTCATGGCCAAGCCGATCGCCGGCGAGCCCGGCAGCGCCATGCACATCCACCAAAGCGTGGTGAACCAGGCCACCGGCCGCAACCTCTTCAGCAACGAGGACGGCTCGCCCAGCCCCGAGTTCTACTGGTACATCGGCGGCCTGCAGAAGTACATCCCGGCGGCCATGGCCTTGTTCGCGCCCTATGTGAACAGCTACCGCCGCCTGGCCCGCCACACGGCCGCCCCGATCAACATTCAGTGGGGCACGGACAACCGCACCGTGGGCATCCGCTCGCCCTTGGCCGAGCCGGCGGCGCGCCGCATCGAGAACCGCGTGATCGGGGCCGATGCCAACCCCTATGTGGCGCTGGCGGCCACTCTGGCCTGCGGCTATCTGGGCATCAAGAACCGCATCGAGCCCACGCCCGAGTGCAAGGGCGATGCCTACCTCGGCGACTTCCAGCTGCCCCGCAGCCTCGGTGAGGCGCTCAATCTGCTGCGCGCCGAGAAGGAGCTGGCCGCGGTGCTCGGTGAATCCTTCGTCACCGTGTATTCGGAGATCAAGGAGATCGAGTACGCCGAGTTCATGAAGGTGATCTCGCCCTGGGAGCGGGAGCATCTGCTGCTCCATGTGTGAGCGCCATCGCATCGCTGAACTGAGCCAAGGATCTACATCATGAACACCATCTCCACCGTCGCCTCTCAAGCCACTCCCAGCCGTAACACCCAAGACTGGCAAGCTGCCGACAGCCGGCATTTCCTCCACCCCTTCACCGATTTCCAGGGACTGGCGCGCAAGGGCGCGCGCATCATCACCCGCGCCGAGAACATCTACCTCTGGGACAGCGAGGGTCACAAAATCCTCGATGCCATGAGCGGCCTCTGGTGCGTCAACGTCGGCTATGGCCAGCAAAGCCTGATCGACGCCGCCGCGGCGCAGATGAAGGAGCTGCCCTTCTACAACGCCTTTTTCCAGACCGCCACCACGCCGGCCATCGAGCTGGCCGAGGTGCTGGCCGAGATCAGCCCGCCGCAGTTCCAGCATGTCTTCTTCACCAGCTCGGGCTCGGAAGGTAACGACACGATCGTGCGCATGGTGCGGCGCTACTGGGATGTGCTGGGCCAGCCCGAGCGCCAGGTCATCATCGGCCGCAAGAACGGTTACCACGGCTCCACCATGGCGGGCGCTTCGCTGGGCGGCATGAGCGGCATGCATGCCCAGGGCGGCCTGCCGATACCCAACATCACCCACATCGACCAGCCGCATTGGTTCGAGCATGGCGCTGGCCTGCGCGGCGAGACGGCCGGGCTGACGCCCGAGGCCTTCGGCCTCAAGGCCGCCGGCTGGCTGGAGGCCAAGATCCTGGAGCTGGGTGCCGACAAGGTGGCCGCCTTCATCGGCGAGCCGGTGCAGGGCGCGGGCGGCGTGATCGTGCCGCCGGCCAGCTACTGGCCCGAGATCCAGCGCATCTGCGACAAATACGGCATCTTGCTGGTCAGCGACGAGGTAATCTGCGGTTTCGGCCGCACCGGCCAGTGGTTTGGCTGCGAGACCATGGGCACCAAGCCCGACCTGATGACCTTTGCCAAGGGTGTGAGCTCGGGCTACATCCCGCTCGGTGGGGTGATGGTGGGCGAGCGCGTGGCCCGGGTGCTGATCGAGCAGGGCGGCGAGTTCAACCACGGCTTCACCTACTCCGGCCACCCGACCGCCTGCGCCGTGGCCCTGGCCAATATCCGCCTGCTGCGCGAACTCGATGTGGTGCGCCATGTGCGCGAGGATGTGGGGCCTTATCTGGCCCAGCGCTTTGCCGAGCTGAACGATCACCCGCTGGTGGGCGAAACCCAGAGCTGCGGAATGATGGCCGCGGTGCAACTGGTCAAGGACAAGACCACGGCCACGCCCTTTGACGAGGCTCTCGAAGTGGGCATGGTCTGCCGCGGCCACTGCTTCGGCAACGGCCTGATCATGCGCGCCGTGGGCGACCGCATGATCGTGGCGCCGCCGCTGGTGATGACGCGCGCCCAGGTCGACGAAATGATGGGCCTGATCCGCCGCTGCCTCGACCTGACCCTGGAGGACCTGCGCAAGCGCGGTTGGCTCTGAGCGGGGCCCGCGCCACAGCCCCGGGTTTTGGCCGATGGGCGCAGCCTGGCCAATGCCTAGACTGGGGCGCAATCCTGTCCTTGATTCCTCTCACCCTTCACCTTCTTTGTCAGACTGAACTTTCGGGAACCCCACCATGAAGCTGTCACCTGCCCTGCGTCGTTTCGCCTGTGCTCTCACCCCGCTGCTCGCCCTGCTGGCCGCGGCCGGTCCGGCCCGAGCGCAAGAGGAAGAGAAGGTCCTGAACATCTACAACTGGTCCGACTACATCGCCGAAGACACGATCAGGAACTTCGAGAAGGAGACCGGCATCAAGGTGCGTTATGACAATTTCGACAACAACGAAATCGTCCACGCCAAGCTGGTGGCCGGCAAGACCGGATACGACATCGTCGTGCCCTCGAGCTACTGGGCCAAGATGCAGGCCGATGGTGGCCTGCTGCGCAAGATCGACAAGAGCCTGATCCCCAATTACAAGAACCTCGATCCCGAGGTGCAGGCGCAGCTGGCCAAGCTGGACCCGGGCAATGAGTTCTTCGTCAACTGGCTCTGGGGCTTCTCCACCGTGGGTATCAATGTGGACAAGGTCAAGGCGGCGCTGGGCGGCATGCCCATGCCCGAAAACGCTTGGGACCTGATCTTCAAGCCCGAGTACATGGCCAAGCTCAAGAGCTGCGGCGTGAGCTTCCTCGACTCGGCCACCGAGGTGGTGCCCGCCGCCCTGCACTACCTGGGCAAGCCGCCCTACACCAAGAACATCGGCGACTTCGCCAATGTGCCAGCCCTACTGAAGAGCGTGCGGCCCTATGTCAGCCTGTTCAGCTCCTCGGGCTATATCAACGACCTGGCGAACGGCTCGCTGTGCGTGGCCATGGGCTACTCGGGTGACATCAACATTGCCCGCCAGCGCGCCATCGACGGCAAGACCGGCCAGAAGATCGAGGCCCTGATCCCCAAGAGCGGCGGCATCATCTTCATGGACGTGATGGTCATCCCGGCCGATGCGCCGCGCCCCGGCAATGCCCACAAGTTCATCAACTACATCCTGCGCCCCGAGGTGCACGCCAGCCTGACCAACAAGGTCTTCTACGCCAACCCCAACAAAGAGGCCAAGAAGTTCGTCAAGCCCGATGTGGCCAACAACCCGAGCGTGTTCCTGAGCGACAGCGACCTCAAGAAGATGGCCGCACCCGATGCCATCAACAACGATGTGCGCCGCCAGATGACGCGCATCTACACCAGCTTCAAGACCGGCCTCTGAGCCCGGCACGCCGCAGCCACAAGACCCAGTCAGCCGGGAGGAACGCGATGAGCGACGCGGAGCGCAAGAACCAGGGGCCAGGCGATGCGCCACGAGGCGATTACCTGCGCATCGAGAACGTGGTCAAGGACTTTGGCGGCGGCGCCGTCGCGGTGGACCGTGTGTCCATCGACATTGCCAAGGGCGAGATCTTCGCCCTGCTCGGCTCCTCGGGCTGCGGCAAGACCACCTTGCTGCGCATGCTGGCCGGCTTCGAGACACCGAGCAGCGGCCGAATCATCCTGAACGGTCAGGACCTGGCGGGCCTGCCGCCCTATGCCCGGCCCATCAACATGATGTTCCAGAGCTATGCGCTGTTCCCGCACCTGAGCGTCTGGGACAACATCGCCTTCGGCCTGCGCCGCGACGGCCTGCCCAAGGATGAAATCGCCAGCCGCGTCGAGGCCATGCTCAAGCTGGTGCAGCTGGGCAAGTACGCCAAGCGCAAGCCGCATCAGCTCTCCGGCGGCCAGCAGCAGCGCGTGGCCCTGGCGCGCAGCCTGGCCAAGAAGCCGCAGCTGCTGCTGCTCGACGAGCCGCTCGGCGCCCTCGACAAGAAGCTGCGTGAGCAGACCCAGATCGAGCTGGTCAACATCATCGAAAGCGTGGGCGTGACCTGCGTGATGGTGACGCACGATCAGGAAGAGGCCATGACCATGGCCACCCGCATCGCCGTGATGAGCGAGGGCCGCATCCTGCAGGTGGGCGCACCGGCCGACATCTATGAAACCCCGGCCACCCGCTTCGTGGCCGATTTCATCGGCAACGTCAATCTGATGGACGGACAGCTCAGCGTCGACGAGCCCGACCATGTGGTCATCGCTTGCGCCGACTGCCAGCACTATGTGGGCCATGGCATCACCGGCACCGCCGGCATGGCGGTCAGCGTGGCCTTGCGGCCCGAGAAGATCCGCCTCAGCACCGAGAAACCCGAGGGCGAGTTCAACCAGGTGCGGGCCACCGTGCGCGACCTGTCCTATTTCGGCGCCTTCACGGTCTACCACCTGCAGCTGCCCAGTGGCCAGGTGCTCAAGGTCAGCGAAAGCAATCTGGAGCGCCACCGCGCCGACCCGCTGAGCTGGGACCAGCAGGTCTGGGCGCACTGGTCGCCCACGGCCCAGGTGGTGCTGACGCAATGACCGCGGCCGCCATGAAGAACCCGCTCCGCCGCCTGCGCCTGCCCACGGGGCGCAGCGCCGTCATCGCCCTGCCCTATGCCTGGCTGCTGCTGTTCTTTGCGCTGCCCTTTTTGATCGTGCTGAAGATCAGCGTCTCCGAGATGGAGACGGTGCACTTCAAGGATCTGTTCAGTTATGCGGACGGCGTGCTGCGCGTGGCGATCAAGCTCAGCAACTACCTCTTCATCACCGAGGACGAGCTCTACTTCAAGGCCTATCTGGCCAGCCTCAAGTACGCGGCCATCACCACCGTGGGCTGCCTTTTGATCGGCTACCCCTTTGCCTATTTCATGGCCAGAGCCCGGGCCAGCCTGCAGCCGGCCTTGCTGATGCTGGTGATGCTGCCCTTCTGGACCAGCTTTTTGCTGCGCGTCTATGCCTGGAAAGGCCTGCTGGGCGAGCACGGCTGGGTGGCCGAGGCCATCGAGGGCCTGGGCCTGGACCAGCTGCTCTATTCGGCCGGCATGATCCCGGCCCTGGGCAAGCTCTTGAACACGCCCTTCTCCCTGGTGGTGGGCATGGTTTACACCTACCTGCCCTTCATGGTGCTGCCGCTTTACGCCAATCTGGCCAAGATGGACCTGCGCCTGCTGGAAGCCGCCAGCGACCTGGGCGCCACACCCTGGCAGGCCTTTTGGCGCATCACCGTGCCGCTGTCCAAGGCCGGCATCATCGCCGGCTCCATGCTCGTCTTCATCCCATGCGTGGGCGAGTTCGTCATCCCTGAGCTGCTGGGCGGGCCACAGACCCTGATGATAGGCCGGGTGCTCTGGGACGAGTTCTTCTCCAACAACGACTGGCCCATGGCCTCCAGCGTGGCCGTGGTGATGATTCTGCTCATCATCGTGCCCCTGGCTTTGTTCAACCGCTACCAGGCGGAAAGCCAGGCCGGCCCGGCCGCGGCGCGCAAAGGAGGCCAGCCATGAGCCGCCGGGCCCTGCTCGGCCCCCAGGCTACGCGCTGGTTTGCGCGCAGCTGGCTGGTGGCGGTGTTCGCCTTCCTCTACCTGCCGATATTCACGCTGATTCTGTACTCCTTCAACGACTCCAAACTGCCCTCGGTCTGGGGCGGCTTCACCACACGCTGGTACACCGAGCTGCTGCAGGACGGTGAGTTGTTGAACGGCCTCAAGCTTTCGCTGCAGATCGCTTTTGCCACCGCCTGCGCCTCGGTGCTGCTGGGCACTTTTGCTGCCTTCGCCCTGGTCAAGTACAAGCGCTTCACCGGCCGCACCCTGTTCGCCGGCATGGTCAATGCGCCCCTGGTGATGCCCGAGGTCATCGTCGGCCTGTCCCTGCTGCTGATGCTGGTGTCGCTGCAGCGGGCCCTGGGCTTCCCGGAGCGGGGCGCCATGACCATCTGGCTCGGTCACCTGCTGCTGGGCATGGCCTATGCCACGGTGGTGATCCAGGCGCGGCTGTCCGAGCTGAACCCGCAACTGGAAGAAGCGGCCATGGACCTGGGCGCGCGGCCGCTGCAGGTCTTCGGCCTGGTGACCCTGCCCATGATCACGCAGTCCCTGATGTCGGCCTGGCTGCTGACCTTCACCCTCTCGCTGGACGATGTGGTGCTCTCCGCCTTTCTGAGCGGGCCGGGTTCGACCACCCTGCCTCTGGTGATCTTCTCGCGCGCACGTTTGGGCGTCAGCCCCAGCATCAATGCCGTGGCCACGGTCATCATCGTCCTGGTGGCCCTGGGCGTGGTGCTGGCCAGCTACCTGATCGCCAGGGCCGAACGCCGGCGCAGCCTGGACATGGCGGCCGCACAGCGGGCCGCTTGAGTCCTCTGCCCATTCAACAGAACCGATTCCTCTTTCGTCCTCCCCATACCCACCCAATCAAGCCAAGGAGCAGATGCGATGAAGCCCACCCCGAACGCAAAGACGGCCGCCCCCTTGCTGGCCGCCCTGAGCCTGGCGCTGGCCTCGGCCTACCCCAGTGCGGCCCTGGCACAAAGCAATGAAGAGCTGCTCAAGGAACTGCGCGCGCTGAAAGACCGCGTCGGCCAGCTGGAAGAAAAACTCAAGGCCGCCGAGCAGAAGGCTGCCGCGCCCAGCAGCGCCCAGTGGGGCATGACGCCGGCCCAGGCCCAGGAGTTCAACCGCATCGCCGTCAAGACCGAGGCCCTGGAAGACTCGGCCGAGGCCATGGGCACCAAGAACCTGAAGATCAGCGGCTTCATCGACCCCACCTACATTTACAACCGCCAAAACAACAGCAGCAGCTTCCAACTGCTCAACAAGGATGCCTACGCCTACGACAGCGGCTACTTCGGCATGGCCCTGATCGATTTTCAGAAGGAAATGGAAGGTGGCACCAAATGGCGCTTGACCCTGGCACCCGAACGCGGCGTGGGCGCCACCTTCAACACCGGCTCCATCGTCCATGAGGCCAGCGTCAACATCCCGCTGGGCGACCTGCAAACCCGGCTCTGGCTGGGCCAGATCCCCGACTGGACCGGCTATGAAATGACCTTGCCTCCGCTCAACAAGCTGATCACCCACAACCTGCTGTTCGACTTCACCGCCCCTACCGCCTACACCGGCGCGGCGCTGGACCTGACCCGCGGCAAATGGCTGATCCGGGCCGGCCTGGCCAATGTCAACAACGCCCGTAAATCCCCGGGCAACAAGACCCCGGCCTTCATCTATCGCGTCGACTATGCCAAGGGCGAATTCCAGGGCTTCGGCTTCACCGGCCTGCATGGCAAGGCCTACAACTACGCCGCCGATGGCGTGGACGCCAACGGTGATCTGCGCTTTGCCGATGCCAACGGCCGCGACACGCGCGTCGACCTGATCGAGGCCGATGCCTACTTCATCCGCGGTGACTGGACGGTCCAGGGCCAAATCAGCTGGGGCCGCCAACGCGGCAGCGCCATCTTCAACGAAGATGGCCAACTGCGCGACGCCAGCTGGACCGGGCTGTCCACCCTGGTCGGCTACAAATTCATACCGCGCTGGGAAGCGGTGGCACGGATGGACTATCTGCGCAACGCCAAGAACGGCGGCGGCCTGTTCGGCTACAGCAGCGACGACAGCCGCAACGGCCTGGGCCGCGGTGGTGGCTTCGCCTGGGACGAGGCCAACCCGGACCCGGACACGGCCTCCAAGGGCGCCAACCGTTATGCCCTGACGGTAGGGCTGAACTATCTCTTCAACCAGAACACCATCTTCAAGTTCGAGTACCGCCTCGACGGCGCCAACCGCGCCGTGTTCGGCAACCCGAGCAACGGACAATGGGCCAAACGCAACCACCTGCTGGGCTCCTCCGTGGTGGTCAGTTTCTGAGTTGCTGCAACCTCGACAGGACTTTCATGAGCAGTTCCTCCCCCACCCGCCCCAGCATCGACTGGGCTGCGTGCGCCGCCGCCGTGCAGATCGACGGCCGCCCCGTCATCGAAGGCCGCCGGGTCGACACCCAGGCCGGCCTGCAGTTCGACTGCATCTCGCCCCTGAATGGCCGCAGCCTCGGCGCTGTGTCGCGTGGCCAGGCTGCTGACATTGACGCCGCCGTGGCCTCGGCCCGCGCGGCCTTTGACGATGGCCGCTGGGCCCGCCGCGCGCCGGCCGCGCGCAAGCGGGTGCTGCAAGCCTTCTCCGAGAAGATCCTGGCGGCCAAGGAGGAGCTGGCCCTGCTGGAGACCCTGGACATGGGCAAGCCCATCCAGTATTCGCTGGCCGTCGATGTGCCCTCCACGGCACGCTGCATCGCCTGGTATGCCGAAGCCATCGACAAGGTCTACGACGAGATCGCGCCCACCGGCCCCAATGCCCTGGCCCTGATCCAACGCGAGGCCATGGGTGTGATCGGCGCCATCGTGCCCTGGAACTACCCCATGATCATGGCGGCCTGGAAGCTGGGGCCCGCCCTGGCAGCCGGCAATTCCGTGGTGCTCAAGCCCAGCGAGAAGTCGCCACTGACGGCGCTGCGCCTGGCCGAACTGGCGCTCGATGCCGGCCTGCCCCCCGGGGTCTTCAACGTCGTACCCGGCTACGGCCATGAGGCCGGCGAGGCGCTCGCCCTACACATGGATGTGGATGCCGTCGGTTTCACCGGCTCCACCCGCGTGGGCCGCAAGATGCTGGAGTACGCGGGCCGCAGCAACCTCAAACGGGTCTACAACGAGCTGGGCGGCAAATCGGCCTTCCTGGTCTTCCCCGATTTCGACGACCTGTCGCGCGCCGCCAAAACCGTGGCCGGCAGCATGTTCTTCAACCAGGGCGAGAGCTGCAATGCCCCTTCACGCGTGCTGGTGCACGACAGCATTGCCGATGAGTTCCTGGCCTTGCTGGCCGCCGAGGCGCCCAAATACCAGGCCGGTGACCCGCTAGACCCGCGCACGGTGATGGGCGCCCTGGTCGACGCCGGGCAGCTGGGCACAGTGATGGGCTATATCGAATCGGGCCGCAGCGAGGGCGCGCGTGCGGTCGTCGGCGGCGAACAGCAACGCGTCGAAACCGGCGGTTACTTCGTCGCCCCCACCATTTTTGACGGGGTGAGCCCGGGCATGAAGATCGCCCGCGAAGAGATCTTCGGCCCCGTGATGAGCGTATTGCGTTTCAAGGATGAGGCCGAGGCCGTGCGCCTGGCCAATGACAGCCCCTACGGCCTGCAGGCCAGCGTCTGGAGCAGCCATATCGACCGCGCCCACCGCGTGGCCCGCGCCCTGCGCGCCGGCACGGTGCACGTCAACCAGTACGACGAAGACGACCTGACCGTGCCCTTCGGCGGCTACAAGCAAAGCGGCAACGGGCGGGACAAATCACTCCATGCCTTCGACAAGTACACGGAGCTGAAAACGACCTGGCTGCGAATCAACCCCTGAGCAGGTCCGTAAGTCCGAGACCGAGAATCAGACCAGCACTTCCACGCAGCGCGGGTGGCCGAGGAAATGCTCGGGGCTGGCGCTGGCGCCGTAAGCCCCCGACTGGAACACCACCGCCAGATCGCCGATCTCGGCCACCGGCAGGTCCATGCGGTCGGCCAGCAGGTCCAGCGGCGTGCACAGTGGGCCCACGACCGAGGCGGTCTCGCGCTCAGCCACCGGCACTGCGCCATGCTGGCGCACGATGGTGACCGGGTAGTTCTTGCGAATGACCTGTCCGAAATTGCCCGAGGCCGAGAGGTGGTGGTTCAAACCACCGTCGGTAACCAGATAGGTCTGCCCGCGCGAGACCTTGCGATCGACGATGCGGGTGACGTAGATGCCGGCCTCGCCGACCAGATAACGGCCCAGCTCGATGACCAGATGCCCTTGCGGCATGTCCACCGCGGCGCGCTCGACCAGCTGCTGCAGATTGACGCCGATCGGGCTCAAGTCCAGTGGCTGCTCGCCCGGGAAATAGGGAATGCCGAAGCCACCCCCCAAATTCAGGAACTTGACCGGCGATGGCGCAAGAGCCGCCAGGCGCAGGGCCAGCTCGTAGGACTTCTGCTGCGCCTCGCAGATGGACTCCGGCTTCAGGTTCTGCGAACCGGCAAACAGATGGAAGCCTTCGAAGGCCAGGCCCAGGCGGCCGATTTCGGCCAGCAGCTCGGGCATCTGCTCGGTGTCGATGCCGAATTGCTTGGGGCCGCCGCCCATCTTCATGCCCGAACCCTTGAGCTCGAAGTCGGGGTTGACACGCACGGCCACGCGGGCAGGCAGGCCATAACGTTTGGACGCAGCGGCCAGCACTGGCAGCTCTCTTGCTGACTCCACATTGACCAGCACACCAGCCGCCACGGCTTGTTGGAGCTCGATGTCCCGCTTGCCGGGGCCGGCAAAGCTGATCTCGACCGGATCGGCGCCGGCATTGAGCGCCACTTGCAACTCGCCGGCCGAGGCCACGTCGATGCCGTCGACCAAACCGGCCATCCAGCCCACCACAGCGGGCAGCGGATTGGCCTTCATCGCGTAGTGCAGCTTGACCTGCTTGGGCAGGGCAGCGCGGAGCTGCGCCACGCGCTCACGCAACAGGCCACGGTCGTAGGCGTAGAACGGGGTCTGACCCACGCGCTCGGCCAGCAGGCTCAGGCTCTGACCGCCGATCTGCAGCGAGCCGTCGGCCGCTTGCGGGAACTGGCTCATGGGGGCGTGCACCGGGGCGCGCTTGGGGGTGGGCGTGGCGTCAGACATGGTGGGTTCGGGAACGTCTTCTGGGAATGGGTGGCGGCTCAGCGGTCGATCAGCGGTCAATCAGTGGTCATTCAGGCCGAAGTCTGCTGGCGCTCGACCCAGGCGGTGGACAGCAGCTTGCGGTCGATCTTGCCGTTCGGGTTGCGCGGCAGCGGGCCGGGCTGGGCCTCGATGCCTGCGGGCACCATATAGGCGGGCATATGCAGGCGGCACTGCGCTTGCAGCGCGGCCAGGTCCAGCGCTTCCGCGCCGGCCGGCGGCGTGGCGATGACCTGGATGGCCTGGCCCAGCGTCGGGTGGTCCACGCCGAAGGCCACGCACTCGCCGACCAGCTTGGTGGCGTAAAGGATCTCTTCCACCTCGGTCGGACTCACGCGGTAGCCCGAGGTCTTCATCATCTCGTCGCGGCGGCCAATGAAGTAGAGGAAACCTTCGGCATCACGGCGCACGTTGTCGCCCGAGAACACGGCGTATTCGGGCAGCTGCAGGCCGCCTTCGCGCCCGCCCACGCCGGCCGGCAGCAGCTTGTAGCGCTCGGCCGTTTTCTCGGCATCGTTCCAATAGCCCAGGCCCACCAGGGCGCCGCGGTGCACCAGCTCGCCCGGCTCGTCGGGCGCGCATTCGCTGCCGTCCTCGCGCAGCACCAGGATCTCGGCATTCGGAATGGCCTTGCCGATGGAGTCGGGCCGGCGGTCCACCTCTTCCGGCGGCAGATAGGTCGAGCGGAAGGCCTCGGTCAGGCCGTACATCAGGAAGGGCTTGGCTGCCGGCACGCGTTGGCGCAGCAGATCCAGGGTTTCACGCGGCATGCGGCCACCGGTGTTGGCGAAATAGCGCAGGTTCTCGTTGATCGCGGCCGGCCACTCCAGCTGCGAGAGCTGGATGTAGAGCGGTGGCACGGCGGTCAGGCCAGTGACCTTCTCGCGCTCCATGGCCTTGAGCACATCGCGCGGCATCAGGTAATTCAGCAGCACCACGCGCGCACCCGAGTGGAACGCCGTGGTCAGCTGGCTGAAGCCCGCGTCGAAGGACAAGGGCAGCGCGGCCAGCAAGGTGTCCTGCGCATGGTTTTCCAAGTAGCTGGCCACGCTCTTGGCGCCGGCCACCATATTGCGGTGCGAGAGCACCACACCTTTGGGGCGACCGGTGGAGCCCGAGGTGTAGAGGATGGCGACGATATCGGTGTCGATGACGCGGTGGCCGGCGCAGGCCGGGGCGGCCATGAACTCGGCCCAGCTGTGCAGGCGCACGCCCTCGGGTGGCGGGGGCAGCGTGGCGGCCGCGCCTTCGGTCAGCACGATGTGCTTGAGGCTGCTGCCTTGCGCAAGTGTGGGTTGCAGCAAGGCGTAGCGCTCGGGCGAGGTGAGCAGCACGCTGACAGCGCAGTCGGCCATGATGAAACCGACCTGCTCGGGCTTGAGCAAGGGGTTCATGGGCACGAACACCATGCCGGCGGCCGGTGCGCCAAAGCTGCCGACCACCGTCTCGATGCGCTTGTCCAGATAAATGCCCACGCGGCTGGCGCGCGCCAGGCCCGTGCCCATCAGCCCCTGGCTGAAGGAGCGCACCTGATCGGCCAGCTCTGCATAGCGCAAATGGGTCGAGCCGGCGGTCAAGGCCAGGGCGTCGGGCGTGCGCGCGGCGCTCACCAGAATCAACTCATGCAGCAAATGGGCTTCCCGAACGGGCACGGAACTAGATTCAGTCATGCTTCACCAAGCAAATAGGCAGGCCAGAAAACAAGAGCTCAAAATGTAGCGCATGGCCCCCGGGCTGAACCCAGCCGCCCCAGTGCCGCACGCGAGCAGGCGGGAGTGTGCACGCGATTGGGCGCCGCGCTTTCGTGCCGCGCGTGAAAACTACCTCTTCCCCCCAGGAGCAGGGGGGCTGACAGAGGGAAATCGCGCCATTTCGGCCTGATAAGATCGCGCGCCGCAACGCCACTGGCGATGCCCGCTGGCGCAATCCCCGCGCCCTACAACCAAAGCAGCCGAATGAGCACAGAAAAGCATGTCCTGAGGATTCTGGACGAGGTCCTGAGTCTGGATGGCCGCAGCGCCACCTTCACCCGCGAAACGCCTTTGCTGGGCGCCGTGCCGGAGCTCGATTCGATGGCCGTGGTCAGCCTCATCACCGGACTGGAAGAACAGCTGGGCATCGTCACCGACGACGATGAGATCGACGGCGCGACCTTCGCCACCGTCGGCTCCCTGGTGGACTTCGTCGCCGCCAAGCTGGCCGGCTGAACCACGCCTGCATGAGCGCGCCGCACGCCGTATTCCTGGATGCCCCTCATAGCGCCGACCAGCGCTATGCCTTGCTTCACCGGCCTGTGGGCCCGCTTCGCGGGCGCGTGCTCTACCTCCCGCCGTTCGCGGAGGAGATGAACAAAAGCCGGCGCATGGCCGCCCTGCAAGCGCGGGCGCTGGCCGAAGCCGGCTACGCCGTGCTGCAAATCGATTTGCAGGGCTGCGGCGACAGCGATGGCGATTTTGGCGATGCCTCCTGGCAGGACTGGATCCAGGACTGCCTGCTCGGGGTCGAATACCTCAACACGCAAGTGGGCCGCGAGGCCCCGCTGACGCTCTGGGGTCTGCGCGCCGGCTGCCTGCTCGCGCCGGCAGTGGCCGAAGCCCTGGACGAAGCCTGCCATTTCCTCTTCTGGCAGCCGAGCACTCAAGGCAAGCTGGTGCTGCAGCAGTTCATTCGATTGAAGACGGCCGCCGCCATGATGGACGGCCAGCAAAAAGGCTTGGCGGAACAGGTCCGCCAGACCTTGACGCAAGGCGACTGCGTCGAAATCGCAGGTTATCGCCTGCCACCAGGCGTGGCGCATGGCCTTGAAACCGCCAGCCTCAAGCCACCGCCGCGCAAGCTTGACAGCCAGCCCCGCGTGGCCTGGATCGAGATTTCACGCAGCGCGACGGAGCTGAGCCCCGCCTCTCAAACCATGATCGGCCAATGGCAGAACCAGGGTTACGCCATGCGCAGCGCCTTGGCACTCGGCCCTTCCTTCTGGCAGACGACCGAGATCGAGGACGCGCCGGAGCTGCTGACCGTCACCCGAGAGCTGATGGCATGAGCACGGTGACCAGCAAGTCCTACCTTCAACAGGCACTGACCTTCACCTGTGAGGGGCAAACCCTGCAGGCGGTGCTCACCCTGCCGCCGGCAGAAGTCACAGCGCAGGCGCTGGGCGTGCTGATCGTGGTCGGGGGGCCCCAGTATCGAGCGGGCAGCCATCGCCAGTTCACCCTGCTGAGCCGTGAACTGGCGCGCCAGGGCTTTCCCGTGCTGCGCTTCGACCACCGAGGCATGGGCGACAGCAGTGGCGAGCTGCATGATTTCAAACAGATCACGGCCGACATCGGCGCTGCCCTCGATGCCTTCCAGGCAGCCTGCCCAGACGTGCAGCGCCTGGTGATCTGGGGCTTGTGCGATGCCGCTTCGGCCGCGCTGATGTACTGGCAGCGCCGTCGTGACACCCGTCTGGCCGGCCTTTGCCTGCTCAATCCCTGGGTGCGTTCCGAGGCGAGCCTGGCCAAGGCCACCGTCAAGCATTACTACCTGGACCGACTCAAGCAGCCGGAGTTCTGGAAGAAGCTACTCAGTGGCCGCGTTGCAGGCGCGGCTCTGCGCGATCTGCTCGGCAACCTGCGCCGTGCCCGAGCGGCAGGCGCAGCCAAGGCTGCCACGAGCCTGAGTTTTCAAGAGGAAATGGCAACCGCCTGGCGCCAGCTGAATTCGCCCTTGCTGTTGATCTTGAGCGGCCGGGACCTGACGGCCAAAGAGTTCCTGGAACATGCCCAGGCCGATGCCGGCTGGCAGGGTCTTCTCAAGGCAACTTATGTGACGCGCGCCGATCTGACCGAAGCAGACCACACCTTTTCGAACGCGGCGGCTCGCGATCAGGTGGCCCAGCTGACGGCTGACTGGCTGCGCCAGGTCTCCAGCAAGACCCCGCTCGACGCACGGGCACACCCATGAACTCGGTGCCCGAGAGTCCACCGCGGCCTGTGTTGCGTCGCTTGCGCTTCGACGCCAGCCCTTGCCGCTTCCCGCGCGCCGCCGTGCCCATGCTGGCGCCGGTTGACCGCAAGCAAATGAGTTGGTGGCGGCAAGAGGGAGTGAGGCTTGACCCGACACGCACCCAAGTCTTTCTGCGTGGCCGCTACGCATTGCTCGAGGCCTGTCGGCGCGCAGGGCTCGCGCCTGGTCGCACCTTGCTGGCCCCGAGCTACCACTGCCCGACCATGGTGGACCCGGCCCTGCGTCTGGGCGCTGACATCGCGCTCTACGCCTTGCGCCCCGATCTTGCCGTTGACTTGCCTGCACTCCAGGCTCTGCTGCAAAGCCGAGACCTGCGCGGCGGCTGTCTGCTGTTGACCCACTTCTTTGGCTTTGCCCAATCGCCCGAGCTGATGCAAGCGGTACGCGCCCTGTGCGAGACCCATCAACTCAGCTTGATCGAAGACTGCTCGCACTGCCTGGCACTGGGGCCCGGAGCACTGCCCGAAGGCATCGGCATGCACGGCGATTACGCGGTTTCCAGTCCCTACAAGTTCATCCCCGTGCCCGAGATGGGCCTGCTCTGGCCCCGCCCAGAGGGCCCGATCGCGGCAATCGTCGAAACGCCCCGCCCAGGCCGCCAGGGCTGGCGACAGGTGGCTCAGTTGCTGCGCGAGCTGGCGGCAGGTCCTGTACAGGCGCCGCGCTTTGTCGAGCCCGATCCGCAGTTGACCGCCGCGGCTGCGCCGGCCCGGGAATGGGAAGAAGATTGCGTCGGCATTTCCTCCCATTACCTCCCCACCGATGAAGGCAGCTACCAACTGCCCATCTCCAGCTTCATTCTGGCTCGCAGTGCCTTGGCCCCAGTGGCGGCTCGGCGGCGCGAGAACTTCCGCCGCTGGCTGAGCCTGTGCGCTGAGTTGCCCTGGCTCCGGCCCCTGCACGCAAGCCTGCCCGAAACCTGTGTGCCCTATATGTTTCCGGTGCTGCTAGAGGCGCCCGAGCTTCACTTTGCCCGACTCAAGCATGCCGGCCTGCCGATCTGGCGCTGGGATGATGAACTGGCCTCGGAATGCAGCACGGCCCGCCGCTATCGACTGGGCCTGCTGCACCTGCCCTGCCATCAAGGCTTGAGCGAAGCGCATTGGCACTGGATGAGCCGTACCTTGCATGCTTGCCTGTCGCGGCAAGGGGCCCGACCATGAGCGGCAGCTGGAGCTGTCACCCGCTTCGACATGCGCTCGGCGATTTCAGCGTGGAGTGGGATGAGCTGAACCGCCAAAGCTTCCGCGCCCACCCCATGCTCTGGAGCGGGTTCGTCAACCAATTGCTCAAGCACTTTGGAAACGGAAGCGAGTTGCTCTGCATCCGCCGCCAAGACGGCAAGGCCGATGCCATGCTGGTGCTGCGCCGCAGAGACTTCGGCACCTGGGCCACGTTTCTGCCAAGCCAGGCCCAAATCGCGCCGGCCTTGCTACCCGATCTGGCTGCGGCCCAAGACCTGCTGGCCCATCTGCCCGCTCCTGCCTGGGCCCTGGATCTGATGTGCATCGACACCGGATTCACCCAAACCGGTGGCCTCGAGGCCAACCCGCGCGCTGCCAGCCGCTCGCTTGAGCATGCCCGAACCATCGCCATTCCGATGACGGGCAGTTTCGAGAGCTACTGGGCTTCGCGGCACAAAAAACTCATCAGCAATATGCGCCGCTATGAGCGACGCACCCAGGAAGAGGGCTTGCAGCCAGATTTTCGGGTGGTCGATCAGGCGCAGGACATCGACGCGGCAGTGCTTCGTTATGCCGAGCTTGAATCACGCGGATGGAAAGGCAGCACGGGAACAGCCCTCAGCGCTGACAACCAGCAAGGCCACTTCTACCGCGAGATCATGCGAGAGTTTGCCCAGCTGGGCAAAGCGCTGGTGTTCGAGATGTGGTTCGGGGCCGATTTGGTCGCCTCGCGCCTGGTCATCCTGCGCAATGAATCGGTGGTTTTTCTCAAAACCACCTACGCCGAGGCCTATGCCAGACTTGCACCGGGAAGGATACTGCTGATGTTTGTCATTAGGAATCTGCACCAGCGCTATCCGGGGCGCCGAATTGAGTTCTACACCAATGCCGATCAGGATCTTTTGTCCTGGGGCAGCGAGTCTCGGCTCATCCTCCATTTCAGCCTGTATCGCCACGCCTTGATAGCCAGAACCTTCAGCGCCGCGCGCCAGATCAGGCGTTGCTTCACACCCAGCCTGCTCGACCCCAGCCTGCCCCAGGCAGAAGCCTCGCTGGAGTTCTACAAGCGGCCTACCGACTTCCCGGACGACGTGAAGGCCCTGATGGCCCAATCCGAACGCCAGTCTGCACAGTTCAGCTCGGATTGGTACCAGGTGCTGCTGGACACGGTGATGACGGCCGAAGACGCCCCCGGCTTTTACGTGCTGCGCCGTCAGGGCAAGGCGCTGATCGTGCTGCCGGTGCGCATGGAAATGGACCTGGCACCGCGCCATGGCCGGCTGGTGGCACTGGGCAATTACTACACCGCGTTGTACGCCCCGGTCCTGGCACCCGAGGCCCAGGTCACGGACATCACCCAGTTGTTCCGCATGATCTTGGCCGAACGACCCGAGATCTACGCCATGTACTTCGCGCCGCTCGATCGCGACTCGGATGCCTACCGCATGCTGGGCGAAGGCATGCGCCAGGCTGGACTCAAGACTCACCCATATTTTTGCTTTGGCAATTGGTTCCAGACCATCACGATCAGCGGTGATGCCTTTGTGGATCAGCTGAGCACCAGTCTGCGCGGCACAGTCCGACGCATGCGCAAGAAGCTGCTGCAAGAACAAGGGCGGCTTGAGGTGATCACTGACCCAGCCGACCTCGAGCGCGGCCTGGAGGCCTTTGCCTCGGTCTATGCGCGCAGCTGGAAGAAGCCCGAGCCCTACCCTGATTTCATCCCGAACCTGATGCGCCGTTGTGCCCAGCGCGGTTGGCTGCGCCTCGGCCTGGCCTGGCATGGCGACACCCCGATTGCCGCCCAGCTGTGGCTGTCGTCCCATGGTCGTGCCGACATCTACAAGGTGGCCTACGACGAAGAGTACAAGCGCTTTGCGCCCGGCAGTGTTCTGACCGCCGAGGTCATGAGGCATGTGATCGACATCGACCAGGTCAAGGAAGTCGACTACCTGATTGGCGACGACCCCTACAAGAAGCGCTGGCTCAGTCAGCGGCGCGAACGTTGGGGTTGGGTGGCCTACAACCCGAAGACCTGGCCCGGTCTCAAGCTCCATGTACGAGATCGCCTGGCCACGTGGCTGCGCCCCTGGCTGGCGCGCCTGCAACAGGCCTGGCAAAGACTACGCAAAGCTCCGGAAGATGCTGCAACGCAGACGACCAACCTCCCTGACAATGCTTGAATGCCCGCCATGCCCTCATCCAGCGTCACCCCACACCGCCGCCCTCACCGCGTTTTGATGGTCGCTGTGCTCTTGTGCCTGACGCTCCAGGCACCCGCGCACAGCGCAGAGCAAGGCAACTTCACGGCCGGAGAAATCGCCCTGCTGCCCGATTTTTGCCAAGACCGCCTGAATTACCCGGTCTACTCCTTTTCCCATCCCAAATGGGCGTACTGGGGCGCGCGGATGGGCGAGACCTTCAAGCATGTGCACCACTACTGCTGGGCCTTGGTCAGCCTGCGACGCGCCAGCATGACACCCAACAAGGAAAAACGTGCCCACTTGGTGACGACCGCGCTCAACGACCTGGAGTACGTCATCAACAATGCCTCGGCCGACTTCCGCCTGAAGCCTGAGGTGTACGCACGCATCGGCGACGCCGCTTTGCAGTTGGAGAACTTCAGCAAGGCCTTTGACGCCTACGACAACGCACGCCAGATCAAGCCAGGCTACCCGCCGGCCTACACCGGCTGGGCCGAGGTGCTGGTCAAGGCGGGTCAGAAGGATGCGGCACGCGAATTGATCGAAGAAGGGTTGCGCCACGCTCCGGATGCCCCGGAGTTGCGCAACTTCTACCGTCGCCTGGGCGGTGATCCGTCCAAGGTGACCCCCTACCCATCCCCAGCGGCGGCCTCGTCCGCGACGGCCGCCGATGCCACTGCCTCCGCGCCCAGCGGCTCTGCCAGCGACGCTGGTCGCAGCCGCTGACGTCGCCCCCGCCCATGGCCATGTCTGCCCACGAGATTGCGTTTTCCCGATGACAACTGTCCGTCGCTCCCTGGCTTACTCACTGGCCGACAACTATCTGGGCGTGGTGCTGCAATTGCTGAGCACCCTGGTCATTTCCCGGCTCTTGAATCCGACTGAGATCGGCATCTTTGCCGTCGCTGCGGTGCTGTCCAGCCTGGCCTCCACATTTCGGGACTTCGGCGTGGCTGAGTACCTGATCCAGGAGAAAGAGCTGACCGCGGACAAGATCCGGGCCTCGCTGGCTGCCAATATCGGCGTGTCTTGGCTGATGGCCGCTTTGCTTTTCTTCGGCAGCAGCTGGGTCGGAGACTTCTATCGCCAAGACGGAGTGACCGACGTTTTGCGGGTGCTTTCGCTGAACTTTCTGTTGGTGCCTTTTGGCGCCGTGACCATGGCCTGCTTCCGGCGCGACATGAACTACCGGCCGATCTTCCTGGTCAATATCAGCGCAAATATCGTCGGTTTCATCGTGGTCATGGCCTGTGCGCTGGGCGGCCTGGGCTATATGAGCATGGCCTGGTCCTCGCTGGCATCCATCGTCTGGACCGTGGCTTTGGCCAACTTCATGCGACCAGCCAGCATGCCCCGTTGGCCAGGGCTCAAGGGCATCGGCGAGGTCATCCGATTTGGCAAACAGGCCACGGGCATCTACTTGTTCTCACAAGCCGGCCGCAGCGCGCCGGAGGCCGTGATCGGACGTGTGCTCGATATGGCGGCCGTGGCCTTCTACAGCCGGGCCAATGGCTTGATGGAAATTTTCAACCGCACGGTCTTGCGCGCGGTCATGCCGATTTGCCTGCCCTACTTCGCCCGCGCGGCCCGCGCCGGCGAAGATGCCAAGACCGGCTATATCAAGGCCCTGGCCCTGTTGACCGGCATCGGCTGGCCCTTTTTTCTTTTCATCGGCTTGCTGGCCTATTCGGCCATCCGCATTCTTTACGGTTCGCAATGGCTGGACAGTGTGCCGCTGGCGCAAATCCTGTGCCTGGTGGCCGCGGCCGAACTGCCCTACTACCTGGCCGGTGAAATGCTGATTGCCCAGGGCCGCATCGACCTGGCGACCAAGCTGCAATTCGCCACTCAATGTTTCCGACTGGCCGCCTTGGCGTTGGTGATTCCATTCGGTCTGGTGGGAGCCTGCTGGGGTTTGCTGCTTGCCGCCTTGGCCACTGGCGCGCTGTCGCATGCCCTTTTGCACAAGATCGTTGGTTTCCGACTTCAACACCTGTTTGAAGCTTGCCGCAGCAGCGCCATGGTGGCGGTGCTGAGCTTCATTCCCGCATGGCTGCTGCTGCAGGCCGTGCCTTTGAATGCGGACAACTTCGTGCGCCTGCTGCTGGCCGCAGCAGGCCTATCCGTCCCGGTCTGGCTGCTGGCGATTCGCGCGTTCAAACACCCGCTATGGCTCGAATTCAGCACGCTGGGAGGGGCATTGGCCCAGAAACTCAAGCTGAGAAAGCACGCTGCCTGATGAGCTCGACCGCCCGTGCCGCCGCTGCACCGACACGCCTGGACCAGGTCGACGCCCTGCGCGGCCTGGCCGCACTGGCGGTGGTGTTCTTTCACTACACCACCCAGCATCAAAAGCTGTTTACTCCAGCCACCGCGGCAAGCTTTTCAGTGCCATGGGGTCATCTGGGCGTCAATCTGTTCTTCATCATCAGCGGCTTCGTCATCTTCATGACTCTGGACCGTTGCCGTCAGCCCATGGATTTCGTGGTCTCGCGCTTCAGCCGCTTGTTTCCGTCCTATTGGCTGGCGATTGCCCTGACATTCACCGTGGTCAGCATCTTCGGCTTGCCCGGCAAAGAGGTCAGCGCCTGGCAGGCTGCGGCCAATGTCGTCATGTTGCACGGCTTCGCCCACATTCCGCATGTCGACGGCGTCTACTGGACGCTAGAGGTGGAGATGTTGTTCTACATCGCCATGTTCACCTTGTACCGGGTCGGACAGTTGCCAGCCGTGCACCGGGCCATCGCAGTGCTGCTTTCGATCAAGCTGGTGTACCTGGGATGCGCGCAGTTCCTGAGCATCGATCTGCCCTGGATCCTTCATCGCGCCCTGTTCCTGGGCACGGCGCCTTGGTTCGCATTGGGCATCTGCGTGCGCCAGCTGACCCAACTGGCTGAACCGACGGCCACTCCTGCACCGGCCCTGAAGCGCAGCATTGCCATCTCGGTGCTGCTGGCCCTGCTGACCATCGCCTGGGGCGAAGGTTGGCACATGGCTGTGCTGGCCGCCAGTTTGACGCTGGTGGTCCATGCAGCGGCCTTGGGGCGCTTGCCCATGTTGCGCCTGCGTCTGCTGGGCTGGCTGGGCGCCATTTCCTATCCGCTCTATCTGCTGCACGAGAACATCGGCTGGGTGTTGATGAACCAGTTGCTCGCCCGCGGCATGCCCATCGATGTGGTCGTGGCCCTGGCCCTGCTCTTCAGCCTGGCATTGGCCCACCTGGTCACCCAATGGGTTGAGCGCCCAGCCATGGCCGCCATTCGGCGCCGCTGGGCGCAAAGGCAGCAAGGGCACACAGCCTCACCTCGCTCCGTCTGAATTTGCACTTGAAGCCCTCAACCGTTGACCTCGCGGTCGAACAAGGCGCGCGGGACATCCAGAACTCGCGGCCTCGCCAGCCCAAATCAGTGTGGGCCGCTGGTCTGCTGATCCTCCTGGCCCTGATCGCCCTGTGCGCCAGCTTAGCTCTTCAATGGCTGAAGCAAAGCCGGCGTGACGCTTGGCTGAACAGCGAACTGATGGGTCGGGCACAGCCAGCAGCCCACAGCCGACCTTGTGATGACGATCTCGGCGGCACGACGGCAGCTCCGCTCAAGCTGTTGATTCTTGGGCAATCCAATGCCGGCAACCATGGTCCGCAGCCCCCCCGTCAAGCCTTGCAGCCACGCTGGGTGCAAGTCCAACAAGGCTCACAATGCCTGTGGACCCAAGACCCCTTGCCAGGCGCCAGCGGCGATGGTCGCAGCATTTGGAGTCGCCTGCCGCAAGCCCTGCAACAACAAGGCTTGATGCGAACGCCCCAATTGGCGGTGATGGCGGTGCAATCCACCACCATCGAAGACTGGAGCCGTCCCAGCAGTCCTCTGAATCGGGCCTTGCAGCGGGAGCTTCACGCGCTGAAAGCGGCCGGCTGGGCCCCTGATCTGGTGCTCTGGCAACAAGGCGAAGCCGATGCCTTGGCGGGCACGACAAGCACCAACTATCAGCATGCCTGGCAACGGCTGCTCACCCAGTTGCAGGACGCGGGGATTCAAGCACCGGTCTTGCTGGCCCGCTCCACCCACTGCGAGTTCGATCCCAAGGCGAGCGCTGCCAGCCGGCGCGCGGGCGAGGGTCCGGTGGCGATCCGTGCGGCACTGCTGGCCTTGAGCAAAGCCCACGCCCAACTGCGCCTGGGACCGGATACAGACACATTGACCGACATCTCGCTGCGACGCGATGGCTGCCACTTTTCGGGCGCTGGCCAAGAGGCTGCGGCACAGCTCTGGGCCGAGTCCATTGCCGAAGCTCTCAAGCACTGAGGCGTAGCCCGCAAGCGCTTCACCTCACGCCAACGCATCAAGCCCCGCGAACACGCCAAGCACGTACCTCGCTCACCCGCCTGAATTGGACAAGCCCCCCATGAAATCACGCCTGCCACGCCGGGAGTTTGTGCAGTCCCTCCTCGGCCTGGGCGCGGCGCCCGTCCTCGGTACCGGGCTCACGGCTTGCGGTGGTGGGGGGGGGGGGGGGGGGGGGGGGGGGGAGGGGGAGGCAAGGACAGAAAAGACAA